>CANGJI010000061.1 GCA_947454135.1 Sphingomonadaceae bacterium
CCCGGATCAGGCTGGCAGCAGACCCTCGTCCGCGATCTTCTTCTTCCACACCAGCGGCGGGAGCTGGTGAACGTTCTGCCCGGTCGAATCGACCGCGACCGTGACCGGCATATCCTCCACGGTGAATTCATAGATCGCTTCCATGCCGAGATCGGCAAAGCCGACCACCTTGGACTGCTTGATCGCCCGCGCCACGAGGTAGGCCGCACCGCCCACCGCCATGAGATAGGCGGACTTGTGCCTGGCGATGGATTCGGTCGCCGCCGGGCCGCGTTCCGCCTTGCCGACCGAGGCGAGCAGGCCGAGGTTCAGCATCGTGTCGGAGAACTTGTCCATGCGCGTCGCGGTGGTCGGACCGGCAGGGCCGACGACTTCCTCGCGCACCGGATCGACCGGGCCTACGTAGTAGATCACGCGGCCCTTGAAATCGACCGGCAGCTCCTCGCCCTTGGCCAGCATGTCGGCGATCCGCTTGTGCGCAGCATCGCGGCCGGTGAGCATCTTGCCGTTGAGCAGCAGGCGGTCGCCCTGCTTCCAGCTCTGCACTTCTTCCGCCGTCAGGGTGTCGAGGTTGACGCGCTTGGCGGCCGCATCGGGCGTCCAGTGCACATCCGGCCATTCATCGAGCTTGGGCGCCTCGAGGAAGGCGGGACCCGAACCATCGAGCGTGAAGTGCGCGTGGCGGGTGGCGGCGCAATTGGGGATCATCGCGATGGGCTTGCCTGCCGCGTGGCAGGGCGCATCCATGATCTTCACGTCGAGAATCGTCGAAAGCCCGCCAAGGCCCTGCGCGCCGATGCCAAGCGCGTTGACCTTGTCGAAGATCTCGATGCGCAGCGCCTCGATATCGTTCTGCGGGCCGCGCAGCTTGAGCTGGGCCATGTCGATCGGCTCCATCAGCGCCTTCTTGGCAAGCAGCACGCAGTGCTCCGCCGTGCCGCCGATGCCGATGCCGAGCATGCCCGGCGGGCACCAGCCGGCGCCCATCTGCGGCAGCATCTCGAGCACCCAGTCGACGATCGAATCGCTGGGGTTCATCATCTTGAACTTCGACTTGTTCTCGCTGCCGCCGCCCTTGGCCGCGACATCGACCGAAACCTTGTTGCCCTTGACCATCTCGACGTGGAGAACGCACGGCGTGTTGTCGCGCGTATTGCGGCGCGTGAAGGCGGGGTCCGCCAGCACCGATGCACGCAGCTTGTTCTCGGGATCGAGGTAGGCGCGGCGCACGCCTTCATCGACGACGTCCTGCAGGCTCTTGTCGCTTTCGAGCCGGCAATCCTGGCCCCACTTCACGAACACGTTGACGATGCCGGTATCCTGGCAGATCGGGCGGTGCCCTTCGGCGCACATGCGGCTGTTGGTCAGGATCTGGGCGATGGCGTCCTTGGCGGCGGGGCCCTGTTCGGCCTTGTAAGCCTCGCCCAGCGCGCGGATGTAGTCCATCGGGTGGAAGTAGCTGATGTATTGCAGCGCATCGGCCACGCTCTCGATGAGGTCTTCCTCCCGGATCGTCGTCATGTCTGCCATCGCTGGTTCCTTCCGCTGGTTCAGGCCCACGCCATGCAGGCCCCTTTCGATGAACTGCCGTTTAGCCATCGACCAGCGTCATGCAAAGCGCTTGGCGCGCCGAAGACGATATTCTAAGGGCTTGGATGGATTTGGCCGCAGAGCAAGGTGCGGCCCACGGTCAGGATTGCACCGGTTTGGCCGGCTCAGCAGTCCGAGCTCGCAGATGAGGGAATTCATGACGGTAGTGGAAGAGCGCGCGACAGTGGCAGAGGCCGGCAGCGAGGCAGCGCGCCGCGCAATGATCGATAGCCAGCTGCGCGTAAGCGGTGTCAATGATCTGGCCATTCTCGCCGCGTTTCTCGCCGTGCCGCGCGAAGATTTCGTGCCCGAAGCGCGCCGCCCGGTCGCTTATGCTGATCGCGCCGTTGCGCTGGACAATGGCGCAGTGCTTTCGCCCGCGCTGACCTATGGCCAGATGCTGACCGCTGCCGAACCCACCGCTGACGACAGCGTGCTGGTGATCGGCAACCCCGGCGGCTACCTCGCCGCACTGGCCGGCAAGCTGGCCGGCAAGGTCACGCTCGTTGCCGCGACGGGCGATTGGGCCAGTGCCGGCGAACACTCGCTCGTGCTGGTCGACGGCGCCATCGAAGAACTGCCGGCGGCACTCGCCGCTGTGGTCGCCGCCGATGGCCGCATCGTCACCGGCGTGGTCGAACGCGGCGTGACGCGCCTTGCGCTGGGCCGCAAGGTGGCGGGCGCGCTGGCGCTGACCGTGCTGGCCGAGGCCGATTTCGCAGCCCTGGCCCCCTTCGCCGCCGCGCGCAAGTGGAGCTTCTGAACCCCATGATCCGCGCCTTTCGCGCTGCTCCCGCGCTCTCGGCGCTTGCCTTGGCGCTTGCTGCTACCGCTGCGCCTGCGCATGCCGACGATCTGCCGGGCGCGCTGGCTGCGGCCTATGCCGGCAATCCCGATCTCAACGCTGCGCGCGCCAACCTGCGCGCGACCGACGAGAACGTACCGATCGCCCGCGCGCCCGGCCTGCCCAGCCTGACGGGCACGATCAACTACACCGAGTTCCTCAAGCAGGGCCCCAACGCCTTCATCGCGCCGCAGCGCCTGATGACGGTCGATCCCCAGCTCAACGTGCCCGTCTACTCGGGCGGCGCGGTGCGCAATTCGCTGGCCGCGGCAAAGATCCGCGTCGAAGCCGGTGAAGCCAGCCTGCGCGGCACCGAGGCCGGTGTGTTCAGCCAGGTCGTCGCCGCCTACATGGACGTGATCCGCGATTCGGCGACAGTCGGGCTCAATCGCAACAACGTGCAGGTGCTCGAGGTCAACCTCAAGGCGACCACCGACCGTTTCGAAATCGGCGATGTGACGCGCACCGACGTTGCGCAGTCCAATTCGCGCCTTGCTCTTGCGCGCGCCGACTTGCGCAGCGCGGAGGCCGCACTCGTGGCGAGCCGGGAGCGCTACGTCCAGATCGTCGGGCAGGTGCCGAGCGATCTCCAGCCGCCGCCGCCGCTGGCGGGCTTGCCGTCCTCGCCCGAGGAAGCGGTGCAGATCGCGCTCGACAACAATCCCGATCTGGAAGCCGCGCGTCAGCGCACCAAGGCCGCCGGCTATGATGCCAAGGCTGCCGGTGCGGGCCGCCTGCCGACGATCTCGCTCTATACCTCGGGCGAATACTCGACCTATTTCAACTCGTTGGGCGGCGGCGGCCTCTCCGGCCGCAACTTCGTCCAGAACCAGACCACCGCGCAGGCCGGTGCGCGCATCTCGATCCCGCTGTTCCAGGGCGGACTTCCCGCCGCGCGCCAGCGCCAGGCCCAGGCCACCGCGAGCGCCGTGCAGGAGCAGGAAATCGGCACCGAGCGCCAGGTGATCGCCAATGTGCGTTCGGCCTATACCCAGTGGCGCGCCGCGAATGACGTGATCAAGCTGAACCAGACCGCCGTCGATGCCGCAGCGCTCAGCCTGGAAGGCGTGCGCGCGGAGAACACGGTGGGCAATCGCACGATCCTCAACATCCTCGATGCCGAGCAGGAGCTGCTGCGCGCGCAGGTCGGCCTCGTCGCGGCACGGCGCAATGCCTATGTCGCCTCGTTCAACCTGCTCGCCGCGATGGGCAAGGCGCAGGCCGCCGATCTCGGCTTCGATCCGGCCACACTCTACGATCCCGAGGTCAACTATCGCCGCGTGCGCAGCCGCGTATTCGACTGGGCGCTCGATGCCCCGACGCCGCCCAAGGCGACCCGCACGGTTGACACGCCAGCGCAAACTGCAACTATTCCTCCACAAACCGTGCCGTAATGGTACAGGCGGATGGGGTGGGCCTTTGATTCGGGTTCACTGATTCGGCCTAATCTGACTGTGTGGGGATAAGCATGCGCCAGGCTTCGGAACCTTCGGTCGAGGAAATCCTCGAATCGATCAAGAAGGTGATCGCGCGCGACAACCGCGCCGAAGCCGCACGTGAACGCAGCCGCCGTGATGCCGCTCCCGAGGCGGCACTGGCTCCCCGCGTATCCGCTCGTCCGGTCGCACGCGGCGAAGGTCGTCCGGCCTCGTTCCCGGCTGACGTGCTCGATCTCAGCGAAGTCGCCGCCCAGATCCTGAACGAAGATCGCGCGGCGCAGTTCGAGGCCGAAGAAGACGAGGACGCGCCGCTGCTGGCCGAGGAAGCCACCGCTTCGATGCGCGATTCGCTCGCCGCACTTGCGATGCTGTCGGCCCCCGGTGCATCGCCCCAGATCGTCCGCTCTGGGGAAACCTCGCTCGAAAGCCTCGTGCGCGAGATGCTCCGACCGGCGCTGGCCGAATGGCTCGACAAGAACCTGCCGCCGATGGTCGAGAAGCTGGTCGCGATGGAAATTGCGCGGATCGTCGGCAAGAAGGGCTGATCGGCGCGCTTTCCCCTGCTAGGGGGCTTCCATGGCCAGACCTGATCCCGCGCTGTTCGATCCCGCGCGCTACCCTTTCGGCAACGCTGTCACCACGCGGTTCGCCGATCTCGATCCCAACGGACACATCAACAACGTGGCGATGGCTGCCGTGTTCGAGGACGCGCGGCTGCGCTTCCTCACCGCGGTCGGCATGCCGAAGAACACCGACGGCGCGCGCTTCATGGTCGCCAACGTGACCATCGACTACCTTGCGCAGGCCTATTACCCGGCGGGCCTCGAATGCCGCGTCGGCGCGCTGCCCGGCGGACGCAGCAGCTGGAGCCTCCGCCAGCTCCTCCTCCAGGATGGCCGCCCGGTGGCGACTGCCCATGTCACCATCGTGTTTACCGACGGCGAGCGTCCGCAGCCGATCGATCCAGCGCTGCGCGAAAGGCTCGATGCATGGCTGATCCGGTGAAGCCTGATGAACTCACGCTGGCACGGCAGGCGGTTGCGGGGCTGGGCGGGTTCGCACCCCAGCGCCACATCCTGCTCTGCGCGGGGCCCGACAAGGACAAGTGCGCCCCGCGCGAGGCGGGCGAGGAAGCGTGGAACTTCCTCAAGCGCCGCCTTGGCGAGCTCAAGCTTGGCGGACCGCAAGGCGTGCTGCGCAACAAGGTCGGCTGCCTGCGCGTCTGCGCCGCAGGCCCGGTCGCGCTCGTCTATCCGGACAACGTCTGGTACCACTCCTGCACGCCCGCAGTGCTCGAACGGATCATCCAGGAGCACGTGATCGGCGGTGTTCCGGTCGAGGATTACCGGCTCAACCCGCCCGACTGATTGCCTATTTCCACCACGAATCGACGTGCTGCTCGAGGCCGTTGTCGACGGCTTCGTCATGCCCGGTTCCGCTGGAAAGGAAGACGAGGCCCATCAGCGCTGCCATCAGCATCATCGTCAGGCCAATGCCCAGCATGGCCGCGATGTAGAGGTGGATCGAGACCAGCCCGACCGCCGCATAGAGATACCATGCGGCAGCGGCCATCACGACCAGCGTCAGCAGCCCCATCCAGCGCATGACCCGGAAATAGCGGCCCCACGCGAATTGCGCGTAGTCCGGATCGTCCAGCGGGGAGGGGCGAACGGGGTTTGCCATGGCCGCTTCCATGCGCCGCGCGCTGCGCCAAGGCAATCGCTTTCCCCGCCTGCCCTTTGGTGGCATGATCGGCGAATCGGCAAGCATTGGAACGACTTGCCGCTCAAGCGGGTTCTCCCCGAAGGGAGAAGGAGGAAGCCATGTCGATCGCGCTGTTGATCGCCGGCCGCTCGGGAGAGGTATGGCACTGCCATGCCGACGATCTCGTTGCCGACGCTGTAGAAACACTCGCCACACGCCGGATCGGGGCCTTGCCCGTCACCGACGCCGGGAATGAAGTCGCCGGAATCTTTTCCGAGCGGGATGTGCTCTACGCACTCAAGACCCACGGTGCCGCCGCGCTGCAGATGCACGTGCGCGACGTCATGACCGCGCCGGTCATCTCGGTCAGCCCGGATCAGAGCGCGCTCGAAGCGCTGGCGCTGATGACCCGGCGGCGCGTCCGCCACTTGCCGGTGATCGACAAGGGCCGGATGGTCGGTTTCGTCTCGATCGGCGATCTGGTGAAGTTCCGGATCGACCGCATCGAAGCGGAGGCCGAGGCGCTCAGGGAATATATCCAGACGGCGTGACTTGAGCGGGCCGCCTCGGCGGCCTATCTTGGGGCCATGACCACAACGCTTTCTGATCCGGCGCTTGCCGGCGTCACGCTCGCCCCCAGCGCAGCCGCACGCGTCGCCGCGATTGCCGCCAAGCAGAACCGCCCCGCCGTGCTGCGCCTCGCGGTCGAGGGCGGCGGTTGTTCGGGCTTTCAGTACAAGTTCGAGATGGGCGGCGAACCGGAGGCGGACGACCTCGTCACTGAAACCGACGGTGTGCGCCTGCTGGTCGATGCGATGAGCCTCGATCTCATCGCCGGTGCCACCGTCGAATACGTCGAATCGCTCGGCGGCGCGGCATTCCGCGTTACCAACCCGCAAGCTGCCTCAGGCTGCGGCTGCGGCGCGAGCTTCTCGGTGTGACGATCAAGGTAGCCTCGTTCAACATCAACGGGATCAAGGCGCGGCTGCCCCGCCTGCTCGAATGGCTTGAGGAAACGCGCCCGTCGGTTGCCTGCCTGCAGGAAATCAAGACGCAGGACGCCGACTTCCCTGCCGCCGAGTTCCACAAGATCGGCTACCATGCGATCTGGCACGGGCAGAAGGGTTTCAACGGCGTCGCCATCCTGGCCGACGGCACGACGCCGGTGGAAGTGCAGCGCGGCCTCGCCGGGGAGCCCGAGGACGAGCATTCGCGCTATCTCGAGGCCGATGTATTCGGCCTGCGCGTCGTCTGCATCTACCTGCCCAACGGCAATCCGCAGCCGGGGCCCAAGTTCGATTACAAGCTGCGCTGGATGGAGCGGCTCCGCACGCGCATGGCCCAGATCGCAGCGGAGGAAGTCCCCGCGCTCGTGATCGGCGATTACAACGTCATCCCCGAAGACAAGGACGTGTGGGACATCCGCGCAATGGCGAGCGACGCGCTGATGCAGCCCGAATCGCGCGATGCCTATCGCCGCCTGCTCAACGACGGCTGGACCGACGCACTGGATCTGCACCACCCGCGCGGCGGCCTGTGGACGTTCTGGGACTATCAGGCAGGCGCGTGGCAGCGCGATCACGGCTTTCGCATCGATCACGCCCTGCTCTCGCCCGAGCTTGCCGACCGGCTGATCGGTGCGGGTGTCGACAAGGCCTATCGCGGGCGCGAAAAGGCGAGCGACCACGCGCCGATCTGGGTCACGCTGCAAAACCCTGACTAGTTAAGAACCTTCCAGAACTTGATGTGCGAACCCGGTGCGATGTCCACCGGCTGGAGCCATGCGGGCGCCTTGCCATCGAGGAGCTGCGCCATCAGGCCCTTGGGGGCACGGCTGGCGTAGACCGCCGGCTCGAAGATGTCCGGGCATACGACGATCAGCGTGGCATGGCGCTTGCGGACCAGCGCATGGGCTTCCGCCTCAGGTGCCATGAACGCGGCGATCACGTCGTGCATGCCCGCAGCGCCGCGGTGATGGCCGGTCGCCACCACGCGGTCGTGCGATTTCACGATCAGGTCCGGTCCGATATCGAGCGGAGCGAAGAGATCGGTCGCGGGCAGCCGGTTGAGCGCCTCACCGGCTATGTCATAGCGGCACTGCGACATGCCGATGGCGCCGATCTTCACGCCGCCAGCCTCCTTGACGGTGCCATCGGACGCAATCTTGGCCGAGGCGGGATTCAGGGCCAACATCCCCAGCACCACGGGCAGCCCCGGCGCAAGGAGCGACATGACGACGGCATAGCCGCCAAGCCGCGGCAGAATCGGCACACTGCGCAGGCGGTAGACGAGGCCGAGGATCAGCGCGGCGGCCGGCACGGCGGCAAACACCAGCGCGGTGGCCGAAGCGCGCGCCACCGCCATGCCGATCAGCCACGCGCCTGCCAGCAGCAGCATGTGATCGAGCCACAGCAGGCGCGTCGGCGCATCCTTGGCATCGCGCATGAGGCGGAACACACCGTAGAGCCCGACCAGCGGACCGCCGACAATCGCCGCCGCCATGGGCGCGGAGGTGTGCCAGAAGGGCATGCCTTCAGCCACCGAATCGTACCAGTAGCGCTTGACCAGCGGGTCGAGCATCACGAAGGCGCCGCCGCGGCATTCCGGGGCAACCCCGAACATGATGGCCACGGCCCCCGCTCCCATCACGCCGAGCCCGGCGATTTGCCCCGCCAGCGTGCGCGGGGTGGCAAAGCGCAGCGCCGCCGCCCCGGCGGCAACCCACGCGAACAGCGCCAGATGCACCGGCGAGATCGCATCGCAATGCGTCACCAGATCGTAGGTGCCGCGCGTGCCCAGAAAGATCGCCGCGCTGCCGAGCGCAAGGCCCAGCGAGGCGGCATGGAACCAGTCGAACCGCGAAGCAGGCGCGCGCAGGCCGCGCAGCGCGCAGATGCCGAGGAACAGCGCCGTCAGCGGCAGACCTTCGATCGAGATCGCGAGCAGGGCCGCCAGCGATACGCCGATCACCGCGCCGCCCTTGCGCGCATCCCGGGCATGGAGACCACTCAGCGCGACGAGCGCGAGCACGATCTGCCAGCCGTGATGATCGATGCGCAGCGGCGTGAACTGGCACAGCACCGGGGGTGCCACGCCGATCATCAGGCACGAAAGCGCCACCACTTCATCGTTGAACCAGCGCGCGGCCAGCCGGCCAAGCAGCGCCATGCCGCAGAGCAGGGTCAGCAGCGGCACCGCGATGACCGTCACGAATTCCGCCCCGGCCGGACCGACCAGCGGGCGCAGCAGCAGGATCATGCCGGCGATGGGAGCATCGACAAGCCGCGACCAGTGCATGAGGACGCCTTCGGGTGCGGCGATCCGGTACTGGTGGACATCGAACCACGATTGCCCGGCCAGCAGATCGCGCACCTGCAGCAGGCGCAGCGCATCGTCGGGATCGCCGAAACGCATCGCCGTGATGAGCTTGAGGTTCACGAGGATCATCGTGATCGCGAGCAGGGCCCAGGTGACCAGCACGCGCGCACCCGCGCCACGGGCCGGATCGGTCACCGATGGCGCTGCGGCGGCAGCCTGATCATCACCCACGAACAACGAAGCCATCAGCTGAAGTCCCACATGCTGAAAGAATAGGGAAGAGCAGGCGCGCTCATCGCACCACCCGCCAGAATTGCAGTCCCGAGCCCGGCGCCAGATCGACCGGCGCCAGCCATTCGGGTGGCCGCCCCGCCACGAGCCGGGCCATCAGTCCATCCGGCGAGGCCTTGATGTAGACCGAATCGCGCGAGAGCGCAGGGCAGATGATCACCATCGTTGCATGGCGCGACTGCATGATCGTGCGCGCTTCGGCGGGAGGCGCAAGGAAGGCCGCGATCACGTCGTGCATCGCTGCGGATCCCCGGTGGTGTCCGGTTGCAACCACGCGCTGGTGCGTGCGGACCAGAACGTCCGGACCCATGTCGAGCGGCACAAGAATGTCGGTCGGCGCGAGACGGTCGAGCGCAGGGGCGGCGCGGTCGAAACTGCAGAGGGCAGTGGCGGTTGTGCCTGCTTCGGCGGTGCCCGCAGTCGGCGCGACAAGGCTGGCGGCCACCGCGACAGGGATGCCCGGCACGAGGAGCAGGGCCATGCCGGCATAACCGGCAAGGCGCCTCGGCATCGCGGCCTTGCGCAGCTGGTTGATCCAGCACGAAACCTGAGCCGCGGCCGGAACCGCCGCAAAGACCAGCGCGGTTGCCGAGGCGCGCGCTACCATCATGCCGATCACCCACGCGCCGATCAGGACGAGCAGGTGATCGCCCCAGACCGCGCGTTGCCGGGCAGGCTCACTCGTGCGCCACAGCCGCCATGCGCCAATTAGGCCGATCAGCGGACCGGCCACGATCACGGCGGCAAGGTGCGGGCGGGCGTGCCAGAACGGCATGCCTTCCGCTACCGAGGGGAGCCAGAAGCGCAGGACCAGCGGATCGAGAGCCGCAAAGCCGCCACTGCGGCATTGCGGCGCGGCGGCGAGCAGGATGGCAAGCGCCCCGGCGCCCGTCAGCGCCAGCCCGCCCAGTGCGGCGGCAGCATGGCGCGGCGCGATAAGGCGCAGCGCCGCAACGCCGGTTGCCGTCCATGCGAACATCGCAAGATGCACCGGCGAGACCTGATCGCAACGCTGCGTCAGATCCCCGAGGCCGCGCGTCGCCAGAAACAGCGCTGCCGATCCCGCCGCCAGCGCACCGGTCGCCGCCATGAGCCAGTCGAACCGCGCGGCAGATGCGCGCAGGTCCCGGAGGCCGCAAACCACGAGGAACACCGCCGCGAGCGGCAGGCCCTCGATCGAGATGGCAAGGGTCGCCGCAAGGGCAAGGCCGATGACAGCGCCGCCGGTCCGCGCCGTGGCTGCATGGAGACCATTCAGCGCCGCCAGCGCAAGGACGATCTGCCAGCCGTGGTGATCGATCCGCAGCGGGGTGAACTGCCACATCAGCGGCAAGGCGGGCGCGAAGCTCAGGCAGGCAAGCAGCGCCACTTCGCGGTCAAAATAGCGCGCGGCGAGGCGTCCGACGAGCGCGAGCGCACAGAGCAGGGTCAGGAGCGGGACCGCGACGAGCGCCGAGAGCTCCGCCGCATGGGTGCCGAGCAGGGGCTTCAGCAGCAGGATCATCGCCGCAATCGGCACGTCGACCAGCCGCGACCAGTGCATGACGACGCCCTCGGGCGCGGCGACGCGGTATTGGTGAAGATCGAACCACGCCTGACCAGCGAGGAGGTCGCGCACCTGCACGAGACGCAGCGCATCATCGGGATCGCCGAACTGCATCGCCGCGATCTGCGGCGCCTTGAGCGCGATCAGCGCAGCGGCCAGAACGATCCAGCTCAGCAGCACCGGCTGCCAGGCAGGTTTCGCAGCATCGCCGCGCGGTGCGGCCCCGACCGGCCGATGCGCGCCGGACGGGTAAAGCGATGCCATCAGCGAAAGACCACGCGCTTGCGCAGCAGCCAGGTCACCGCAAAGCTGACGATGATGGCGCAGAGCTTGGCGATACGGGGATCGAGCCCCGCAGCGCTTGCCCCGCCGACGATCACCGTGGTTACACCCAGCCCGATCAGCGCGGAGACGACGAACATCGCCTTTTGCTTGGTCCGTTCGATCCCGCCCTCGGCCACCTGCTCGGCAAAGACCTTGCGGCTCGACAGGATCCAGTGGACCATGATGCCGATGCCGTAACCCATCGCCGAGGCGATAACCGGGGGCACACCCGCCGACAGCAGCGCAAGGAACGTGCCCATATCCACCGCCAGCGCACCCACGCTGGCGAGGATGTAGCGCACCAGCACGATCTGCCGGATGCGATTGATCGGAGCGATATCGAGCACGGTCACGGACTGATCCTGTCTAGCAAGACTTCACTGGGTGCGACGGGTTTGAGCGCGTCGGGGGTCAGGCCGCAGCGCGGTCGGTACCCTTGGCGGGCTCGATGCGGGTGGGCACCTCGCGCAGCGAGTTGAGCGCGGCAGCCTGGTCCTCGCTCACAGCGCGGGCCGGGATGGTGTTCTGGGCACCCTCGTCGCCTGCCTCGTGATACTCGGCGTCCTCGTTCACACACCAGATGTCGTAGACGCGGTGACCGGCGAGGATGTTCTCGACCGTCAGCATCGCTGTCATCATCGCGTGATCCTGATTGTTGTAACGGTGCATGCCGTTGCGCCCGACCAGATGGAGCGTCGGGTGGCTGGCTTCCAGCTCCTCGCGCATCGCGGCGACATTGGCGGCATATTCGTCGTCGTAGACCGGATAGGCCTTTTCCTGACGGACGACTGCGCCGCCGATCACCTTGGCAGGGTCGACCAGACCGAGGATGTCCATTTCCTTGGTCGCGAGCTTGATCAGGTCCTCGTCGCTCGAAGCCCAGAGGTCATCGCCCTCGAAGCAGAAGTATTCGAGGCCGACGCAGGCCACGCTCTCGTCGGGCACCATTTCGGGCGACCACGAGCGGAAGTTCTGGACGCGGCCGACGCGGACCTTGCTGTCGTGGATGTAGATCCAGTTGTCGGGGAAGAGGTCTTCGGATCGGATCTTGAGCGCCACGGTGAGGAAGTCGCGGTACTTGAGGCGGCTTGCCTCGAGCGTCGAGGACGGCAGCGGATGCAGGCGGGCAGCCAGCTCACGCATCGGAGCCGAGCTGATGGCATGCTTGGCGCGGATCACCGTCTCGCCGCCATCTTCGGCGCGTGTCGCCGAAAGGCGCCAGCCGCCCTGGCCGTCGCTGGCGAGCTGCTTCATCGCATGGCCCATGAGGACGAGACCACCAGCCGCCACGATCTTGTCGCGCGCCGCTTCCCACATCATGCCCGGGCCCTGACGCGGATAGCGGAAGGTTTCGAGCAGGGTCTTGGTCTGCATGCCATCGTTCGGGCGCTTGTTGAGCCCGAGGCTGCGCTTGAGGCCATCGAACACGGCGGCGCCAAGCGAGAGGCCCTTGATGCGCTGCGCGGCCCAGTCAGCGCTCATTTCGTTGCAGGGCATGCCCCACACCTTCTCGGTGTAGGTCTTGAAGAAGATCGAATAGAGCTTCTTGCCGAACTGGTTGCTGGTCCAGTCCTCGAAGCTCTTCACCTCCTTGATCGGGAACAGCTTCGTCCAGGCATAGCTCGCCATGCAGGTGGTCGAGCGCCAGATGCCGAGGTTGCGCAGCGCTTCGAACGCACGCAGCGGGTAGGAGTAGAACTTGCCCTCGTAGTAGATGCGGCTCATGCGCGGGCGCTGGATGAAATCGTCCGGCAGGATCTCGTTCCACAGATCGACAACCTGCTGCGACTTCGAGAAGAAGCGGTGGCCGCCGATATCGAAGCGGTAACCTTCATGCTCGACCGTACGGCTGATGCCGCCGACGTAGCGCGTGTCCTTCTCGATGATCGCGACCTTGAGGCCCTTCTTGGACAGCAGGTAGCCGGCAGTCAGCCCCGCAGGCCCCGCGCCGATGATAGCCACATCGACCTGAACCTCGCTGCTTTCCCCCTGCAGACCCGTAAAACCGTTACCCATCGCTAGCTCCCGCTCAAGCGTTCATGCCTTGGCAACGGAAGTGAACGAAAATGGCTAAGGGAGAGTTAACGACGGTAACGGGATCAGCGAAAGTCGGGCCGGTTCAGCCTTCACTCGCCGCCGACGACGCCTGACCGCCTTCAGCATGTTCTGCTAGGGCCTGCGCAAACTGAAGCGGCGCGGAAATCCGGGCGAGCTCTTCCAGCCGGAACGTGTGTTCGAAGATGAGGCCGTAGCGCGGGTGGCTGCGCCAGCGAACCTTGGCATAGAGCGGCGGCGTAACGCCGGTTTCCAGCCGCACCAGCTCGTTCATCAGCAGCCACTTGTCGGAATCGATGCACGCGCCCTGCTGGGACAGGTTGTGGAAGACCACCGGCACCGCCTCGCCGCCCGAATGGAGCACGCCGCTGATCGCGATCTGCACGCGCACCTGCCGCTTGGGGTAGAGCCCCCGCGATTCGTCGAGCAGCCGTTCGACTTCGATTTCGTGCAGGAAACGCAAGCCGGCGTAATCGTCGGCCATCCATACGAGCTCGACCGCATACCGATCGCCGGTCACCAGCTCGACAACCAGTTCGCGGGCTTCCGGCAGATCGGAGAAAAGCCGGATCTTGAGGCCGGTCGCCGAAGCATCCCGAATGATGCAGAGAAACTCGCGGCCATCGGCGATGATCTTGGCAGTGCGAATCAGCAGCGCATAGCGCGGGGCAGAGCGAAGCTCGGTGCCCGGGGGCGCGCCTGTCTGATCCTGCCGGGTTTCCCCGGGCAGTTGCTGTTCCTGTGCCAAGCCTCGGTTCCCCTCGTGCATCCAGCCGAACCATTCCGGCCTTGTGCACGCACCGCTGTGCGAAGGGGCTTCTAACGCACTGATCCTTGCCATCGTGTTACCCGGGGTAAATCACCGGAGTTACTGCGGCGCGCGGTATGGACTGTCAGCCTGCGCGCACGAGCTGGTACGGACGGCGGGACTCGAACCCGCACGAGCTGAGCTCAAGGGATTTTAAGTCCCCTGCGTCTACCATTCCGCCACGTCCGCACATGAAGGATCAGCCCGGTGCGATGGCACAGAGCGGCAGGCACGGCAACGGGCAGCGCAAAAGTCAGCGCATCCGGGGCACTGCGTAAGACTGCTGGGGAAGCCAGAGGCCGCGCGGCTTGATCGGCGGCCTGCGGTGCTGCCTCGGCTCGCCTATTCGGCGTTGAGCCGGACCCGCATGTCCTTGCCGGGCTTGAAATAGGGCACGCGCTTGCCCGGGACTTCGACGGAATCGCCGGTCCTGGGATTGCGTCCCTTGCGTGCATCGCGCTCGCGCGTCGAAAATGCACCGAAGCCGCGCAATTCGACACGGCCCCCTTCGGCAAGGCGCTTTGCTATTTCATCGAAGAACACGTCGACCACGCGCTCGATCTCTTCGCCGCGCATGCCTGGGCTTTGTTTGGCAAGCGCCTGCAACAATTCGGATCGGATCATCCGCATCCCCCCTACTTACCTGCCGGATGTCACGGGTGCCCTTTGGGCTTGGTCCGCGCCGCCGACATCACTCCTCCCGGGCGAGTCCCGGTCCGCTGGAGTTTTGACAGTCTGCCAGACCATTGTCTGCGCGGCAACTTATCAATCGTTATACGGCAAGGGATTAGCGCATTGCGCGCTCAGGCGCGTTCGGGTTCGTCCAGAAGCTGCGCGGCATCGAGATGGAGCCGCCGCATGCGCGCCCTGATTTCCGGCCATTCGTGGCGCAGGAACGCCTCCCGTTCCCGCGCACGAAGCGCTTCTGCCGCGCCTGGCGCCACGAACATGCCGACCCCGCGCTGGACCTGCACGAGCCCTTCGGCCTGGAACTGCTGGTAGGCCTTGGCAACCGTCAGCGGATTGGCCGCTTCAGCCGCGGCATAGGCGCGCACCGAGGGCAGCATGGCTCCTTCGGCGAAGGTGCCATCCAGAATCGCCGCCGCAATCTGGTCGCGCAGCTTCAGATAGACGGGGCGCCCCGCGGATGAACTTGGCAATGCCATAGGTGATGCGGTGCCATAATACAGCGAGACGCGCAACCGAGCGCAACAAAGTTGCACCGTTACCGCCGTTTGACGCAGCCCCCGAACACGCGGGACGCGCGTCGCGCACGAAACCGCCTTGCCTGCTGAATCGCTTGGAAAAACTGCGATCAGAGCCTTCCCAAGGCGCGGTTTGGCGCTAATCATGCCCGCAAATCCTGCAAAAAAATGCCGATGGGGAGCACATTCACGCCATGACCGATACGTCCGGGGCAGAACTCACCGCACCAGCGCGCGGGTCGCAGCGCGACGCTTCCTGGTTTGGGCACCCGGCCCAGCTCGCACGGCTCTTCACCACCGAGGCGATGGAGCGCTTCGGCTACTACGGCATGCGGGCGCTGCTGACGCTCTACCTCGCACAGCATTTCCTGTTCAGCGACACCACGACGACCGGGCTCTACGGCGGCTTCACCGCGCTGGTCTATCTAACCCCGCTGGTTGGCGGCCTGATGGCGGACCGCTTCCTCGGCTCCAAGCGCTCGGTCAAGTTCGGCGCGATCCTGATGAGCCTCGGCTACGCGGTCCTGTGCTTCTCGAGCACGGGCGGCGCGGCCAAGCCCTATGCGATCATCGAGGGCACGCGCTACGAAGTGACCGTCGAAGGCACCGGCGAAGCGCGCAAGCAATACGTGACCGACCACGGCGCCACGCTGCGTATCAAGGGCAACGAGGACAAGACCGTCTCGCTGCTGCGTGAAGATGGCAGCGAAGCGCGCCACGTTCCCGCCGGCGGGTTTGAGGCAGGCGGGGAACGCAATCCGCTCTACACCTTCCTCCTCATCACCGGCCTCGCCTTCGTCACCGTCGGCAACGGCTTCTTCAAGCCCAACATCTCGACCATCGTCGGCGAGCTCTACGAACAGGGCGACCGGCGCCGTGATGCCGGCTTCACGATTTTCTACATGGGCATCAACCTCGGCTCGCTGTTCTCGCAGATCCTCTGCCCGCTGCTAGCGGTGGGCATGGGCTCGTGGGGCGGGCTCGGCTGGTGGGCGGGCTTTGCGCTGGCCGCGGCCGGCATGGCGGTCTCGTGGCTGCTGTTCCAGTTCGATGGCGGCAAGCTCGACGGCTTTGGCGAGCGGCCCGCGGGCGCGAACCCCTCGCGCGACATGCTGGTCTATATCGGCGCGATGCTGGCAATTCCGCTTGCCTACCTGCTGTTCGCCAACCTGATGGCCTATGTGAAGCCGCCCGCAGGCAGCGGCCTTGTCGGCTACATCATGAGCCTGCCGATCATGGGCAAGATCATGTTCGGCACCTTCATTGTCGCGATCCCCGGCATCCTGCTGTGGTCCTGGCGCAATGGCGACAAGCGCGAGTTCGAGATGATGGTGGCAGCCATCGTCCTGATCACCTTCAACACCGTGTTCTGGACCCTGTTCGAACAGGCCGGCTCCTCGCTGACCCTGTTTGCCGACCGCAATACGGACATGAGCGTGTTCGGCCTGTTCTCGATCACTGCCGGGCAGACCCAGTTCTTCAACGCCTTCTTCATTGTCGCGCTCGCCCCGCTGTTCTCGATGCTGTGGGGCGCGCTGGCGAAGCGGGGCATGGAACCGGGCATTCCCACCAAGTTCGGCCTCGCCCTTGTCGGCGTCGGCGCCGGCTTCCTGTTCCTCGTCTGGGGCGCACAGTTCGCCGGGCCCGATTTCAAGGTCGCGCTGTGGTGGCTGGCCGGGCTCTACCTGATCCACTCGATGGCAGAGCTGTGCATTTCGCCGGTCGGCCTCTCGATGGTCACCAAGCTCTCGATCGCGCGGATCGTCGGGCTGATGATGGGCACCTGGTTCCTGTCGATCGCGGTCGCGCAGTATGTTGCGGGCGTCGTTGCACAATTTGCCAGCGTGGAGACGGTTGGCGGCGAAGTCACCAACCTCAAGGTGAGCCTCGACACCTATGTCGGCGTGTTCCAGACGATCGGCGAAGTCTCGGCTGTGATCGGTCTGATCCTGCTGGCACTTTCTATCCCGCTCAAGCGGCTGATGCACGGTGTGAAGTGACAGGAATGCACGCGATACGAATGATCGGCCAATCGGCCATGCACGTCCTTGCCGGCCTTGCCCTGCTCGCAGCACCCGTGTCGGGCATGGCAGAGAGCAAGTCCGCCCCTGCCGCTGCGCCGCTCTGGCAGGAAAATCCCTACCCCTCGACCTACAAGCCCTATCCGGGCGAGCCGACCGCGATCGTCGGCGCAACGGTGTTCGACGGCACCGGCGGCGAAATCGCGAACGGCACCGTGCTCCTCAAGGATGGCAAGGTCGTCGCGGTGGGCGATGCGCACCTTGCCGTGCCCGATGGCTACAAGCGGATCGACGGGACCGGCAAGTTCGTCACCCCCGGGGTGATCGACATCCACAGCCATCTCGGCGTCTATGCCAGCCCGGCCGTGCCCGCCCATTCCGATGGCAACGAGGCAACCTCGCCGACGACGCCGCAAGTCTGGGCCGAGCACAGCGTCTGGCCGCAAGACCCCGGCTTCAGCCGCGCGCTGACCAATGGCGGCGTCACCACGATGCAGATCCTGCCCGGCTCGGCCAATCTCATCGGCGGGCGCTCGGTCGTGCTCAAGAATGTCTATGCCCGCACCGTGCAGGCGATGAAGTTCCCCGGCGCGCCTTACGGCATGAAGATGGCCTGCGGCGAAAACCCCAAGCGCGTCTACGGCAGCAAGGGCCAGATGCCTTCCACGCGCATGGGCAACCTCGCGGTGGACCGGCAGATGTGGATCAAGGCCGCCGAATACCGCAAGAAGCGCGCCGAAGGTAAGCTCACCGACCGCGACCTTGCGATGGACACCATGGCCGACGTGCTCGACGGCAAGATCCTCGTCCAGAACCACTGCTACCGCGCGGACGAGATGGCGCAGGTCATCGATATGTCCAAGGAGTTCGGCTACAAGGTCTCCGCGTTCCACCACGCCGTCGAGGCCTACAAGATCGCCGATCTGCTCAAGGCGAACGGCATCTGTGCCGCGATCTGGGCCGATTGGTGGGGCTTCAAGATGGAAGCCTTCGACGCCATTCCCGAAAACGCCGCCTTGCTGGCCGACGCGGGGGCCTGCGTGATCATCCATTCGGACGACGCCAACGGCATCCAGCGGCTCAATCAGGAAGCCGCCAAGGCGCGCGCGGCCGGACGGCGGATGGGCATCCAGATACCCGACGGCCAGGTGATCCGCTGGATCACACTCAATCCCGCACAGGCGCTCGGGATCGACAAGCAGACCGGCAGCCTGGCGCAAGGCAAGATGGGTGATGTCGTGCTGTGGAACGGCAATCCGCTCTCGGTCTATTCGCGGCCCGAAAAGGTCTGGATCGACGGTGCCCTGCTGTTCGATCTGGCTGACCCGAAGCGCCGACCGGTGAGCGATTTCGAACTCGGCCTTCCCGGCGAGGGAGACGTGAAATGAAGCGGACCTCGCTCATGCTCGCGGCGCTGCTGCTCGCCGGAACCGCCCTTCCTGCGCGCGCTGCCGATGCGCCCACCGTACAGGCCCCAGTAGCGGCTGGTGACTTCGCAGTGACCAACGCCACCGTCGCGATTGGCGATGGCAGTGGCCCGATTGCGGGGGGCACCGTCGTGGTGCGCGGCGGCAAGATCGTCGCCGCAGGCAAGGACGTCGCGGTCCCGGCTGGTGTGCCGGTGATCGACGGCACTGGCAAATGGGTCACGCCCGGCCTCGTCACCGCGATGACCGATCTGGGCCTGCTCGATGTCGGCGCGGTCGATGAAAGCAACGACAGCTCCGCAGCCAGCGCCCGCTTCTCGGCGGGGCTGGACGTGTCGCTGGCCGTCGATCCCGATGCGCCGCCCGTCGCGGTGAGCCGCGCCGCCGGGATCACCCGCGCCGGGATCGCACCCGCCGCAGCCAACGCGATCTTTGCCGGGCAGGGCGCAGTGATCGATCTTGCTGAAAATGGCCCCGCCACCATGCAGCCCCGCGCTTTCCAGCTCGTCGAGCTTGGCGAGCGCGGCGCCGATCTGGCCGGAGGCAGCCGTGTCGCCGCACAGGCGCTGCTGCGCAATGCTCTGCGCGAGGCAAGCGACCTCGCGCGGCGCAGCGGCGGCAAGGCCGCGTCGGACGCGGGCCAGCCAGTCGATGCCCTGCTCACCCGCGTCGATGCCGCCGCGCTCGTGCCCGTGGTGACCGGCAAGCAGCCGCTCTTCGTCCATGTCGAACGCGCGGCAGACATCCGCGGCGTGCTGGCGCTGGGCAAGCAGTTCCCCGCGCTGCGGCTGGTGATCGTCGGTGCAGGCGAAGGCTGGCGCGTGGCCGGTGAGCTTGCCGCCGCCAAGGTGCCGGTACTCGCCAGTGCACTCGCAGACCTGCCGGGAAGCTTCGAAACGCTTGCCGCCACCCAGTCCAACGTCGGCCGGATGACTGCTGCGGGGGTCAGGGTGGCGATCGGGGGCTTCTATGATCTCGATCAGCCCCGCTATGCGCCGCAGTATGCCGGCAATCTCGTCGGTCTGACGCGGGTGCCCGGCGCGACCGGGCTGAGCTGGGGTCAGGCACTCGCGGCGATCACCTCGATCCCCGCCGAGATCCTTGGCGAGGGCGCCGCTTTCGGAAGTCTCAAGCCCGGCCTTGCCGCCGATCTGGTGCTCTGGGACGGTGATCCGCTGGAGGTATCCTCATCGCCGGTTTCGATTTACATCGACGGCAAGCCGCAAAGCTTGGTAAGCCATCAGTCGAGATTGCGTCAGAGGTATCGCCACCCGGGTGAGGGAGCGTTACCCAAGGCCTACGAATGAACATGCGATCCTCTCGCATGGGTAGAAAACGATAGTCACGGGAGGGACCAAACCGTGGACACAGCTACTGCCATGCTCGCGCTGGGCATGATCGCCTTCATCGGGACCCATCTCCTGATGTCCCACCCGCTGCGCACCGGCATGGTGCGCCAGTTCGGGCAGGGCGGTTTCATGGTCGTCTACTCGCTGATCTCCATTATCACTTTCAGCGGCGCCGTGATCGCCTTCGGCAAGGCATCGCCTGCGCCGCAATTGTGGGATGGTCAGGCCATGGTGCCGTGGGTGCTGGCCTCACTGCTGACGCTGGTCGCCTCAGCCTTGTTCCTTGCCTCGATGGCCGGAAATCCGGCATTGCCGGGCATCGACATCTCCGGGCTTTCGACCAGGCTTCCAACGGGCGTGTTCAAGGTGACCCGCCATCCGATGATGTCGGCTTTCACGCTCTGGGGCGTGGCGCATATCATCGTGGCGCCCAGCGCCCGCACGATCATCCTTGCTGGCGGCGTCATCCTGCTCGCGGTCGTCGGCTCACGCGGGCAGGACGCCAAGAAGGCCAAGCTCTACGGGCAGGACTGGCGCGTATGGATGAAGCGCACCACGTTCCTGCCAGACCCAACCAAATTCGGCCATCTGGGTCTCTATTGGGTTGCCACGCTTCCCGTCTGGCTGCTGCTCACGTGGCTGCACCTCAAGATCGCGCTGATCCCGGCCGGTCTCTGGGTCTGGCTGGAGCGCCTGTAAGCCGGCAAGCAACGCGGGCTCAGGCCCGCGCTTCCTGGACGCCTGCGCTGTTGTGGCGGAGGGCCTTGAGGACGGTATCGACGATCTGGGGGGCGTTGAGGCCTGCAGTGTCGTACTGTTTGTCGGGCGCGTCGTGGTCCTGGAACACGTCGGGCAGGCGCATCGTGCGGATGCGCAGGCCGGCGTCGGTGAGGCCCTCGTCGCTCGCCATCGTCAGCACATGCGCGCCAAGGCCGCCGATGGCGCCTTCCTCCACCGTCACGATCACATCGTGCGAGGC
>CANGJI010000062.1 GCA_947454135.1 Sphingomonadaceae bacterium
CTTCGACCCGGGTCACACCGGCTGCGAGCAGGCTCGAACCGCGCGCGAGGGCCGCAGCCGCGCCCGCGTCGACCGTGACGGAACCCTTCATGCGCAGCTTGCCGCCAAGCCACGCCTTGCGCGCGCGGGCTTTGCGCCCAGCGCGTTGGGGCGGGCAGAACAGGGTGCCGCGTTCTGCCGAGAGCGCAGCAGCGATCGGGCTGTCCGGGCGGCCATCAATGATGGCAAGCGCGATCCCGGCAAGGCCCGCGATTTCAGCGGCCTGCAATTTCGACGTCATCCCGCCCGAGCCGAGGCCGGAGGAGGAACCGGCAGTCGCCATGGCGTGGATCTCTGCCGTCACCCCGCGCACGATCGGAATGCGCACCGCGCCTTCGAGGCGCGGATCGCGATCATAGAGCCCGTCGATATCGGAGAGCAACAACACGGCGCTTGCCCCCGCCGCCTGCCCGACGCGGGCGGCGAGGCGGTCATTATCGCCGAAGCGGATTTCCTCGGTCGCGACGGTATCGTTCTCATTGATCACCGGCACGGCGCCCGAAGCCAGCAGCGTGCCGAGCGTGGCGGTGACGTTGAGATAGCGGCGGCGGTCTTCGAGGTCTTCCAGCGTCAGCAGCACTTGCGCGGCGATCAGGCCGTGCGCGGCGAGCAGTTCGGCCCAGAGGCCCGCGAGAGCGATCTGGCCGACGGCGGCGGCGGCCTGCGCATCGGCAAGGCTCCCCCGCCCCCCGCGCGCAAGACCAAGCTTGCGGGCACCGAGCGCAATCGCGCCGGAGGAAACGACGATGACATCCTGCCCCCGCGCACGGGCGGCCGCGATCTCAGCCACCAGCAGCGTGAGCCACGCGCGGCGCGGTTCGCCATCCTTGCCGACGAGCAGCGCCGAGCCGACCTTGATGACAAGGCGCGGCGCCGCTGCGGCATCCGTCAGCTGGGCAAGGCGTTCAAGTGCGGTCTGGACAATCGACATGTTGGCCGCCGCTTAGGGGAAATGCGGCGGCGCGGGAAGGGGTTGCCCGACAGCCTTCGTCATTCGAGTTCTTGGCGTGCAGGCGCTTTGCGTGGCGCGCTGGATCCCCGCCTTCGCGGGGATGACGAGTGATACGGGAGCGCAGGCGCTTTGCCTGCAACGCTGCATCCCTGCACCCCGCTTGAAGGATGGTGCGGAGATGACAGCGTGGGATGCCCGGTCAGATCAGATCGGGGACCAGGGCTTCTGGTCTTCGGCGTCTTCCACTTCGCCTTCGGGCCGCTCGGTCGCGGTGGCGGCGGGGAGATGGTCGAGCACGGCGTCGAGCAGGGCGGTCATGCCCTTGCCGCTGGCACCGGAAATGGGGAACACGCGGCGCGCACCGGCGGCGCGAAGTTCGGCGCGGAAGGCGCTGACGAGTTCGGCATCGACGGTGTCGATCTTGTTGAGCGCGATCAGGCGGGGCTTCTCATCAAGGCCTGCCCCGTAGGCTTCGAGCTCTTCCTCAACGATCTGCAATGCCTCGGCGGGATCGGTGCCGTTGATGTCGATCAGGTGGATCAGCACGCGGCAGCGCTCGATATGGCCGAGGAAGCGGTCACCCACGCCCGCCCCTTCGGCGGCGCCCGCGATGAGGCCCGGAATGTCGGCCAGCACGAATTCGCGGTTGCGGTGGCGCACCACGCCAAGCTGCGGGCGCAAGGTGGTGAAGGCGTAATCGCCAACCTTGGCCTTGGTGTTGGTGATCTGGTTGATGAAGGTGGACTTGCCCGCATTGGGCAGGCCGACAAGGCCGACATCCGCGAGCAGCTTCAAGCGCAGCCAGACGTACATTTCCTCACCCGGCCAGCCCGGCCCGCACTGGCGAGGCGCGCGGTTGGTGGAGGATTTGTAGGAGAGATTGCCGCGCCCGCCATCGCCGCCGCGCAGGAGCACGACGCGCTGGCCGGGCTCGGTAAGATCGAGCAGCACGGTTTCGCCGTCATCGTCGATCACCTGCGTGCCGACGGGAACCTTGATGACAAGATCATTGCCAGCCGCGCCGGTGCGGTTCTTGCCCATGCCGCCAATGCCGCGCTGGGCCTTGAAGTGCTGGGTATAGCGGAAGTCGATCAGGGTGTTGAGGCCAGTGACGGCCTCGAAAATGATATCGCCGCCCTTGCCGCCATCGCCGCCATCGGGGCCGCCGTACTGGACATACTTCTCGCGCCGGAAGCTGACCGCTCCGGGGCCGCCCGCGCCCGAACGGATGAAGATCTTGGCTTGGTCGAGAAAATGCATGGGACAATACTAACGGAAAGAGGACGATTTGTCCCGACCCGCTGGCGGACAAGACCAGTATGTCGGAAATTGGGCTCAGGCAGAGCCGAGAATGGTGCCGTTCGAGAACCGGAGCGGAGCGGCCTTCATGGCCGTGAGCACCGGAAGCGCAGAACGGTGCCGTTCGCAGGCCTGCATGAGGCCAATTTACGGCATACTGGTGGAGCCGAGGGGGATCGAACCCCTGACCTCGTCATTGCGAACGACGCGCTCTCCCAGCTGAGCTACGGCCCCGTTCCCAGTATCTTCCGGCGATCTGACACGAGGCCGTCCTGCCGGGAGCGCGGCCCTTAGCCCAGCGGGGCCGCGCTTGCCAAGTGCAAAATGCGAGTGGCCCGGTCAGGGCGTCCCGCTTGTCGCCACCGGTGCCGACTGCGGGCCGTACTTCGCGTTCCATTCGGCGAGATCGACCCGGTACTTCTCGTAGCGCCGGTAGAAATCGTCGTAGACCACCTCGATGCTGGGCAGGCTGCGCATGGCGAAGGCTTCAAGTTCGGCGGGCTTAAGGGGTACGACCCGCGGCCCCGCCTTGAGCGCCGCAGCCTTGGCGCGCGCCGTCTTCGCAGCCGGCGCGCTGGGCACTGCCGGCGTGAGCGCGGCCAGATCGGCTGTGGCAGCAAGCACCGCGTTGCAGAACTCCGGCATGGCCGGCGGCAGCGCGTAATGGTTGTAGACCGAGGTCATGTAAGCCTCGCGCGGGGCGACGAACTTTGCGCCGTAACGGGCCTTGAACTCGGCATCGACCTTGCGGTTCGCGGCCGTCAGCGCCGCGTTGTAGTTCTTCAGGAAGGCCTTGTAGCGCGTCAGGATCTCGGCGTGCTTCGGATCGGTGCAGTTGAGCGCGGCGACGTTGAACGCCGAGCGCAGGTTCCAGAGCATCTGCGTGGACGAGATGCCGCGGTTGACCGACTGGCGCAGGCCGCTGGAATCGAGCGGAGGGATCGTGAGGTTGTCGCTCGCGCCGGCAGGGGGCTTCGGCTTCGGCGGCGGCGGAATGTAGGGCTTGGGCGGCGGCGGGGGCGGCGGCGGGGGTGGCGGCGGCGCGGGAGCGGCGCAGCTCGCCAGTGCCGCTGCCAGCACGGCAGCAGGCAGGAACCTGGCAATCCGCAGGAAGGCTGGCGCGGCAGGGCGCGAGGTACGAAGCATGCGAGAGGATCCCCCGGTTATGTCTGGCCCAATGTCTAACCGGGTCACGACGCAAAGAAAATGCCCGGCGAGCCAGATGGCCCGCCGGGCACGTTAACGTGAAGCCCTTGACGCTTCAGATCAGCAGATCAGCGGCGATCGCCCATGAACTGCAGCAGGAATGTGAACATGTTGACGAAATCGAGGTAGAGCGTGAGCGCGCCGAGCACGATCATCTTGCCCGCGAAATCGGTGCCAGCCACCTGATCATACATCTGCTTCAGCTTCTGCGTGTCATACGCGGTGAGGCCTGCGAAGATGAGCACGCCGAGGAAGCTGATGCCCCAGGCAAGACCCGGCGACTGCAGGAAGATGTTGATCAGGCTCGCGATCAGGATGCCGACGAGGCCCATGATCAGGAACGTGCCGAAGCCCGAGAGGCTCTTCGTGGTGGTGTAGCCATAGAGGCTGAGACCGGCGAAGGCGCCCGCGGTGGCGAAGAACGTCGCCGCGATCGACGGGCCGGTGTAGACCGCGAAGATCGCCGAGAGCGAGATGCCCATCAGCACGCTGAAGGCCCAGAACAGCGCCTGCGTCGTGGTGGTCGAGATGCGGTTGATCCCGAAGCTCATCACCATGACGATGGCGAGCGGGGCGAGCGCGACGAGCCAGCGCAGCGGGGTGCCGAACACCGCCTCTGCCATGCCCGAGGTGGCGAACAGCAGCGCGACGACGCCCGAAAGCAGCACGCCCGAGGCCATGTAGTTGTAGATCGACAGCATATAGCGGCGCAGACCCGCATCATACGCGGCACCGCGCCCGGCGAGACCCGCCGCAGCGCCGAAGCCTGCCGGGCTCCAGCCAGAAGGCTGGGGGTCATTCCAGTTTGCCATGACGTACCTAACTCCGTTTCGGCCCGGGATGGACCGAGTGCTTGCAATATCGCCCCATTCCCATGCCTTTTCAAGCAGGAGGGCCATAACGCCGTGTATCAAAGCGTAATAAGTTCCGGTTTTGGCCAGCATCCGGATAAATGACGAGTGCGCCTCAGTTCCTTGCCGCTTCGGTCAGCTCCGCACTGCGATCGCGGGCGGCGCGAAGGGTGTCCGTGACAAGCGCGGCGAGGCGCTGATCGGCATCGAGCACCTTGAGCCCCGCCTCGGTCGTCCCGCCGGGGCTGGCGACGCGGCGGGCGAGTTCACCGGGGGCGACGGAGGCCGAGGCGGCGAGCGCGGAGGCGCCTTCGACCATGGCAAGCGCCAGCCGGTCGGCCTGGGTGCGCGGCAGGCCGAGCGCGGCGGCCCCTTCGGCCAGCGCGTCGATGAAGCGGTAGACGAAGGCGGGGCCGGAACCGGCGAGCGCGGTAACGATGTCCATGGCGCCTTCCTCGGCCAGCCATTCGGCAGGGCCGAGCGGCGCCATCAGCGCCTCGGTGCGTTCACGCAAAGGCCCAGCAGCATCCCCATAAAGCGCGATGGGCGACTTGCCGATCGCGGCGGCGAGATTGGGCATGACGCGCACGATGGCGGCAGCTGCGGGGAAAGCGGCGCGCAAGGTGGCGGTATCGACGCCCGCAAGGATCGAGAGGAGCAGCGTGCCCTCCCCCACATGCGGGGCGATTGCGGGGGCAGATGCGGCAAACTGCTGCGGCTTGAAGCCGAGCAGGACGACATCGGCGGGCGCTGCCCCCTCGGGCGCTTCACGCAGCAAGGCTACGCCGGTGGGCGCCTCGGCGAGGAGTGGATCAACGACCGTGAAGGCGGCGGGATCGAACCCTGCGGCGAGCCAGCCGGCGAGCATTGCGCCGCCCATGTTGCCGCAGCCGAACTGGAGAAGAGAGAAGGTCACTGGGGGTCTCCTGCCCCTGCCGGATGATCGGGGCTGTCAGAATTTGCGCCCCTTACCCGTTCGTGTCGAGCGAAGTCGAGACCAACGGATGTAAGCGCGGTTTTGCCCTTCAGGCTTCGCCGGCCGCGTCGATGAGGGCGCTGGCGAGGGCTTCGGCGGGGGACTTGTCGCCCCAGAGGAGGAACTGGAACGCCGGGTAGAACCGGTCGCATTCGTCGACCGCCGCCTCGATCGCGGTCTGCGCCTGGACGAGGCTGAGGAGGCCATCATCGCCCAGCATCAGCCCGTGGCGATAGAGCAGGACCGAGCCGTTGGACCAGATATCGAAGTGGCCGAGCCAGACCTGCTCGTTGATGAGCGCCATGATCTCGAACATCGCGCCGCGCTTGTCTTCGGCGACGCGAATATCGGGGAGGCAGAGAATCTGGAGGACATGATCCTCGCTGCGCCAGATGCAGCGGAGCTGATAGCTGGCCCAGCTGCCCTGGATTTCGCCGTGAATCTCGTCATCGGAAACGAACTCGCACGGCCAGCCGCGCGCTTCGAACAGCGAGGCGAGCATATCGACGGGCGCCGCATCGTCGCGTTCGCTGTCTTCATGGCCGGTGCGCATCGCGTGTTCCTTGGGGCCCCGGACTGGGCCCAAGCGAGCCATCGCGGAGAGGGCCGTTTGCGGCAATCGGAGCCGCGTCCGGGGCTGGGCAAAACTTTACTAGTCTGTTCATAAGCTGTGGAGAAGCGGTGCAGGCCGCCGCCCCTCCGCCAGAGCTACTTCGCGCGGAGGCCGTCCACCGGCTGACCTGCCGGGCTGGTCCACTCGAAGCTGCCGACACCGTCCTTGCGGAGCCTTTCGACAAACGCCAGTGCTTCCGCATCGCTGGAGAAAGGCCCTGTCAACAAACGGAAATTGTTGCGCCAAGGGGTGATCGACGGCTTGCGGCCACGAAGCGCGGAAGAGGAGCTGACAAGGCGCTGCCACTCCTTGTTCATCGCCGGACGGTTCGAGCCGGTCAGCACCTGGACCCAGATACGGCTGGGATGCTGGAGCTCGGCCTTTTCCTTCTTGCTCTTGCCGGCCTTGCCGTTCTCAGGCGGGCATTGGGCTTCGGCCGCGCCTTTGCCCTTGCCCTTGCTCTTGGCGGACGACTTGGCGGCAGGCTTGCCCTTCGCCTTCGCGGCCTTACCCTTGGCACCCTTGGCCGAGGCATCGAGGCAGTCGGTATCAAGCGCGAGCTTGTCCTTGGCCGACTTGGCCTTGGCGTCCTTGGCTGCTTGTTCCCGCGCGGCCTTGTCCTTGCCAACGTGGGGCACGGCGGGTTCGGGCACATCTGCATCGCTGGTGCGCGAGACGGCGGTGGGGCCATCGGGCCGCATGCCGCGATCCTTTGCCGCGCGCTCCTTGGCCTTGGCCGCCGCAGCAGCCCGCGCAGTCTCACGCATCGCCTCGATCCGCGCCAGATCGACCGCTTCGGTGGTGGTGGCAGAGGTCTCCTGCTCGGGCGCCTTGAAGCCATCAAACATACTGCTGAAATCAGCCGGTGCCGCAGATGGAGCGGGTGCGGGCGCGGATGCCGCAGGCGTGGTCGCCGCGAGCGCAAGCTGCTGGCCCGCTGTCGGCGCCGTTGCCGCGACCTGTACCGGCGCGGGCGCGGGGGTGATCTCGGCAGGCTTGGGCGCAGGCGGGGCCGAAACCGGCTGCGGCGCTGGCGCAGCAGCTGCCGGCGCAGGCGTGACGGGGCGCGGCTGCGGCGGCGGGGCGAGCGGCGTGCCCGGGGGCACATCAAGCTTCGACAGCACCGCCGGGCGCGCCGGGGCGGTCTGGCTCTGCGCCGAAGGGGACGGCTGCTGCGGCGCGGCGGCTACGCGGGAGCCCGGCGGAAGCCCCCACGGCGCGCTGACCGCAGGCGTTGTTGGCGCTGGCGTCGTCGACGAAGACGACGATGAAGGCGGTGGCGGAGGTGGGGGCGGCACAAGCGCAAGCGTGGGCGTTGCAGCTGGCGCCGCAGCCGCCACGGCCGTCTCGCGGTGGTCTTCCTTGCCCGGGCGGCGGCGCTTCGAGCGGTCGTCATGGCCCCGTGCGCCGAGTGCCTCACCCTGCGGCACGAGCGCGGAATCGACACGCGGCGCGCGCGGATGGGCGAGCGCGTACTGGACGACCTGCGGATCATCGCGGCCAATATCGGCGGCGCGCGGGAAACGGCCAAGATTGGCGGCAGCGGCCTGCTGCGCCGGGGTCAGACGCGGCATGTAGCGCAGATAGGGCGAGATGGCCGCCGCAAGATCGGCAGGCATCGTCGCCTTGGCAATGCCTTCGGCTTCGTCGCTCTGCCCGGCAATCGCCATGATGAACGTGCGCACCCGCCATGCGGCGCGATCCTGCCGCGCAAGCAACGGCTGGAGCACGAGCTCGGCGCCGCGCCGGTCTCCCGCGATCACGAGGCTCAGGGCATAGCGGCGGGTTGCCTCATCGTTCGTGCCGGCAGTGAGCGCGAGCTGGTACTCGCGCTGCGCGGCGGCATTATCGCCGATCAGATCGTAGGCAAGGCCGCGATCGGTGGCCATTTCGGCGCGGTTGAAGCCCGCCTGCTCTGCCAGATCGAACCAGCGGATCGCCTCGAACGGCTGGTTCGACCGCAGCATCGCCACACCCATCCGCGCACGCACACCAGCCGTGCCGGGAGCCACCTGTTCGGCGCGGGTGAGGAAGCCGATGGCCGCATCCGTATCGCCCAGATCGAGCGCTGCTCCGCCGGCATCGAGCAATGCGGAAATATCACGCGGATCGCGCGCCAAGCGGGCCAGCGCGGCGTTGAGCATGCGGGTCGGGCTGGGCGCGACCGACTGGACGACCGGAACCGACGTCGTGGCGACGGGCTCGGTCGTGTCGTCATCGACAGGCGCCGCCCGCTGCTGTGCAAAGGCAGGATGCGCCATGGCCAGCGCCGCGCCGACGACCAGAGTCGAAGCGCAAAGCCGGAGCCGGGAGCGGATGACGCGGCGGATCATGGGGCCGACCTTATCGCTGCTTGGGGGGACACGCAAAGCTCGGCAAGCAACAGTCTCGCTGCAAACCAAATGGTAGAAGGGCAAGCCGGCCTACCCCCCGCCGGCTTGCACCTTGCTGCCGCAGCCCTTGCGCTGGAACGTCTTACTGGTTGTTCTGGCGGCCGAGGAAGCGCGGGATGTTGAGCGCGCTGCCATCTTCCGGATCGGCGTCATCATCCCCGACGCGGCCACCGCCGCGCGAGAGATTGGCCATGCGTTCGAACAGCGTGCTGCCCGGCGCACTGCGCGGCGGTGCATCGCTTGCGGCATCGCCAGACGGGCTGGGCTGCGCACGGCCGAAGCGCGGCGGAACCGGCTCCTGATCCTCCAGACCAAGCGCGAGTTCGCCCGGTTCCGCAGCAGGAGGTGCGGCATCCTGCGCGTCGGAGAGATCGAGCGTCAGATCGAGCGGATCTTCAGCAGGTGCCGCGGGCGCGGGTTCAGGCTCGCTGGCTGCAGGCTGCGGCGCGGCATAGCCCGCTGGCGGCGCGAACGGCTGCGGCTCGGCCACGACCGGTGCCGGGGCCGGCTCCGGAGCGGCAGGACGGGCAAGCCCGCCCGGGAACGCCGGACCGCGCATGCCCCCGCCAATCGCCGAGGGACGCGAGGCGGCTTCGGCCATCTCGCCGGTCTGCTCGATGCCGGTGGCGACGACCGAAACGCGGATCTTGCCATCAAGATTCGGGTTGAACGCCGAACCCCAGATGATGTTCGCGTTGGGATCGACCAGTTCGCGGATATGGTTGGCGGCTTCGTCGACTTCGAGCAGCTTCATGTCGTCGCCGCCGATGATCGAGATGATGACGCCCTTGGCGCCCTGCATCGAGACACCATCGAGCAGCGGGTTCGCGATCGCGCGTTCCGCCGCTTCGAGCGCACGGTTGGGGCCTTCGCCCTCGCCGGTGCCCATCATCGCCTTGCCCATCTCGCCCATCACCGAGCGAACGTCCGCAAAGTCGAGGTTGATGAGGCCGGGCATGACCATGAGGTCGGTGATCGAGCGGACGCCCTGCTGGAGCACTTCGTCGGCCAGCTGGAAGGCTTCCTTGAACGTGGTCTCCGCCTTGGCGACGAGGAACAGATTCTGGTTCGGAATGACGATCAGCGTATCGACGTGCTTCTGCAGTTCGGCAATGCCGCTTTCCGCAGCGCGCATGCGGCGCGTGCCTTCGAACAGGAACGGCTTGGTCACGACGCCGACGGTCAGCACGCCCTTGCGGCGCGCGGCTTCGGCGATGACAGGCGCAGCGCCGGTGCCGGTGCCGCCACCCATACCGGCGGCGATGAAGCACATGTGGACGCCTTCGAGCGCGCGCTCGATGTCCTCGATCGTCTCTTCAGCGGCGGCACGGCCGACCTCGGGACGGGCGCCAGCGCCGAGTCCCTGCGTCATGTCGGGCCCGAGCTGGATGCGGTTGTCCGCGATCGAGTTGTTGAGCGCCTGCGCGTCGGTGTTGACCACCACGAAATCGACACCCTCGATCTTCGCGTTGATCATGTTGGCGATGGCGTTGCCGCCCGCCCCGCCCACGCCGATGACGGTGATGCGCGGCCGCAGTTCGTCAATGGCCGGCGGTCCGATGTTGATGCTCATAGCGCTCTCCCGTGCGGGTCTGCGGGGGGCCGGAAATGGAGCCCCGAAATTGGTAACGTTTGCTTTGGCACGGATCGTTTCACCGAATCAAAGCTTCGACAGGTTTTTCCACAAGTAGGAGGGTCTTGAGCCACTCCGGCCATCAGAAATACTCGCGCATGGCGCGCCAGATGCGCTGGAAGAGGCCGAGCACCCCATATGATTGCGCCGGCGTCCAGGTCGGCCCGATCTTGCGGATGTCGACCGGATCGGCGGCTGCATAGAGCATGAGGCCGACGAGCGTGGAGGAGCTGGGCGTTGCGTGCCCCGGCGGCAGGCCCAGCATGGTGGGCGGCGAGCCGATGCGGACCGGCCTGCCAAGCGCGCCCTGCGCGTAATCAGCAAGGCCGGGGAGCTGGGCACCGCCGCCGGTCAGGACAACCTGCTGGCCGCGCTTGCCATTGAAACCGAGCGCCTTGAGCGCGCGGCCGACCTCGTCGGTGAACATGCCGAGCTGCTGGGTGATGACGGAAACGAGTTCGGCGCGCGGAATGCGGTTCTTGTCGTCGGCGTGGCGCGCCATCGGACCGCCCTGTTCGGGATCGCCGGGGGCGTTGACCGGAATCATCTCCCGGTGATCCGCAGGGCTCGCCAGCGCAGAGCCCGCCATGCACTTGAGCCGCTCGGCCTGATAACGCCGGATGCCGAAAGCAGACGCGATGGCATCGGTGATATCGCCCGAACCGAAGGCGATGGCCTGCATCCCGAGCAGCATGCCGCCCGCATAGACCGAAACGGTGGTCACCTCCGCGCCGAACTCGATCAGCGCAACGCCCAATTCGCGCTCTTCATTGGATAGGCAGGCATGGCCCGCCGCGATGGGCGAGCCGACGACAGCCTCGACCCTGAGGTGCGCGTTCTCGACGGTTTCCTTGAGATTGCGCACCGGCGCACCATCCGCAAGCATCACGTGGATATCGACCGCAAGGCGCTCGGCGTGGAGGCCCTTGGGGTTGGGCACGCCGTCCGCGCCGTCCAGTGTATAGTGCGCGGGCTGGGCGTGGAGCACGGTGCGGCCATCGGGCTGGATCACCTCGCGACCGGCGATCAGCAGGTGTTCGATATCGTCGCTTTCGATGCGGCGGCCGCCGATCTCGACCTCGACCTTGGCGGTGGTGCTGGCGAGCCCCGCGCCGGAGCAGCCGATCCACACGCTCTGCACGCTGGCATTGGCCATCTTTTCGGCGCGCTCGATCGCATCACGCACCGAATGGGTCGCGGCAACCATGTCGGTCACGTAGCCGCGCTTGATCCCCTGCGACTGGCGGTGGCCCGAACCCATGACGACCATCTCGCCCGCCTCGGTGAGCCCGGCGATAATGGCCGAGACCCTGAACGAGCCGAGATTGACGGCCGCGAAGACCTTGGTGATGCGAGGGGCAGCCATGGCCGGAAAATCAGTCCTGTGCGGTCTTGGCGCCGGGGGCCTTGGCAGGCGCAGCCGACGCGACGGCGCTGCGGGCGGCGTCGGTCTTGGCGGCGGCGGCATTGGCCTTGGCCGTCGCTTCTGCTCGCGCGGCAGCGGCAAGATCATCGGCGCGGCCGGGTACGCGCATGTAGATGCGGTCGGGATTGCGCATGTCGAAGCTGGCGACCTTGCCGCCAAGCAGGCGGTCCACGCCGTCCATGCGGGCGAAGGTGAGCAGGGCGCTGGCCGCTTCAGTATCGCCTTCCGGCAAGGCGACGACCTGCCGGGTCTTGAAGGTGAGGTTCCAGCGGCGGTTGCCGATCCATTCAGCCTCCGCCACCTGCGGACGCAGCGCGGGCGCGGCATCGAGCAGCTTGACAAGCTCGGGCACGCGCGCCTCGGCGCCGTCGCCGGACAGGACCAGCAGACCCTTGGCCTTGGCGGGGTTCACCACCTCGAGCGAATGGCCGGTCTCGTCGATCAGGGTCAGCTTGCCATCGCGGCGCAGCACGGCATGCGGGCTGCGCTCGATCACGTCTACCACCAGCGTATCGGGCAGCTGGCGCGAGACGCGGGCATCCTTGACCCAAGAAAGCTGGAGCAGATCATCGCGCAGCGAAGCAATATCGAGGCGGGGCATCGCCTGATCGCGCTGGCCGAGCACCTTCTCGTAGATCTTGAGCTCGTTCATCCGGTTGACGCCGCGCACTTCGACGCGCTTGACCTCGAACCCGGATTTGGACGCGATCATCGCCATCTCGGCTTCGGCGAGCTGCGGCACGCCCGCCATGCTGGCGACGATCCACGCCAGCAGGGCCGCGCCGCCGAGGATCATGACCATCAGGATACGGTGCAGCGTTTCCTCGCTGAACGGCATCCACTGCATGACCTGATCGAGCAGCGAACCGGTCTGGCGGCGCGCGGCGCTGACCTTGCGCTTGGTCCCGCTCGCCGCCGCGACCTTGCGCACCGCCTTGCCGCCCCGGCGAATGGTCTGCGCCATGGCTCAGGCCTCCTTCTTCGCATGCGCGAGCGCGTCGGCGACAATCGCCTCGACGAGATCGCCGTAGTCCATGCCCAGCGCCCTCGCCTGTTCCGGCACGAGGCTGAGCGGGGTCATGCCCGGCTGGGTGTTGACCTCGAGCAGGAACAGCCCTTCGACGCCCTGCTCGTCATCCCAGCGGAAATCGCTGCGGCTGGTGCCCTTGCAGCCCAGCAGCTGATGCGCGCGCAGCGCTATGTCCTTGCAGGCCTCGGCGATGTCGTCGGGGATCTCCGCCGGGCAGATATGATCGGTCATGCCATCGGTGTACTTGGCGTCGAAATCATAGAAGCCGGACTTGGGGCGCAGTTCTGTGACGAGGAGCGCCTTGTCGACGAGCACTGCCGTGGTGAGTTCACGGCCACGGATGAAGGGTTCGGCGAGGAGTTCGTCGAACTCGTTCCAAGGGCCGATGGAGTCGCGGCTGATCGGATCTTCGAAGTTGCCGCCTGCCGTCACGATGGCGACGCCGACCGAGGAGCCTTCGTTGACCGGCTTCACCACATAGGGGCGCGGCAGGGGATCGCGCTCGAACAGCTCGTCGCTGCGAACGATGCGGCCGCCGGGCATGGGGATCCCGTGCGGCACGAGCGCCTGCTTGGTGAGCTGCTTGTCGATCGCGATGACCGAAGTGGCGAGGCCGGAATGGGTATAGGTGAGGCCCATCAGGTCCATCAGGCCCTGCACGGTGCCATCCTCCCCCGGCGTGCCGTGGAGCGCATTGAACACGACATCGGGCGCGGCTTCGGCGAGGCGCTGGGCAACATCGCGGCCCATGTCGATGCGGGTAACCTTGTGGCCCTTGGCCTCGAGCGCCTTGGCGACGCCTTCGCCGGACATGAGCGACACGGGGCGTTCGCTGGACCAGCCGCCCATGAGCACGGCGATATGGAGCTTGGGGAGGCTCATGGTTTTCCCACTCGCTGGATTTCCCACTGTAACTCCACGCCCGACTGCTCCTTCACGCGCCGCCTTACTTCTTCGCCCAGCGCTTCGATCTCGGCGCTGGTCGCCTCGCCGGTGTTGATGAGGAAATTGGTGTGCTTTTCCGAGACCTGCGCGCCGCCGATGGTGAGACCGCGGCATCCGGCCTTGTCGACCAGTTCCCACGCCTTCCCGCCATCCGGGTTCTTGAAGGTGCTGCCGCCGGTCTTGCTACGCAGCGGCTGCGAAGCTTCACGCGCAGCGGAGATTCGGTCCATTTCGGCTTGGATGGCGGCGGGTTCGCCGGAATGCCCCCGAAAGCGCGCGGCAACGACCACGCTGCCATCGGTGAGGTCCGAATGGCGGTAGGTGTAGCCGAGTTCGCTCAAGGGGAGCGTGACGATCTCGCCCGAGCGGATCACCACGTCGCAATCGATCAGCACATCCTTGACCTCGCGGCCATAGGCGCCGCCGTTCATGCGCACGAAGCCGCCGACAGTGCCGGGGATCGAGCGCAGGAATTCGAGGCCCGCAATGCCGTTGTCGCGCGCGGTGCTGGAGACGAGGATGCCGCTGGCGCCGCCCCCGCAGTTGAGGGTGGTTTCGTCAACCTTCTCAACCTTGGCGAAAGCCTTGCCGAGGCGAATGACCACGCCGGACACGCCGCCATCGCGGACGATCAGGTTGGAGCCGAGGCCGAGCGCCATGACGGGCACGTCCGGCGCGAGGCCGGCGAGGAAATCCTGCAGATCGGCCACGTCTCTGGGCTCGAACAGCCACTGCGCTGTGCCGCCGGACTTGAACCAGACCAGCGGGGCGAGCGGAGCATCGGGCGTCAGCTTGCCGCGAACAGAAGGAATGGCCGTGCGCGTGGTCACGCCGCCTCCCGCTGCTTGGCAATTGCACCGGCAAGGCCTGCCGCCCACTTGGTGATATCGCCCGCGCCGAGGCAGACGACCATGTCGCCCGGCTGGATCACGCCCGCAAGTTCCGCCGCCAGCGCATCCGCGCCCGCGATCAGGTGCGCCGAGCGGTGGCCGCGCGCCTTGATGCCCTCGACCATCGCGGCGCTGTCCACGCCTTCGATCGGCTGCTCGCCCGCCGGGTAGACCGGGGCGGCATAGACCACGTCGGCATCGTTGAAGGCGCCCTGGAAGTCTTCCATGTGATCGCGCAGGCGGGTGAAGCGGTGCGGCTGGACGACGGCGATCACGCGGCCCTGCACACCTTCACGCGCGGCGGCGAGCACGGCCCGGATCTCGACCGGGTGGTGGCCATAGTCGTCGATCACCGTGGCGCCATACACTTCACCGACCTTGGTGAAGCGGCGCTTGACCCCGCCGAACTTGGCGAAGCCGGTGCGGATGAGATCTTCCGAAACGCCCATCTCGACCGCGACGGCCACGGCGGCGAGTGCGTTCTGCACATTGTGGCGGCCGGGCATGGGAAGCTCGATGCCCTCGATGCGGCGGAAGCTGCCATCGCGCTGGCGCAGTACGGCGGTGAAGCGGTTGCCGCCGGGGATCGGGGTAACGGCCTCGCCGCGCACGTCGGCCTGCGCGGAGAAGCCGTAGGTCACCACGCGGCGATCGCGTACCTTGGGGATGATCGCCTGGACTTCCGGGTGATCGATGCACAGCATTGCCGCGCCGTAGAACGGCACGTTCTCGATGAACTCGACGAAGGCGGACTTCACCTTGTCGAAAGAACCGTAGTGATCGAGGTGTTCGGGATCGATGTTGGTGACGACTGCCAGCGTGCCGTCGAGCCGGAGGAACGAACCGTCGCTCTCGTCGGCTTCCACCACCATCCAGTCGCTATCGCCGAGGCGCGCGTTGGAGCCGTAGGAATTGATGATGCCGCCATTGATCACGGTGGGATCGATCCCGCCCGCATCGAGCAGGCAGGCAACCATCGAGGTCGTGGTCGTCTTGCCGTGGGTGCCGGCCACCGCAACGGTGTTCTTGAGCCGCATGAGCTCGGCCAGCATTTCGGCGCGGCGGACCACAGGGACGCGGGCTTCCAATGCGGCGACGACTTCGGGATTGTCGCGCTTCACCGCGGTCGACGTCACCACGACCGCCGCACCCGCGACGTTTTCCGCGCGCTGGCCGATCATCACCGGGATCCCGCGCGCGCGCAGGCCGTCGACGACATAGCTTTCCGCCATGTCGGAACCCTGCACGCTGTAGCCCATGTTGTGCATGACCTCGGCAATGCCGGACATGCCGATGCCGCCGATGCCGACGAAGTGGATCGTGCCGATCTCGGTGCCGACGCCCTTCATTCCGCCATCTCCCGCGCCAGCGCCTGCTGGGTGCTGGCGGTCTGCGCCGCGCCTTCCATGCGGATCACGTCCATCAACGGGACGCCGCCAAAGCCTTCGACGAGATCGGCGAGGTCCTTCACCGCATTGGGGAGGCCGCAGTTCCAGGCGGCGTGAGCGGCATTGGCGAGTGACATCGGATTGAGTGCCATGGTCTGGATCTGCTTGGCCAGTTCCTTGGGGGTGAAGCCGGACTGGCGAATTGCCCGCGCACCGCCAGCCTTCACCATCTCGCGCGCGTTGACGGCCTGGTGATCGTCGGTGGCGATAGGCAGCGGGACGAGGATGGCGGGGCGGCCGACCGCGGTCAGTTCGGCAATGGTCGAAGCGCCGGAGCGGCCGATGAACAGATGCGTTTCAGCAAGGCGGCTCGCCATGTCCTCGAAATAGGTGCCGAGTTCGGCGGGGATCTGGTGCCCGGCATAGCGCGCGCGGACGGCCTCGAGATCCTCGGGTCGGCACTGCTGCGTGACCTGCAGGCGGTGACGCAGCGCGGGCGGGAGCATGGCAAGGCCATCGGGCACGACTTCGGAAAGGATCGAAGCCCCTTGGCTGCCGCCCGTCACCAGCACGCGGAACAGGCTGTCGTCGGTGAATTCGGGGAACGGCTCACCGCGCAGCGCGAGGACTTCCGCGCGAACCGGATTGCCGACGCGGTGGACCTTGCTCCACAACTTCGGATCCAGCCGTTCGACTTCCATATAGGCGGTAGCAATGGCGTCGACGCGCTTCGCCAGCAGGCGGTTGACCCTGCCCAGCACCGCGTTCTGCTCATGGATCACCGTCGGGATGCGCGCCGACTGGGCAGCCAGCAGCGCGGGGAGCGCCGGGTAGCCGCCGAAGCCGACGACGCAGGCGGGCTGGAAGCTCTCGAACAGGCGCAGCGCCATCGCCCGGCCGCGCCAGATCGCGGCGAGGCCCTTGGCCAGCGCGATGGGGTTCTTGCCGAGCCGACCTGCGGGCAGGACATGCGCGGGAAGGAACGAGGGCTTGCCGGGAATCTTCGCGCCGCGCTCGTCCGTGACCAGCGCGACGTGGTGGCCGCGCCGATCGAGTTCGGTCGCAAGGGCGAAGGCAGGCAGTAGATGCCCGCCGGTGCCGCCCGCCGCGAGGACGAAATGGCGCGAGACGCCGGGGATATGGTTTGTCATGGCCGCACGAGCTCCCTGAGGTCAGTCGTCTCGCGCGAGAGATAGGGATTGCGCCGCGTGATGGCGAGGAGGAACCCGACACCGAGCAGCAGCGCGATGGTGGAGGAGCCGCCATAGCTGATGAGCGGGAGGGTCATGCCCTTGGAGGGGAACAGCTGCAGGTTGACGAGGATGTTGATGAAGGCCTGCCCAGCCAGCTGCGCCGTTAGCCCGGCGGCGGCGAGGACGGTGAAGAGGTCTTCCTCGTCCGCCAGCCGCATCATCACACGGATCACGATGGCGCAGTAGAGCATGACGATCAGCGCGCAGGCGATCAGGCCGAACTCCTCGCCGATCACCGAGAAGATATAGTCGGTATGCGCCTCGGGCAGCGCCATCTTGCGGCTGCCGAGCCACAGGCCCGCGCCGCTCCATCCGCCGCTGACGAGCGTGCGCATGGCAAGATCGACCTGATCGAACTCGCTGCCGCCCGAAAGGAACGCATCGATGCGGTGGGTGGCGTTGGGGTAGAAGAAGTAGGCGAGGATGATGCCGACAATGCCGGCAAGGACGCTCCACCCGACCATCTTGAGATCAAGGCCCGACAGCAGCACGAGTACGAACCACACCCCGCCGAACAGCACGGTCGATCCGAAATCGGGCTGCGCCATCAGCAGCGCGGCGATGAGGCCCATCAGGCCGATGGTGATCGGGATCACCGGAATGTTGGGATCGCGCACCTTCCACGAGAGAATCCACGCCACCGCGACCGCAAAGCCCGGCTTGAGAAACTCGGACGGCTGGAGGCTGAAGCCGATGAACAGCCAGCGCTTGGCGCCTTTCACCTCGTTGCCGAGGAACGGCACAAGCACGAGCGCGACAAGCATGGTCGCGGCGAGCAGGATCGCCAGCCGCCGCGTCGTTTCCTTGGGCAGGAGCGAGGCGACGAACATCGCGAACAGCCCGACCGTCAGCCAGCGCAAGTGGATCCAGAAGAAGTAGAGATCGCCCAGCGACTTGGTCTGCGTAGAGAGCCTGTGCGCGCTCGCCGGGGACGAGGCGGCGACCGCGACGGTCCCGACCGTGACAAGCGTCAACACGAGCGCGAGCAGCACGCGGTCGATCTCGCGCCACCAGATGACCAGTTCGCTGCGGCGGGTCCGGCGATAGCGGTTGGTGCGCGGCGCGATGCGGACACCGCCGCCGGGAAGCGGGGTGGCGACCTGCCGGGTGGCCTGATGCCCGTTCACGAGGAAGAACTCCCCTCGGCCCTTTCGGCGATCAGCGCGGTGACGATCTGGCGGAAGCTGTCACCGCGCGCTTCGAAATCGCGGAACTGATCGAAGCTGGCGCAGGCGGGCGAGAGCATCACGACATCCCCTGGCTGCGCCGCATCCATCGCCTGGCGCACGGCATCGCAAAGCATTTCGCTGCGCTGGACGGGCATCACAGGCTCGAGGATTTCGGCGAACCGCGGCCCGGCCTCACCGATGGTATAGGCCTGCACGACGTGGCTGAAATAGGGGGCGCAGGCATCGAGGTCATCGCCCTTGGGCAGACCGCCGAGGATCCAGTGGACGCGCGGCCATGCGCCGAGGGCAGGCGCGGTGGAAGCGGGGTTGGTCGCCTTGCTGTCGTTGATGAACAGGACGCCGTTCGCTTCGGCGACGCGTTCCATGCGGTGGGGCAGGCCGACGAAGCTGGCGAGCGCAGCGCGCCAGACCGGTTCTGCAATGCCGAGGCGCTTTGCGATGGCGACCGCGATGGCGGCGTTCTGCAAGTTGTGCGGGCCTTGCAGCGAAGGCCAGTCAGCCTGCCCGGTCAGCGCGGCGGGATCGACCACCTCGACATCCCCGTCAGGGCGCTGCGCGGCGAACTCGGCGGCGATCCGGCGCGTATCCTCGTCACCGCAGCCGAACACCGAGAACTGGCCCGGCTGCTGCATCTGGAACAGGCGCGCCTTGGAGGCGGCATAGCCTTCGTACCCGTCATAGCGATCGAGGTGATCGGGGCTGAGGTTGATGAAGGCCGCGAGATCGGCGTGTAGGCTGTAGGTGAGGTCGATCTGGTAGCTGGAGAGTTCCAGCACATAGACCCCGCCTTCAGGCAGCGGCGGCTGGCCGAGGATCGGGAGGCCGATATTGCCGCCCATCTCGGTCGGCAGGCCGGCCTCTTTCACGATGTGATGGACAAGGCTGGTGGTGGTCGACTTGCCGTTGGTGCCGGTGATCGCGACAACCTTGTGCGCCGGCAGGCTGGGGCGGGCCTGCGCGAAGAGTTCGATATCTCCGATGATCGGCACCCCCGCCGCGCGCGCATGGGCGGCGATGGGGTGGCGGTTGAGCGGGACACCGGGGGAGACGACCATGCCATCGAAGCCGGTGAGATCGATGGCGAGCGGATCGGCAATGGTCGCGCGGCCTTCGACCGCAGCGCGGGCGTCCTCGCGGCCGTCCCACGCGGTCACCTCTGCCCCGCTCGCCAGCAGCGTATCAACGCTGGCCAGCCCCGAGCGCGCAAGGCCCAGGACTGCGTAGCGTTTGCCGGCGAAGGCGGGTGAGACGATCATGCGGCGGTTACCGCACCTTCAGCGTGGCAAGGCCGAGAAGCGCAAGCACGATCGAGACGATCCAGAA
>CANGJI010000063.1 GCA_947454135.1 Sphingomonadaceae bacterium
AACCGAATCGTATACCAGCAGCATGTAGGCCGAGCCCGCAAACACCAGCACGTTCAGCATCACGCTGGAAATGCCAACCAGCACCAATCCACCGCGATAACGACCCGCAAATAACCGCATGAATTGACGGTCCACGACCACATTCCCCCTGAGGCCCCGCCGAAAATCAGCTGGAATAGCCCCCGAAGCGCAGCTCATAACGGCAATGCGGCAGGGTTCAGTTAAAACTATTCCTATTTATTTAGCGGCAAGTACGTATTGGGCGACCCTGATCGAAATTTACCTTGAGCATTGTGGCATTGCCCTCAGGAGCCGCTGGCTCGATTGTTCAGTCGCCTTTGCTACGCTGGCTGAAGCTCGGTGACACGGCCTGAAGAATTGACGTAATTCGTCATTTCCAGTATCGTCGAAATATGGAACTGAAAGATGCGGTGACTGGCCTCTCGGCACTCGCGCATGACGGGCGCCTCAAGGCGTTCCGCCTGTTGGTGCGTGCGGGGGCGGAGGGCATCGCCGCGGGCGAACTCGCGCGCAGCCTTGAAGTGCCGCCCAACACGCTCTCCAGCAACCTCGCCATTCTGAGCCACGCGGGGCTGATCGAGAGCCGGCGCGCTGGGAAATCGGTGATCTATTCGGTGCGCTATGCCCACATGACCGCGCTGCTCCAGTTCCTGATGGAGGATTGCTGCGGCGGCTCGACCGAAATCTGCGCGCCGCTCAAGGACATCGCGCTGATGTGCGACTGCCAGGAACCCAGGGGTACACTGACATGACAGACGATCTGCCCGGCGTGCTGGTGCTGTGCACCGGCAACTCGGCGCGCTCGATTCTCGGCGAGGCGATTCTGGCCGAGCTCGGCCAGGGCCGCCTGCGCGCCTACAGTGCTGGCAGCAAGCCCAAGGGCGTGCCGCATCCCGGCGCCCTGCGCCTGCTGGCGCGGCGCGGGATCGATACTGCGCCCTTCCGCTCGAAGAGCTGGAACGAGTTCACGGCCCCCGGTTCGCCGCGCATCGATATGGCCATCACCGTCTGCGACAACGCCGCGCAGGAAGCCTGCCCGGTGTTTATCGGCGCGCCGGTCAAGGGCCACTGGGGCCTGCCTGATCCGGCGGATGTCGAGGGCGGTGACGAAGCGGTCGATGCAGCGTTCGAGGCGACGTGGCAGGCGCTGAACATCCGGGTTCGCGCACTGCTCGCCTCACCTTTCGAGACAATGGAGCCCGCGCAGGTGCAGGAGCTTCTCGCCGCGATCGGCCGGATGGACAGCGCGGCATGAACCGGGATTTCTGGGCCGAGGCTATTGGCAGCTTCTTCCTGTTCTGCACGGTGATCGGCTCGGGCATCATGGCCGAGCAGCTTTCCGGCGGAAACGTTGCAGTGGCGCTGCTCGGCAACACGATCGCCACCGGGGCCATGCTCTACGTGCTGATCGGGATGCTCGGCCCGCTTTCGGGTGCCCATTTCAATCCGGCGGTGACCATGGTGTTCCGTCTGCGCGGAGATCTCTCCACGGCGACCGCGCTGCGCCTGATCGCTGCCCAGTTCATCGGCGGCATCCCCGGTGTCTGGGCCGCACATCTCATGTTCGCGCACCCGCTTCTGGAACTCTCCACCAAGGTGCGCACCGGCCCCGGCCAGTGGGCTGGCGAGTTCATTGCCACTTTCGGCCTTGTCTTCGTGATCCTCGGCACGCTCCGTCACCGTCCGCAAGGCGTTCCGGCGGCTGTCGCGCTCTATATCGTCGCGGCCTACTGGTTCACGTCCTCGACCAGCTTTGCCAACCCCGCGATCACGCTTGCCCGCGCCCTCACCGATACGTTCGCGGGGATCGCCCCTGCCGACGTTCCGGCTTTCATCGCTGCGCAGCTCGTCGGCGCGGTCGCCGCCTTGCTCGCTGGGCAGATCATCTTTGCGGCCGAGGAACCGGCATGACCTCCACGTACACCCGGCTGCGTCCGCTTGCCGATCCGCAGCACATCCCTGCGCTGAAGCCGGAATACCTCCACCGCCAGCCGGCGCTCGGTCTTGGCCCGCTCGATCCGCCGCCGCGCATCCTGCTGCTCTACGGTTCGCTGCGCGAACGCTCCTACTCGCGCCTCGTCGTCGAGGAAGCGGCCCGCCTGCTTCAGCTGTTCGGGTGCGAGACGCGCATCTTCGATCCGTCCGACCTGCCGCTTCCCGATCAGGTCGCTGCCGACGATCACCCCGCCGTCCATGAACTGCGCGAGCACTCGCTGTGGTCCGAGGGGCAGGTCTGGTGCAGCCCGGAGCGGCACGGGCAGATCACCGGGATCATGAAGACCCAGATCGATCACTTGCCCCTCGCCTACAAGGGCCTGCGCCCCACGCAGGGCCGCACGCTGGCGGTCATGCAGGTCAGCGCCGGTTCGCAGTCGTTCAACTCGGTCAACACCCTGCGCGTGCTGGGCCGGTGGATGCGCATGTTCACGATTCCCAACCAGTCGAGCGTCGCGAAAGCCTACGAGGAGTTCGACGAAGCGGGCCGCATGAAGCCCTCATCCTACTACGACCGCATCGTCGACGTGGTGGAGGAGCTGGTGCGCTTCACCGTCCTGCTGCGCCCGCATGCAGACTTACTGGTCGATCGCTATTCGGAACGGGTCGAAACCGGGCGGAAGGTCGGCGCTGCGCAGGACATACTGCGTTCCTTCTAGTGTCGTCCGCATTCCCGTCCGCTTCAAGATCCGGCGGCGAGGAACAGTGCGATGGCAGACGCCTCGGCGGCTGCGCCCGTCTGGCCTGATCCGCCGCTCCACAAGCCATCGACCGCCTGCCTGCCATCGGCGCTGAGGCCCCACACCGCATCGCTGTTGCGGGCGAGCCAGGCGCGCAGTTCCGTCCGCTCCGGCCCATCCGCCATGGCTTCGACCAGATGGCCGAGGTGGTAGACGAAGACACCCTTGAACATCGGACCATCCGCGCCGAGCGCATCCGAAGGCTCGGTCAGCAGGCCGTTCGCGGTCACCAGCGTGCGGGTTGCCGCCAGCGCGGTCGGCACGGCGATGGTGCGGTATTGCGGATCGCCGGTGATCGCCGTCAGGTCGTTGAGCCCGCCCAGCAGCACGCCCTGATTATAGGTGTAGCGCGGCGCACCATTGTTGCGGCACTGCGCATCGAGCCCGTCGTTCACCAGCCCATCCGGCCCGATCATGCCCGAAGCTGCAAACCAGCCCCATGTGCGCAGCGCCCAGTCGCGGTAGGCCTCCTGTCCGGTCGCGAGGTAGAGCCGGGTCGCGGCATGGAGCAGCAGTTCGTTGGTGATCGCGTTCTTGTAGCTGTGCTTCGGATCCCACCACAGGCCGCCGCCGCAATGATCGTCCCAGTGGTCGGTGACGAGGCGAGCGAAGTTGGCGGCGGCCCAGTTCAGCAGTTCGGGGTCATGGCCCAGCTGCCAAGCGTCGACGCTGGCGATCACGGCCCACAAGTCATCGTCGTTGAGATAGCGGCCCGTGCGGTTGCGCACGGCGGCGGCGATCTTGCCAGACCAGCGCGGATCGCCTGTCCGGCGCTGATAATCCATCAGGATATCGGTGATCGGGAAGCGCTGCCAGTTCTCGCTCGCCTGCCAGCCGTCAGCCGTGCCCCAGGTCTGCTCCAGCGTGCCGATCGCGGCGGCGGCGCGCGCTTGCCATACGGGCTCCTGCGCATGGGCTGGCAGCGCCGCACTCAGGCACAGCACTGCTGCCAGCCAGCGGCAGCCCCCTCGCATCAGACTGCCTCTCGCCGCCGCAGGACCAGCGCGCCTCCCACCAGCACCGCCATCAGCCCGGCAAAGATTGCCGCAAGCTCGCGGTTGCTCCACGCCATGGTCACCAGCGCAAGGCTCGCCATGCCGAGCGCGAAAGCGGGAGCAAAGGGATAGAGCGGTGCGCGGAACGGGCGGGTGAGGGCAGGTTCGGTCTGCCGCAAGCGAAACAGCGCGGCCATCGAGACCACGTACATGGTCAGCGCGCCGAAGGCCGAGAGGGTGACCACGCTTGCCGTCAGCGATTGGCCGGCGATGGTGATGAAGGCATCGCTGTAGATCGCGGCGATGCCGACCACGCCGCCCGCCAGTGTCGCCACATGCGGCGTGTTGAAGCGCGGGTGCAGCCGCGCGAACACGGCGGGAAGATAGCCGGCCCGTCCCAGCGCGAAGATCTGCCGCGCATAGCCCATGATGATCCCGTGAAACGAGGCGACGAGGCCGAACAGGCCCAGCCACACCAGCATGTGCAGCCACCCGCTGGACGCGCCAACCGCGCGCTTCATGGCCTGTGGCAGCGGATCATTGAGGCTGGAAAGCTCCACCCAGTTGCCCGAACCCCCGGCAAACAGCATCACCCCGAACGCGAGCACCGTCAGCGTCAGGATGCCCGAGATATAGGCCATCGGGATTGTCTTGCGCGGCTCCTTGGCCTCCTCCGCTGCCATCGCGACGCCCTCGATGGCGAGGAAGAACCAGATCGCGAAGGGCAGTGCCGCGAAGATCCCGCCCATGGCCGCGAGGCTGAAATGGTCCTGCCCCGCCCAGCCGCCAGCGAGAAAGTTCGACCACCGGAATGCTGGCAGCACCACCGCCATGAACACGATCAGCTCACCCACCGCGAGCAGCGTCACCACCACCTCGAAGCTGGCCGCGATGTGCACGCCGACGATGTTGAGCGCCATGAACACCGCATAGGCGCCCAGCGCGGCGTGTTTGGGCTCCAGCGCGGGAAACTGCACGTGGAGGTATGCGCCGATCGCGAGCGAGATCGCGGGCGGGGCGAAGAGGAACTCGACCAGCGTCGCAAAGCCCGCCACCGCGCCGCCCAGAGGGCCGAACGCGCGCAGGCCATAAGCAAAGGGGCCGCCCGCATGGGGGATCGCCGTGGTCAGCTCGGTAAACGAGAAGATGAAGGCGATGTACATTGCTGCCACCGCCACCGTGGTGACGAGGAAGCCCAGTGTCCCCGCGCTGGCCCAGCCATAGCTCCAGCCGAAGTATTCGCCCGAAATGACGAGGCCCACGGCAATCGCCCAGAGGTGGAACGGGCCGAGACTCTTTTGCAGTTGTGGCTGATTCATGCGCGGCCGGGGTCTTCGAAAGGGAGGGCAGGGGTCTGGTCGTCCTTGAGCGAAACGCCGGAAAGTTCGCGGCGCAGCGCTTCGCGCAGCAGCCAGCCGAGCGTGCGCGCGGCGTCCTGCGGGGAGAGCCCGCCTGCGCCGTGGATGTTCGAGATGCAGTTGCGCTCCGCATCGCTGCGGCCGGGATGCGGCGCGAACGTCATGTAGATGCCGAGGCTGTCATGGACGCTGAGGCCGGGCCGCTCGCCGATGATCATCACCGAGACCCGCGCGCCCAGTGCCGCGCCGATGGGATCGCCCAGTGCCACGCGTGCCTGCGTTGCCACCACCACAGGGCCGATGGTGAGATCGCCAAGCTGGGCGGAGCAGGCCTTGAGGAGCCGGGCTGCACCCGCCTGCACGCCAGTTGCCGAAAGTCCGTCGCCGATCACGAAGACCACGTCATGGCGGCCGCCGGTCTCCGCCAGCAGGGCGGCGGATTGCTCCGAAAGGCGGCGGCCGAGATCGGGTCGGCGCAGATAGGTCGCTCGGTCGGGCGCATCGCTGGCGACCTGCAGCACCGGTAGCGGCGCCAGTTCGGCCGCCAGCGCCGCGGTATCCAGAGCGGCATGGACGGCATCGCGCGCCCCGGCATGGGCGAGCTGGAAATCCAGCACTTCGCCCAGCGGCAGCGCGTGCCCGACGCGGCCCAGCGCGATCCGCGCCGGGGTTGTCCGCCGCAGCCTTGCCCAGAGTTCGCCCATGACCTGTTCGCCCATGGGCTGTTCGCCCGGCGTCAGCTCGCTCAAGAAAGGTTCTCCGCCAGCTGCCGCACGAATGGCGAGGCGCCATCGGCCAGTGCTCGCAGCGAGCCATCGGGCGCGGCAATGCCCACATTCTGCAGCCAGGCCTCGAATTCCGGCGCGGGGCGCAGGCCCATCACGCTGCGCAAGTAGAGCGCGTCGTGGTTGGAGAGGCTCTGGTAGGAGAGCATCACGTCGTCGCTGCCCGGCACGCAGATCAGGAAGCTGCACCCCGCCACGGTGAGCAGCGTCATCAGGCTGTCCATGTCGTCCTGATCGGCCTCGGCGTGGTTGGTGTAGCAGACATCGCAGCCCATCGGCAGGCCGAGCAGCTTGCCGCAGAAGTGATCCTCCAGCCCGGCGCGGATGATCTGCTTGCCATCATAGAGGTATTCCGGCCCGATGAAGCCGACGACAGTGTTGACCAGCAGCGGATCGAACGCGCGCGCCACGGCATAGGCGCGCGCTTCCATCGTCTGCTGGTCGACACCGTGGTGCGCATTGGCGGAGAGCGCGGAGCCCTGCCCGGTCTCGAAATACATCACGTTGCGGCCCACCGTCCCGCGCCCCAACGCCAGCGCGGCGGCATGCGCTTCGCGCAGCACGGCAAGGTCGATGCCGAAGCCTGCATTGGCCCCCTCGCTCCCGGCAACCGACTGGAACACCAGATCGACCGGCGCGCCGCGTTCCATGATCGTCAGCGCGTTGGTGACATGGGTGAGCACGCAGGTCTGGGTGGGGATGGCATAGGCCCCTCGCAGTTCGTCGAGCATGCGGATGAGGGTCGTGGCGGCGGGTACGGAGTCGGTCGCCGGGTTCACCCCGATCACCGCATCGCCCACACCGTGCAGCAGGCCATCGAGCACGGCAGCGGCGATCCCGCGCGGATCGTCCGCCGGGTGGTTGGGCTGTAGGCGGGTGGAAAGCCGGCCGGGAAGCCCGATGGTGCTGCGGAAGGCTGTCACCACGCGGATCTTTCTCGCCACCGCGATCAGGTCCTGAACCCGCATCAGCTTGGAGACGGCGGCGGCCATCTCGGGCGTCACGCCGCGTGCGATGCCGGCCAGCGCCGCTTCGTCTGCCGCTTCGCTGAGCAGCCAATCGCGAAAGCCGCCGACGGTGAGGTGGGCGATGGGCGCGAAGGCCGCCGCATCGTGGCTGTCGATGATCAGCCGGGTGACTTCGTCGGCGTCGTAAGGGACCAGCGCTTCGCTCAGGAACACCTTCAGCGGCAGGTCTGCCAGCACCCACCGCGCCGCGACCCTTCGCGTTGCGCTGCTGGCTGCAAGACCGGCAAGCTCGTCGCCCGAGCGCAGCGGGCTGGCGGCGGCAAGCACGGCCTTCAGATCCTCGAAGCTGTGTCGTTCACCGCCAAGATCGCAGGAAAACGGCAAGATCGGGTACCTCCAACGCTGGACGGGCGATGGTAGGCCCCGATCTTGCTGCAATGCAACGTTCGTTTCGTGGTCCTTTGGGGAATGTTACTCCGGAATGCGCCAGCGGATCACGTTGGCGTAGCGTCCAACCACCAGATCGCCGTTCTCGTCGCGCGCGGGGGTGAACTGCGCCCGCTCGCTCACTGTCGCGCAAGTCGCAGCATCGAGCGAGGCCGAGCCGCTTGAGCGGGTGATCCGGCAATCGCGGACACGCCCATCCGGCCCGATGGTCACTTCGAAGCCCGCCGCGCCCTGCTCACCGCGGTGCAGGGCGGCAGCCGGGTAGTCCGCATCCGAAACCCAGCGTCCCGGCGTGCCGAGCGGCGCTGCGGCGCGCGGGGTGAAGCGAGGGCTGGGCGAACCGGTGGGGAGCGGCGGCAGCACGGAGCCCGTCCCGAAGTCGCTTCCGCCAGTCGGCAACGGCCCGGTGTCGATGTGGAAGCCCGGATCGGGCATCGGCCCCACTGGTGGCAGCGGATCCGGCTTTGGCACGGGATCGCGCGGGTGGAGCGCCGGGGTGGGCACGGGCTGCGGCGTGATCGTCGGCTGCGGGGCGGGAGGATAAGTCCAGGCCTTGGTCCAGTCGTCCTTGGGGATCTTGATGAACCCGCCGGCAAAGCCGGTGAGGAGCACAACTGCCATGACGCCGTGTACGGCGCCGACGGCACCCAGCGCGACAATGCGGCGGCGATTGGACTCGGGAGTAACGTAGGCCATGCATGCTCTCCTCGGCTGTGCCGGACAGCCCGGGTTGCGAAAGCGAGAGCAGCGGGAACGAAACGAACAATCCCGATGCAAGCAACACGGGCCGTACGACGTTATTATGGTATATCATTACCACACACTGGAGCCGCTTGCGAGAAGAATCTCAACTGAATTAGTGGAGTTTTCAGTTGCAGCCCGCAACCGATTTGCCTGCGGTGCGGCATGTCATTGCAAAAAAGAAGGGACGGATTGCTCCGTCCCTTCCTCGGCCGAGGGCCATCTGGCTCCGGTCGCAGCCTGGTCCGGCAGCGGGATGCCGGACCAGAATTACAGCAGCTTCCAGGTGATCGGCACGGTCACCGTGGTCGCACCGCCCGGCGGCGGCGGCACCGAGCCGGTGCGGCTCGGCAGGGCGAGCGCTTCGCGGTCGAGCGAGGTCGAGCCCGACGGCGAGATCAGCTCGGCGCGTTCCACCGCGCCCGAGGCGGAAACATAGATCTTCACCTTGGCCGTGCCTTCTTCCCCGCGCGCCTGCGCAGCCTTGGGGTAGGTCTGCCTGGCTGCGATGGTGCGGGTAACGACCTTGATCCAGTCGGCTGACTGGGCATGCACGGGGCCGATGGTGCAGGTGGCGGCGAAGAGCCCGAGGGCCAGGGTCTTGGCGGTCTTGAACATGGAGGATCCTTCCATTTGGCGTTTTGATCGGGAAGTCCGCCAACCGGGTCAGGCTGGATGGACCGTGAAGTCTTGGGATGGTCCCACCTGAGCCAAGGGCCGTAAGATTCGCGCCAAGCGGGCCTACGAGCGGCACCGGAGGGGCCGTTCACCCTGTTTGCGGCCTAGCGAGACCGAGAACCTTGCGTCGCCAAGCCCCTTGAAGGTTAATGCAGCGCCATGATGAACCGCCGATTCGTCCTCGCCGCGCTTCCGCTCGCCTCGCTGCTCATCGCCGCTGCGCCGCGAAAGCGGGTGGCTGCCCCACCGCCGCCACCCCCGCCGCGCCCGCTCGCTGCTGTGGAGCGTGTGGTGCTGACGACCGAGATGGGCATCATCGAACTCACGCTCGATGGCGCGCATGCCCCGATCAGCACCGCCAATTTCCTGCGCTATGTCGATACGCGGCGGTTCGACGGGATCAGTTTCTACCGCGCGATGCACCTCGCCTGGGGTGACCAGCCCAATGGCCTGCTGCAGGGCGGCCTGCGCGATCCGCGCCGCCTGTTCCCGCCCATCGCGCACGAACCGACGAGCCAGACCGGCCTCAGCCATACCGCAGGCGCGATCTCCATGGCGCGCAACGCGCCGGGGACGGCCACGGCGGATTTCTCGATCATGCTGTCCGATCTGACCAGCCTCGATGCGAACCCGGCCTCGCCCGATCCCGATGCGCAGGCCGGCTATGCCGTGTTCGGCAAGGTCACTGCCGGCATGGACGTGGTCCGCAAGATCTGGGATTCGCCGATCTCGCAGACGCTGGGCGAAGGTTCGATGCGCGGGCAGATGCTGGAGGCGCCGGTGAAGATTCTCACCGCGCGCCGTCTGCCGCCACTGCCCGCTGCCTGATGGCGTTCAGTCCGGACAGGCCACCACCTCGCCCGCACCGCGCTGGAACAGCACCAGCCGCAGTCTGAACGAATCGCCGCCCGCCGTCTGGTTAGGGCCAGCGACCAGTTCGAGGGCATCACCCGGCGCCAGATCGGCGCTGAGCGGCGGCAATTGCAGCTGCCCCGTCAGCACGCCGCGCCACAGTTCCTTGCCGCCTGCGGTAAGGGTGAGATCCACCCCGTCACCCGCCGCCGCCTTGGCAAAGCAGCCGCCGATGTCGAGGGATTCCCTGACCGAAGCCACCCGCCGCCACACCGCGCGCAGCGGTGCGGCACCGGTGCCGCCCGGCGCGGCGGAACTGTTGTTGATCCGCAGCGGGCGGTACCAGCGGTCGCCGAAGTAGCTGGTGAACTGATCGTCGAACAGTGGCAGGCGGTAGCTCGTATCGGCTTTGAGCCGCACGCCATAGCGCCACTGCGGTGTGCCCCAGCCCATCAGCGTATCGGCAATCCAGGTCGATGTGCCAAAGCGGATCGCGGTGGTGCCGGTGATCACGAGCGGGCTCTCGCTGACCCGCAGCGCGGGAGCAGCCGAACCGGTCGCATCGCGCACCTGTCCGCCTTGCACCGTGAGCGCACGCGGCGCGCCCCAGACCACGGTGGTGTCTGCCCCGAAGCGATAGACGAACAGCAGCGGATCGCCGAGGTCGAGCCGCTGCGGGCGCCCCCGCGCGAGCAGTTGCTGCATCAGGCGAAAGGCGCTCGCCTGCGCCTTTGGCGCATTGCCGGCATAGAGCCCCATGTTCGGGAACCAGCGCTGATCGATCAGCGCATACCAGCTCGCCTGCGCCGCGCCTGCCGCCGCAAGCATCGTCGTCTGCTTGACCAGTTCGCCCGCCGCCAGCGACTGGTCGCGGCTGTCGAGGCTGAACTCGCTTGCCCAGATCGGCACGTGCTTGCCCGCTGCATCCATGGCGGCATTCAGCTGGGTCAGCTCCACATCCAGCCCTTCGGCACGCATGCGGTAGGGATGGACGACAACACCATCGACCGTGTCCAGCATGCCGGCAGCAAACAAGGTTCTCAGAAAGCCGGTGCCGATCATGTTGGTCGATCCGCCGAGGATCGCCACCCGTCCGCCAAGGCGTGCGCGGACCGCTTTCAGCGTTGCGACATAGGCAGCGGCGCGGTCTGTGCCGGCGGGATAGACCAGCGCGCCGTTCCCGTTGATCTCGTTGCCCACTTCGATGGCAGCGAAGCACGTGCCGAAGCGATCTGCCAGAGCAGCAAGATAGGCGGCAAAGGCGGCATTGCCCGCCGCGCTCGAAACCCACTGCCCGCCATCATAAAGCGGATTGGCTGGCACGGCGGTGAGCAGCAGGCGCTGCCCGCTTGCACAGGCCGCCGCCAGCGCCTGCGCGGCAGGCGTGTTCAGGCTGTAGCTGCCGCGCACTTTCTCGGTCTCGGCCCAAGGCAGCGAATCGCGCAGCATCGGCGCACCGACCTGCTGCGCCAGCCCCAGCGTGGAGGAGGGCCAGCCCTGGCTGAAGTGTGTCTGCACGCCCAGCACCATCGGCGGCAGCTTCGCGGTATCGGCAGTGGCTTGGTTCGCCGGACCGGCGGCCTGCGCCGTTCCGATGGGCGAGGTCACTTCAGCCGTGCGGCGCAAGTGCGCGGGACCGCAGGCCGCCAGCATGGCAACCAGCACGGCGATGCGCAGTGTCGGACGCACCTGGCGCGTAGTATCGAAAATAGGATCGATCAGGGCACGGCGGACCATGGCACGCTCTCCATCAAGGGGTGCGGCAAGGGTGCCGAAGGCGCCTTAATGTGCTCCCAGCGGATTCGCTTAAGCGGCCATTTTTCTGTGTTACGCTAGTCTCGCCGAACAGTCAGGGTTTGCCCTTAGGCAAGCACTATGCGGACGGCCATCTCGATGACATCGCCGATGCGCGAGAGATCGGTGTCATCAATGCAATAGGGCGGCATGACATAGATCGTATTGCCCAGCGGACGCAGCAGCACGTCGGCCTCGCGGAACAGCGTGAGCAGGCGCGGGGCGAGCGAGGACATGTAGCCGCCGTCCGGCACTTCGAGATCGAGCGCCGCGATCGTCCCGCAGCGGCGCACCGCTGCCACGCCGGGAAGCAGCGCCAGTCGATCGAGCAAGGCCTGCTGGCGCGCGCCGAGATCGGCAAGCCGTTCCAGCACCGGCTCCTCCTGCCAGATCGTGATGTTGGCGGCCGCGGCGGCGCAGGCGATGGGGTTCGCGGTGTAGCTCGAGGAGTGGAAGAACATCTTCGCGCGGTCGGTCGACCAGTGCGCCATGAAGATTTCCTCGCGCGCCATCGTCACCGCGAGCGGCATTGACCCGCCGGTCAGGCCCTTCGCGATGCAGAGGATGTCCGGCACCACGCCGGCCTGTTCGCAGGCGAGCAAGGTGCCAGTGCGGCCCCAGCCTGTCATCACTTCATCGGCGATCAGCAGCACCTCGTGCCGCCGGCAGATCTCCGCCATCGCGGCGAGGAGGGCAGGCGGGTACATCTTCATGCCGCCCGCGCCGAGCACCAGCGGTTCGACGATGAACGCTGCCGGCCCTTCGCGGCACGCGGCTTCCAGCGCCTCCAGCGTGTTGGCACCGTCGCCCAGCGGGAAGGGAATGCAGCCCACATCGAACAGCAGCGGCTCATATGGCGCATTGAATACGCCGCGCTCGCCGACCGACATCGCTCCGATGGTATCGCCGTGGTAGCTGTGCTCGAGCACGAGGATGCGCCCGCGCGGCCTTCCGGTATGCGCCCAGTAGCCCAGCGCCATCTTGAGCGCGACTTCGACCGAGGTCGAGCCGCTGTCCGAGAAGAACACCCGCGTCAGTTCCTCCGGCATCATCGCCCGCAGCCCGGCGGCGACGCGCTCGGCCGGCGCGTGAGTCCAGCCCGCAAAGATCAGTTGGTCGAGCGCGCCCGCCTGCGCGCGGATCGCCTCGACGATGCGGGGGTGGCAGTGACCGTGCGTCGTCACCCACCACGAGGAGATCGCATCGATCACCCGGCGGCCGTCTGCGGTGTAAAGCGCGGCGCCCATTGCGTGGGTCACCTGCGGTACCGGATCGCCCAGCCCGTGCTGGGTGTACGGATGCCAGATCGCCGAGCCGGTCACGAGAAGTCGTCGATGCAGAAGCCCCGCGCAAACGCATCGGACAGCGTCTGCGGTGTGAGTGCCGGCAGCTGCGCAAGGCGGCCAAGGCGGCGCACCTGGCCCATTTCGCAGATGGTCGCCTCGTTGTCCTCGTTTGCCTCGCCGACGAAGGCCACACCGTGGATCGGCACGCGGCGTGCGCGCAGGGCTTCGATGGTCAGCAGGCTGTGGTTGATCGTGCCGAGCGCGGTGCGCGCGACGATGATCGTCAGCAGGCCCCACTCGGCGAAGACATCGGCATAGGTGACCTCGCGCGTCAGCGGCACCAGCGCGCCGCCTGCGCCCTCGACCACCAGCGGGCGTGCCTCGGGCAGGACCAGCATGTCAGGGTCGATCGCCACGCGGTCCAGTTCCGCCGCGCGGTGGGGGGAAAGCGGCTCGGTCAGGCGATAGGCTTCGGGGAGAATCCGCTCCGCAGACAGCCCGGCGAGCATCGCCACGCTGTCCTTATCGGCACCATCGGCAAGGCCGGACTGCACCGGCTTCCAGTAATGGGCCCCCAGCGCTCCTGCGAGAGCCGCCGAGAACACCGTCTTGCCAATCCCGGTGTCGGTTCCGGTCACAACAAACGCACTCATGCAAGCGCCTTTGCCAAGGCCCCTGCCAGTGCGTCAATATCCTCCAGCATGACGTTTCGTGTCAGTGAAATGCGCAGGCGGCTCGTACCCGGCGCGACGGTCGGCGGGCGGATGCCGCGAACGTCGAAGCCCGCGTCCTGCAAATGCGCCGCCACTGCCATGGTCCGCGCTTCATCGCCGAGGATCAGCGGCATGATCTGCGTGCCGGTCGGCGTGGCGCCCCACGGCGCAAGCACTTCGACGGCATGGGCCACCTGCGCCATCAGCCCGGTGCGCCGTTCCGGTTCATCGACCAGCATGCGCAGCGCCTCGCGCACCGCGGCGGCCATCAGCGGCGAAGGCGCGGTCGAGAAGATGAACGGGCGCGCGCGGTTGACGAGGAAATCGCGGACCACCGCCGGGCCGCAGATCAGCGCGCCCTCGCAGCCCAGCGCCTTGCCGCACGTGCGCAGCACCACGGTATCGTCCCGCCCATCGAGCCCGGCGGCAAGGCCGCGTCCGTCAGGGCCGAACACGCCGGTCGCATGCGCCTCGTCGATCAACATGATCGCCTCGTGCCGCCGGGCGAGTGCGGCCAGTTCCGGGATCGGTGCCCGGTCGCCGTCCATCGAGTAGAGGCTTTCGAACGCGAGCCAGACCCGGCCCTTACCGCCAGCCTTGCGCCACGCGCCAATCGCGTCGGCGAAGCTCTGCGCATCATTGTGCGCTGCCACCATCTTCTCGGCCCGCGTGAGCGCCAGTCCTTCGTGCATCGAGGCGTGGATCAGCGCGTCGTACACCACAAGGTCGCCGCGCTGCGGCAGCGTCGCCAGCAAGGCGACATTCGCGCCATAGCCCGAGGAAAGGAACAGCGCGCTTTCCGCACCGAAGAAGCGCGCCGCGTCTTCCTCTAGCGCCTCGTGCTCGGGATCGTTGCCGCGCAGGAGCCGCGATCCGCCCGAACCCATCGGCACGCCGCGCGCGATGGCTTCTTCCACCGCCTGCGCAAGGCGCGGTGCGCCCGACATGCCGAGGTAATCGTTCGAGGAAAAGTCCCGTCCCTGCCGCGCGATCAGCCGGCGCAGGCGATCCCGCGCTGCAAGGCCGTCCAGATCGGCGCGCTGCGCCTGCCACAGGTCCATCGGTTACTCGGATTCAGCAGCCGCAGCCGCCTCGCTTGTCCGCGCGCATCGGTTCTTCGGCTTCCATCGGCTTCAGTCCCAGCCGCGCGAACAGCGCCGCATCGGCATCGTCCCCGGCATTGGCGGCGGTGAGCAGGCGGTCGCCGGTGAAGATCGAGTTGGCACCCGCCATGAAGCACAGCGCCTGCGCAGCCTCCGACATCGATTCGCGCCCTGCCGAAAGCCGCACCATCGAGCGCGGCATGGTGATCCGCGCGACCGCCACGGTGCGCACGAACTCGATGTCGTCGATCTTGGCGAGCGGGGTATCTGCCAGCATGTCGCCCAGCACGGTGCCCTTGATCGGCACCAGCGCGTTCACCGGCACGCTTTCGGGATGGCGCTCCAGCGTCGCCAGCGCATGGATAAAGCCAACGCGGTCGCCGCGCGTCTCACCCATGCCGACGATCCCGCCCGAGCAGACGTTGATCCCCGCCTCGCGCACCCGCGAAAGCGTGTCGATGCGTTCGTCGAAGCTGCGCGTGGTGATGATCTCGCCGTAGCGTTCGGGCGAGGTATCGATGTTGTGGTTATAGTAATCGAGCCCTGCCTCGGCGAGCTGCGCGGCCTGCGCCTCGCTCAGCATGCCCAGCGTCATGCAGGTCTCCATGCCCATCTCGCGCACGCCCTTCACCATCGCGACGATCGCGGGCATGTCGCGGTCCTTGGGGTTGCGCCAGGCTGCGCCCATGCAGAAGCGCTTCGAACCGGCATCGCGCGCCTGCGCAGCCGATTGCAGCACGGCCTGCACGTCCATCAGCTTGGTCGCCTCCACCCCGCTGTCCGCCTTCACCGATTGCGAGCAATAGCCGCAGTCTTCCGGACAGCCGCCGGTCTTGATCGAAAGCAGCGTGCAGAGCTGCACTTCATCCGGCCGGTGATGGCGGCGATGCGCCTCTGCCGCGCGGAACAGCAGTTCGGTGAACGGCAGGTCGAACAGCGCCGCGATTTCGGCGCGGGTCCAGTCGGTGCGCACGCCGTCACGGGCTGGCGCGGCAGGTGTATCATGGCCGTCAGCTTCGCGGGTTGAGAGGGTCGCGGCTTCGGTCATGGGGCACTCCACTGGTCTTGTCGGGAAAGAGAATCAGGTCCGTGCCTCTAGCGGAGTTGCTCGGGCCTGACTTCCCCGAAAATAGGTCAGGGCATTTCACTTCTGGAAGTTTGGCAATGCTCACTTTGGTTGAGGGGCGGGGCCTTTGGAATTTTTTCACATAACCAATGCTACGGGGAGGCCTGATGAACGGGGGCGCGCGGCGCGCCCGATCGGCCCACACGTCCGATGGCGCGGCGCCCGGATGCAGAAGCTCATGAGGCGGATAATTCTGGTATGAAGGCGTTCGGCAAAATCGGTGTGATCGGGCTTGGCTATGTCGGCCTGCCGCTCGCTGTCTCGTTTGCCCGCAAGCATGATGTGATCGGCTTCGACGTGAGCGAACACCGCATCGCCACGCTGCGCGCAGGGCACGACTATACCAACGAGATCTCGCCGGAGGAGCTCAGGGCCTCCACCCTCGCCATCACCAGCTCGATCGAGGATCTGCGCGGCTGCGGCATCCTCATCGTCACTTTGCCGACTCCGGTCGACGAGAGCTGCCGGCCCGATTTTTCCAATATCACGGCCTCCTGCGCCGCGATCGGCAAGATCATCGCACCGGGCACGATCATCGTGTTCGAAAGCACCGTCTATCCCGGCGCGACCGAGGAAGTCTGCGCACCCGTGATCGAGGCGGCATCAGGCCTCAGGAGCGGTGAGGGCTTCAAGCTCGGCTATAGCCCCGAACGCATCAATCCGGGCGACAAGGCGCATCCGCTGGAAGCCATCGTCAAGGTCGTCGCCGGGCAGGACGCCGAGACGCTCGAGACGCTTGCCGAACTCTACGGCTCGATCATCCACGCCGGCATCCACCGCGCGTCCTCGATCAAGGTCGCCGAAGCCGCGAAGGTCATCGAGAACACCCAGCGCGATATCAACATCGCGCTGATGAACGAGATTTCGAAGATCTGCGATCTCGTCGGCATCCGCACCAAGGAAGTGCTGGCGGCGGCGGGGACGAAGTGGAACTTCCTCAAGTTCTACCCCGGCCTGGTCGGCGGGCACTGCATCGGCGTCGATCCGTACTACCTCACCGCCAAGGCGGAGCAGATGGGCTATCACCCCGAAGTGATCCTCTCCGGCCGCCGCATCAACGACAGCATGGGCAGCTACATCGCCCAGCGCGCGGTGAAGATGATGGCGGTCGCCGGACGGCCGCTGAAGGACGCGCGGGTCGGCATTCTTGGTCTCACGTTCAAGGAAAACGTGCCGGATATCCGCAACTCGAAGGTGGACGACATCTACCGCGAGCTGTGCGAATTCGGCATCGCGCCGCTGGTCCATGATCCCCTGGCCCACCCCGAAGCGACGGCCCACGAGTTCGGCATCGCGCTTTCGCCGATCGAGGCCTTCACCGAGATCGATCTGCTGATCTACGCGGTTTCGCACGATCACTACGCGGCGATGGGGATCGATGCGATCCAGGCGATGATCGCGCCGGGCGGCATCCTGATCGATGTGAAATCGGCCGTCGCGCCGCAAGCCCTGCGCGAAGACATCCGCTACTGGAGCCTCTAGGTTCCGGGCGCGCAACGCCCAATTCGCGCGACTTGCGGCTGTAACTGAGTCAGACTACGGCGAGCCGCAACACTAAAGTCAGCAATCGCTGCGACTTAAGGCGCCGGAGAAACAGATGGCAATCCTCGTTACCGGCAATGCCGGCTTCATCGGCTTTCACACCGCCAAGACCCTGCTTGAGCGCGGGGATGACGTTGTCGGGCTCGATGTCGTCAACGATTACTATGATCCCGCCATCAAGGAAGCGCGCCTCGCCATTCTGGACGAGACTGCGCGCCGGACAAACGCGAAGTATACCTTCGTGCGCGGGAACCTCGCCGATCGCGCGGTGGTCGAACAGACCTTTGCCGGGAATGATATCCGCCGGGTGATCAACCTCGCCGCGCAGGCCGGGGTGCGCTACTCGATCGAAAACCCGCACGCCTATGTCGAAAGCAACATCATCGGCTTCACCAACATCCTCGAGGCCTGCCGCCACGGCGGGGTCGAGCATCTGGTCTATGCCTCGACGAGCAGCGTCTATGGCGCCAACCAGGCGATGCCGTTCAGCGAGCATGTCGGCGTCGATCATCCGCTGCAGTTCTACGCCGCGACGAAGAAGGCGAATGAGCTGATGGCGCACAGCTACAGCCATCTCTACCGCCTGCCGACCACCGGCCTGCGCTTCTTCACCGTCTATGGCCCCTGGGGCCGGCCGGACATGGCGCTGTTCCTGTTTGCGAAGAACATCATCGCGGGCAAGCCGATCGACGTGTTCAATTATGGCAATCACACGCGCGATTTCACGTTCGTCAGCGATATCGTCGAAGGCGTGATCCGCGCCTGCGACAATCCCGCGCAGCCGAACCCGGACTGGGACGCGCACCGCCCCGATCCCGCGACGAGCAACGCGCCCTACCGGATCTACAACATCGGCAACAACAGCCCGGTGAAGCTGACCGAATATATCGAGGCGCTGGAGGAAGCGCTGGGCAAGAAGGCCATCCGCAATCTCCTGCCGCTGCAGGCCGGCGACGTGCCCGATACCTTCGCCGATGTTTCCGATCTCGAACGCGAACTGGGCTACAAGCCCGCCACGACCGTGAAACAGGGCGTGGCCGCCTTCGTGAAGTGGTATCAGGAATACATGGCGAAGGCAGCGGACTGACGTTCCCGCGTCAAGTGTGATAGGCGGTTCCTTTCAGAGGAGTTCGCCCTTCGATGCAGCTGCGCCACTTGCGCTATTTCGTCACGCTTGCACGCGAACAGCATTTCGCCAAGGCAGCGGCAGCCTGCGGCATCTCGCAGCCGACGCTTTCGGCGGGCCTCAATGCTCTTGAGGCGGAGTTCGGCCGCCGTCTGGTCGAGCGTGACCGCCGCTTCATCGGCCTGACCCAGCATGGCGAGGCGATGCTGCCCTGGGCAGAGCAGATCCTCGGCGCGGTCAGCGGCATGGCCAGCGCTGTGGCCGCCACCGCCGCTCCATTGCGGGGCGAGTTCGGTCTGGCCGCGATCCCTGCCGCGCTGCCGCTGGTCGGCCTCCTGAGCGAGGCGCTGCTGGCGCAGAACCCGGGGATTACCGTGTCCGTCCGCTCGGCCACCTCACGCGCCATCGACCACGGGCTGCATGCGTTCGAAGTCGATGCGGGGCTGACCTATCTCGATCACGAACCGCCCGCCAATGTCCTCTCGGTCCCGCTCTATGCCGAGCAATACGTGTTCCTTGCGGCGCGCGGCAGCGGGTTCGATGCGCACACGGCGATCAGCTGGCAGGAGGCCTGCGCGCAGAACCTCTGCCTGCTCCACCAGGGCATGCAATATCGCCGCATTCTCGATGAACGCCTTGCGGCACGGGGACTATCCGCCACTCCCCGCGCCACGGCAGACAGCCACTTCGCGCTGTTCGCGATGGTGCATTCCGGCGCTTTCGCGGCAATCGTTCCCGAGGGCTATGCGCGGCTGATGGCAGGGGTAGAGTGGGCGCGCTTCCTGCCCTTTGACGAGCCGGAGGATGCCCGGCGCGTCGGCCTCGTCGTGGTCAACCGCGATCCGCTCGGGCCGATGGCCCGCGCCGCGCTCGCGGCGGCCCGCGTGCTCGAACCGGCAGGGCTGCGACCACCATTCTGATAGCTTTTTCCTATCAGACATTACACAATTCGATTTGACCTTCGCGCACCGATTATCAAGGCGTTATCGCATGACAGACCAT
>CANGJI010000064.1 GCA_947454135.1 Sphingomonadaceae bacterium
CGGCACCTACTTCCCGATGACGGTGAAGAAGCACATCCGCGCGCAGGAAATCGCCGCGGCAAACCGCCTCCCATGCGTCTATCTCGTCGACAGCGGCGGGGCGAACCTGCCCAACCAGGCCGAGGTCTTCCCGGACCGCGACCACTTCGGGCGGTTCTTCTACAACCAGGCGCAGATGAGCGCGGCGGGCATTCCGCAGATCGCAAGCGTCATGGGCAGCTGCACCGCCGGCGGGGCTTACGTACCCGCCATGAGCGATGAAAGCGTGATCGTGCGCGAACAGGGCACGATCTTCCTCGCCGGGCCGCCCCTGGTGAAAGCTGCGACGGGTGAGGAAATCAGCGCCGAAGATCTTGGCGGCGGCGATCTCCACGCGCGCAAGTCCGGCGTGGTCGATCACCTTGCGGACAACGACGAGCACGCGCTCACCATCGTGCGCGATATCGTCAGCCATCTCGGGCCGGGGCCTGTCGGCGTGCAGGGTGCGATAGCGCCGCGTCCGCCGAAGTACGATCCGGAAGAGCTTTACTCCATCATCCCCGACGACGTCCGCGCGCCTTACGATGTCCATGAAGTCATCGCCCGCGTGGTTGATGGCAGCGAGTTCCACGAGTTCAAGGCGCATTACGGCACCACGCTCGTCTGCGGCTTCGCCCGCATCTGGGGCATGGAAGTCGCCATCCTCGCCAACAACGGCGTGCTGTTTTCGGAAAGCGCGGTGAAGGGCGCGCATTTCATCGAACTTGCCTGCCAGCGCCGCATTCCGCTCCTGTTCCTGCAGAACATCTCGGGCTTCATGGTCGGCGGCAAGTATGAAGCGGAAGGCATCGCCAAGCACGGCGCGAAGCTGGTGACGGCGGTCGCGACGGCGCAAGTGCCCAAGCTGACGGTGCTGATCGGCGGCAGCTTTGGCGCGGGCAACTATGGCATGTGCGGCAGGGCCTATGATCCGCGCTTCCTGTTCACCTGGCCCAATGCGCGGATCAGCGTGATGGGCGGCGAACAGGCGGCCTCGGTGCTGGCGACTGTCCACCGCGATGCCGCCACCTGGACACCTGAGGAAGCCGAAGCCTTCAAGGCCCCGATCCGCCAGAAGTACGAGGACGAGGGCAATCCCTATTATGCCACGGCGCGTCTGTGGGATGATGGCGTGATCGACCCGGTCCAGACCCGCGATGTGCTGGGACTGGCGCTCGGCGTCTGCCTTGAGCACGGAATTACGGAGGCGCCCCGGTTCGGGGTGTTCCGGATGTGAGCGGAATTTCCCCCTCCGTCAGCGCTTTGCGCTGCCACCTCCCTGAGACTAGCTCGGGGAGGGATTATCGGGGCCCTTTTTCATCATTCCTCCCCGAGCTTGTCTCGGGGAGGGGGACCGCCCGCAGGGTGGTGGAGGGGAAGACGCTCGGTGCAGGCCGCAACGATGCTTTGAACCACGCTCCCCAGATCAGCCAGAACCTCACGCGCCGGGATGCGCAAGGTTGCGATCCCAGCCTTGGCAAACCACGCGTCGCGCGCCGCATCGTGGGCAGGCCGATCGCCCATGCCATGGCCCTCACCGTCAATCTCGATGGCAAGCCGCGCATCGCTGCAGAAGAAGTCAAGCACATAGGCTCCGCTCGGATGCTGGCGGCGGAACTTGAGTCCGCCGGGCCGCGTGCGCAATTCGCGCCAGAGCAGGCCTTCGGGCAACGACATGTCGCGCCTGAGTTTGCGCGCCTTGTCGATGGTGCCTGTTTGCGGTTTCGGCGCGATGTCTTTCAGCATCGGATTTCCCCCTCCGTCAGCGCTTCGCGCTGCCACCTCCCCGAGACTAGCTCGGGGAGGGATTTAGGCTAGGCACCATGTTCCACCTCCTTCCAGCCCTCGCGCTCGCTGCCGCTGCGCCGCTCCCGCAGGCAGAACGCCTGCCGCCGCCCGATTTTGGTGACAAGGACGTGCTCGCCACTGTCGATGCGCTCCTCGCCACGCTTGAGACCGGCGATGCGCCCGCGCTGCTGAAGCTGGTCTATCCCGATGGCCGCGTCACGGGCCGCGGCACGTTCGTGGGCGGGGCCAGCGGCCTGCGCAGCCGCAGCTTCACCGAATATGCTGCGCGCATGACGCCCGGTTCGGGCTTCATCGAGCGGATCACCAATCCCGTGATCGAGCAGGACGGCGATGTCGCCATGGTCTGGGCACCGTTCACCATCACCATGGACGGCAAGCGCGTCAGCTGCGGGATCGATCACTTCGACCTCGTGCGCGAAAACGGCTCATGGAAGGTCATGAACCTTACCTTCTCCTCACGCACGGAAGGGTGCGGCGCATGATCAAGTCCCTCCTCATCGCCAATCGCGGCGAGATCGCCTGCCGTGTGATGCGCACGGCGCGCCGCATGGGCATCCGCACCGTGGCGGTCTATTCCGATGCCGATGCCAAGGCGCTCCATGTCCGCACGGCTGACGAAGCCGTCCACATCGGCCCGAGCCCTGCGCGCGAGAGCTACCTCGTTGGCGAGAAGATCATCGCCGCCGCCAAGGCGACGGGTGCCGAAGCGATCCACCCCGGCTATGGCTTCCTCTCCGAAAACGCCGAATTCGCGCAGGCCGTGCTGGACGCCGGCCTGATCTGGGTCGGCCCCAAGCCCGCCTCGATCACCGCGATGGGCCTCAAGGACGCGGCAAAGGTGCGGATGATTGCCGCAGGCGTACCCGTCACACCGGGATATCTCGGCGAAGACCAGTCCGTGACCCGCCTTCAGGCCGAGGCGGATGCCATCGGCTATCCTGTCCTCATCAAGGCCGTCGCGGGCGGGGGCGGGAAGGGCATGCGCCGTGTCGAGGCTGCCGCCGATTTCGCCGAAGCGCTCGCCTCCTGCCGCCGCGAGGCTGTCGCCAGCTTCGGCGACGACCGCGTCCTGATCGAAAAGTACATCCTCTCCCCCCGCCACATCGAAGTGCAGGTGTTCGGGGATAGTCACGGCAACGTCGTCCACCTTTTCGAGCGCGATTGCTCGCTCCAGCGCCGTCACCAGAAAGTGATCGAGGAAGCCCCTGCGCCGGGCATGGACGAAGCGACCCGCGAAGCCGTATGCAGCGCCGCCGTCCGCGCCGCCAAGGCTGTGGACTACGAAGGCGCGGGCACCATCGAATTCATCGCCGACGCCAGCGAAGGCCTGCGCGCCGACCGTATCTGGTTCATGGAAATGAACACGCGGCTTCAGGTGGAGCATCCGGTGACCGAGGAGATCACCGGGGTCGATCTCGTCGAATGGCAACTGCGAGTGGCGAGCGGCGAGCCGCTGCCCAAGCGGCAGGACGAGCTCAGCATCAACGGCTGGGCGATGGAAGCGCGGCTCTATGCGGAGGATCCGGGACGCGGCTTTTTGCCCGTCACGGGCATGCTGGAACGGTTCGCCATTCCCTCGACCGTTCGTGCTACACGATGGCTCCATGAAGGCGGCACAGCGCCGATGGAATCAGCGCCTGATGTCCGTCTGCGCGTCGAAACAGGGGTGGCGGAAGGCGATACCATTTCGCCGTGGTACGACCCGATGGTCGCGAAGCTGATCTGCCATGCCGAAACGCGCTTGGAGGCGATTGTCGGGCTGTCGAAGATGGCGTGGGACGCGCGCATCTGGCCGGTGAAGACCAACGCTGCCTTCCTCGGCTCGCTCGTTGTCATGCCCGATTTCACGCGGGGCATGATCGATACCGGCTTCATCGACCGGCATCTTGATGAAGTGACCGCCGATGTCGAAATGCCCGAATGGCTCCGCGATCTCGTCGCGCAACGTCTTGCACGGCGCGATCCTGCTCCCGCCACAATCGGTTTCCGGCTCAATGCTCCCAGCCAGACCGCGGTTCGCTTCAGCGACCGCTCCAGCACCTGGACCGGCCGGGCTGATGGCCGCGTCAGCTACGGCCAGGAAGCCTATCCCATTGTGACCGACGAAGGCGACGCGCTGCTGGTGACCATGCAGGGGACGACATGGAAGCTGACCCCGGAGCGTGTCAGCGGCGGCGCTGGCGGTGCTGCCTCCGACGGCGCCATCCTCGCCCCCATGCCCGGCAAGGTCATCGCCGTCGAAGTCTCCGCCGGCGATACCGTCACCAAGGGCCAGAAGCTGCTCGTGCTCGAAGCGATGAAGATGGAACACGCGCTTACCGCGCCGTTCGATGGCATCGTCGCCGAACTCACCGTCACGGCGGGCGCGCAAGTGCAAGTCGAAGCCCTGCTGGCGCGGGTGGAAGCGGCGGAATAGCAAACTTCGCTCGACACGAACGGGACGGGGTTTTGGAGGATTTGAATGGCAGGCCGCTACTTCGATGAATGGCAGGTGGGCGACAAGCTCACCCACGAAATCCGCCGTACCGTCACCGAGACGGACAACCTCCTGTTCTCGGTGATGACGCACAACCCGCAGCCGCTGCACATCGATGCCGAAGCTGCGCGCGCGAGCGAGTTCGGGCAGATCCTCGTCAACGGCACCTTCACGTTTGCGCTGATGGTGGGGCTCTCGGTCGGCGATACGACTGTCGGCACGCTGGTTGCCAATCTGGGCTACGACAAGCTGGTGATGCCCAAGCCTGTCTTCCTCGGCGATACCCTGCGCGCGACCAGCGAAGTGGTGGAGCTGCGCGCCAGCAAGTCGCGCCCCGATGCCGGGATCGTGACCTTTGCGCACGAAGCGCTCAACCAGCGCGACGAAGTTGTCTGCCGCTGCCTGCGTATGGCGCTGCTAGCGAAAAAGCCGGGCTGACCAGCGCTCCCGCGAAGGCGGGAACCTCATGCTGATTGCCGCTGTGTCTCGCCCACCGAGGCCCCTGTCTTCGCAGGGGCGCTGCGCGCTTAGCTCGTCGCGAAGAGCAGGCGGCCCGGGCCGAGCGCCTCGAGCACCTGGGTGATCTCGCGCGGGTTCACCGCGAAGCAGCCCTGGCTGCGCCCGACGCGGCCCTGTATGGCAACCATGGCGGGCGAGACATAGCTTGCCGCGTGGATCACGATGCCGCGTTCGAGCGCACGATCATTATCCGGATCGAGCCCGATCAGCCGGCGCGAGCGGCCATGCTTGCCGTAATAGACCTCGCCCGTCACATAACTGCCGCGCGAGGATGCCTCGGAGTCCACGAGGTTCGAGAAATGCTCGGCAATCCCGCGGTTCGCCGGGTCCGATCCCCTGCCATGCGCCACCAGCAGCGGGGCTGAGGCCGTGCCGCCCGCCAGATCGACGATATGGAAGCGCGCCTCGCGTGAGGGCTGCGAGAAATCGACGATGCCGATGCGGTCGCGCTCCGCGATTGCCGCGCCGTGCTGATCGAGCGCTGCGAGCGCGCGCGGGAGGAGCGGCAGCACGCCGGAGCGTGCGATGCTGGTCGGCTGGCCCTGCACCGTGGCCATTTCTGCATCGGGCACAGGAACGGTGCCCCAGAAGGTTCCCCCGGGAAGATCAGCTTCCTGCGCCTGCGCGATCCCGCGTGGCAACGCGAGAGAGGCGGCAGTTCCGGCTATGGCGCCGAGAAAATGGCGCCGGTTCGTTATCATTGTCCCGAATATTCCTGAACGCGTTGGCGATCCCTCCTGCGACTAAGGCAGGCAAAGGTTGATGATCCAACCCCCAGGATCGCGACGTTGCGACGAAGCGTGGCTCCTAAGCCACCGACCGTTGCGAGTCGCCGCCCGAGTCGCGCGCGAGGTCGATGGCTCCCAGTCTTGTCGTGACGCGCCCGACGAGCGCTTTTGCGCAAACGCGGGTTGTATTGACGAATCTGCTCGTGAGCCGACCGCTCACTTAGGAAATAAAAAGTTACAACCGGCGAGGTGAGCTGCACGCACTTTCAAATTGCTGCGTGGATAAAGTGCCACACTTCCTCGAAGGTCGCGGAAATCAGCCGTTTTTTCGTTACAGTTTCGTGTCGTAATGTCAGAAAACCGTCGCGAAGACTGCCTAGAGCGCCCTCATCCGGGGCCTGATCCCGTCTAACTGGGGTTTACCATGAACGTCGCCAATATCATTCGCACCGGCCTGCTGGCCGGCGCGGGCACCTTTGCACTCGTTTCGATTCCTGCTTTCGCCGCCGATGCCGCGCCTGCTTCTGATGCCGCGCCTGCTTCTGATGCCGCGCCTGCTTCTGATGCCGCGCCTGCTTCCGATGTCGCGCCGGCTGCCGGCCTGCCGTACGGCGTTCCGATCGAGGAAATCGTGGTCACCGCGACGAAGCGTGAGACCAACCTGCAGAAGACCCCGATCTCGATCTCGGTGGTGAACGCTGAAACGATCCGCGAGCGCCGCGTGCAGAGCCTGCTCGACCTCGCCGATGGCGGCGTCCCGAGCCTCCGCGTCGCGACCTTCGAAGCGCGCCAGTCGGCGCTGACCATCGGTATTCGCGGCATCGTTCCGCTCGATGCGAACCAGCCGGCCCGCGAGCAGGGCGTCGGCATCTACATCGACGGCGTCTACCTTGGCCGCCAGCATGGCCTCAACACCGGCCTGTTCGATATTGAGCGCGTCGAAGTGCTCAAGGGGCCGCAGGGCACCCTGTTCGGCCGCAACACCGAAGGCGGCGCGCTCTCGCTCGTCTCGAAGGCGCCTACCGGTGAGTTCGGCGGAAGCATCGATGGCAGCCTCGGCAACATCGGTTCGCGCAGCGGCGCGATCCACCTGAACCTGCCCGAAGTGATCGGCTTCTCGGTCAAGCTCGACGGCGTCTATCAGCACCAGGATCCCATCACCAGGAACCCGATGCCGGGCCAGGAAGGCTTTGGCCTGTTCGATCGCAAGGGCTTCCGCGCGGCCGTTCGCTGGAAGCCGGTCGATGGCGTGACCAACGACTTCACCTTCGACATTGCTCGCGACGAGAACACCCCGTTCTACAGCCAGCTGCTCAACTACAACCCCAACAACTGCCTCAGCGGCGGCAGCAATGCCTCGCCGCTGGCAATCCCCGCCGGCAGCACCTGCGTCACCCCGGGCACGGCCTTCGTCGGCACGCAGGGTTCGATCAAGGCGCTGCTCCCCGGCGTCGAGGTCAACGGCGACACCCTGATGCGCACCGCCGACATCGGCGTGCCGCAGCGCCGCAGCTTCGACGAGACGCACGGCTTCACCAACGTCCTCAAGTGGAAGATCGCACCGGAAATCGAACTCCGCTCGATCACCGCATGGCGCGGCGTTGACGTGCAGCAGTGGGATAACTCGGGCGGTGCGCACCGCGTGCCGGTCGTCAACTACACCCCGTCGTGCACCGTCAATGGCCCGTCGAGCTGCACCTTCAGCCGCTACAGCCTTGCCGACCTGCGCCAGCGCCAGTTCAGCCAGGAACTGCAGGCTGTCGGTACGATCGGTCCGGTCGATTACGTGGCTGGTCTCTACTACTTCAACGAACACGTCAGCGATACGGCGGCCACGCCGAACTCGATGCGCGTGATCTACAACACGCCGACGCAGGCCACTTACGTGCCCAACACGTTCTGCACCGCCAACACCCCCGATTTCGTCGGCAAGGCTGTGAACGGCTGCTCGATCGACCGTGCGTCGCAGGTCAGCTCCAAGAGCTACGCGGTGTTTGGCCAGGCCACCTGGAATGCGACCGAACAGCTCCACATCACGGTCGGCGGTCGCTACACCTGGGATGAGAAGCAGGGGCAGCTCGTTTTCTCGCGCAACATCGATTACCGGACCAACCCGTTGATCGCCGCGGCGAACGGCTACACGCCGCTCGACAAGAAGTGGCGCCGGTTCAACCCGCTGGTCACGATTGCGTATGATGTCAGCAACGACGTTCATACCTACATCAAGTACGCAACCGGGTACCGCGCTGGCGGCGCCAGCTCGCGTACGTCCGACTACCGCGCGTTCAACCCGGAAGACGTCAAGAGCTACGAAATCGGTCTGAAGGCCGACCTGTTCGGTCGTCGTGCCCGCCTCAACCTCGCGGGTTACATCATGGACCGCACGGGCAGCCAGGTCGATCTTTCGACCATCCAGCCCACCGCGACGGGTAACTTCAACAACCTCGTCACCTTCAACGCTCCGGGCACCACCAAGATCCGCGGCGTGGAAGCAGACCTCACGGTGAAGCCGGTCAGCAACCTCACCATGAACTTCTCCTATGCTTACACCTACACCGACATTCCGCTGGTGCCGGTGACGTATACGCAGTTCAGCAGCACGGGCACCCCGCTGTACAGCACGACCGTGAACCAGAAGTTCTACATCGTCTTCACGCCGCGCAATGCGGCCAGCGCATCGATTGACTACGACCTGCCGGAAGTGCTTGGCGGCGCCCGCCCCAAGCTGCACGTCGACGCCAACTATGCACAGGCGACGCAGAGCTTCGACCAGTTCGCGACCAAGGCTGACTCGAGCTTCGTCGTCAACGCCCGCCTGTCGCTCCTCGACATCAAGGTTGGCGACAACAAGATGAACCTGGGTCTGTGGAGCCGCAACGTGTTCAACAACCAGTTCGTCTACCGCCGCGATCCGTCGAACAGCCTTCCGGCTGTGCAGACCAGCGGCCCGGCAGGCACCAACGTTGTCGTGATCGGCAACAATGGCAACGTCCTGGGTGACTACGGCAACTTCAACATGCCGCGCACGTTCGGTTTCGACGCTTCGATCAAGTTCTGATCGCAGCGCAAACCCCGCACAGAAAGACGGCGGCCGGAGCGATCCGGCCGCCGTTTTCGTTTGTGCAGCTGATGGCTTGGCTCAGCGCTTGTCGAACCCGATCCGGCCGGATCCGAAGGCTGCGACCTGCAGGAGGCCGCCCGCCATGGCGAGGTTCTTCAGGAAGTGGATCAACTGGTTCTGGTCCGCGAAGTGCGCGTGAAAGGCAAACGCGGCGACCACGCTGAAGCCCGCGAGAACCAGCGCGACAAAGCGGGTGCGAAATCCGGCGATGCGCGCAAGGCCGCCGCCCACCTCGATCAACGCGGCACCGATCAGCGCAGCGGGCGCGAAGGGCAGGCCGGCGCTGGCGATATAGCCGATGGTGGCCTGCGGATTGGCAATCTTGCCGATGCCGCTCAGCACGAAGATCGCAGCGATCAGCACACGGCCCGCAGCAGCGAGGACATGGCCGGTGGCCGCAGTAGAGGCCGGTGCGCCTGACGCGGCGGCGGTGGCGGAGGTTGTTGTCATGGCGTGATCCTTTGCAGTTCCTGCCGGGCGAGGGGCCGTCCGGGCTTGCTGCAAGCGGGATACGCCTGACTGATTATCCGGAAAATCCGGATAAGATCATTCAAAATGTTCGATGATATTGAAAAGGCGGTGCGATCAAGCCGCGCGGCGCGGACCGGTCTGACGCCGACGCTCGCTCACCAGCCGTTCGTAGCTCGCGAACAGCTCGGCGAAGTGGTCGTCCATCACGCGCGGTGCGGGAATGCTGGCGCGCGGGCCGTCGATCCCGCTTTCGCGCGCGATGCAGTATTCCACGATGGTTTCGGCAGCTGCGCCGGCATTGGCGGATTCATAGATCCACCCGCCAGAGGCCCGCGCCTGATCCGCCGCGCCGCCTTCATCGGGGGCGATCAGCGGCAGCCCGCTGGCGCGCGCTTCTGCCGCGACCATGCAGAACGTCTCTGCCTCGCAGCCATGGAGCAGCGCGTCGGCGCTCGCCATCACGCGGGCGAGTTCGGCGCGATTGGTGATCGGCTCGAGGATACGGATATGCGGATTGCCGGCGATGCGCTTCTCGATGTTCTTGAGATCGCGGCCCTGACCGGCCAGCACCATGCCCACAGGCCGGCGCGTGCCGGCGGCGGTCACGGCATCGACCAGCATCGGCCAGCGCTTTTCCGGTGCGAAGCGGCCGACGCCGATCAGTAGCGTCGCGTCCTCGGGCAGTTCGCACAGTTCGAGCAGGCCCTTGCGCAGGCGTTCGTCGCGGTGCGCGGGAGCGAACACGCCCGGATCGACCCCCATCGGATTGGTCACTACGCCGCCAAGCCCGCCCTTGGTCAGGCGGTCCGAGAGGCCCTGGCTCGCGCTCACGATCATGTCGAACTGCGTGTCGAGCCGGCGCAGGTGGCGCCAGTAACGGTCGAACGCCTTGTCGATCACCGGGCGCGGGGCAACGCCGTCGAACCAGCGGTAGGCATAGGCCGAGAGCGGATCGGCGTGCATGATGAGCGCGCGCGGGACATCGCCCGGCCATTCGCCGACGAGGCTGGCGCTGCGCCACGGCGAGGACGCCTCGACCATGTCCGGCGCTTCGCGGTCCAGCGCCGCGTAAAGGGCGCCGACGTCGCTGAAATAGCGGTAGTTGAAATCGAGCGGGAACACCGTGCTCTTCAGCCAGACGATGCGCGCGTTTGGCCCGCGTTCCTCGATGCGATTTTCCTCGCCCGGCGCGATCACGACCACTTCGTGGCCCATTCCCGCGCCGGCCTTGAGCTTGCGATCGACGTAAGTACGCACGCCGCCGCCCTTGGGCGCGTAGAAGGCGCAAACATCCACAAGCTTCATGAGACGACCTACGACCTCTTGAGGGGCCCGAACGAGAACAGGCCGGTACGGTAATTCATCACTATGCGCAATGTGGTTAAACCGCCGCCCGCATTGACGGCCACAGTGTTCGCCTTGGGTTTCGACCAGCCCAGGCGGGGGTTGGCGGAAAAGCCGATGCCATCGTGGGTGAGGCTGAATTTGCGGTCGGCGTTGCGGTCATGCAGCACGGTGACGGCATAAGTGCCGGGGCCGGGCAGGCGCACGCACAGGCGCGGCGTCGGCTCGGCGGGCACAGGCACCTCCACGCGGCGGAAGGTCTTTCCGGCCATGACCAGCACGTTGTCATCCGCCAGAAAATCGGTGTCGTTGGCGGGATAGACCTCGACCTTCACGCGCCCGGCGCGGTCCTTGAGGCCGATCAGGTCGACAAGGAAAGCAGGCCCGTTCTCACCCGGCCGGCACTGGCCCTCGGCCTTGCCAAGGTCGGGTGTCGAAGGGATCGGTCCCGCTGCCGTCAGCAGCGCAAGCGCACCACCAAGAAAAAGGATCCGTTTCAAGCATTCTTCTCCCGCTGCACAAGATCAAGCAGCATCAAGCCAATGAACAACACCACATGCGTTGCCACGATCAGGAGCGATATCATGGCAATCATGTCGCTAGTCTGAACCTGACTGCCAACCAGCAGGGTCGATATTCCAGCGAAGGCGATGTCTTTATTGGGAATGAGGGGCAAGCGTGACAAGAGGATGCGAACGGTTGCGAACAGGAGCCACGAGCCAATCCCCACGCCGGGCAGGATGAGGTGCCACGCCAGCGCCGAAAGTCCGGTGTTGGCGACGATGCGCAGGGTGTGGACGACGAAGACGAAGCCGAGATCGGCCTTTGGCAGGCTTAGCAGGCCATTGCGGAAGAACATGATCACGAGACTGGTGACGAGCACCACCCCGATCGAGGTGGCGAGAACATGGCCGTCGTTGGAGCCGGCGCCGTCAAGCCCCAACTGGCTGATGATCGGCCAGGTGAAGATCAGCAGCAGCACGGTCATGATATTGCCCGCGAGTGCCGAGAGGATCGCGACGTCCTTCACCGCGCCGAAGGGCGAGCCTTCCATCTTCACATGGCGCCGCGCCCAGTCATAGAAGTAGACTTCACCGACATAGCCCAGCAGCAGTTCGTTGCCGACCAGCTTCTTGAGCAGCGGGAAGATACCCGAGAGGGGAATGCCCCACAGCTTGCGGAAGATCACCCAGTCGGCCACTGGCCCGGCGAAATAACTCGCCGCCAGCACCAGCCAGATCAGCGGCGAGGTGGGCACGATCGACCAGACCTGCGACCAATCGATCTTGCGCAGCTGCCACAGCACGGCAATCAGAATGGCGATCGAGATCACCGGGCCGATCCAGCCGCTCCACTTGCGCAAGCTGCGCTCGAGCGGTGCAGCACTCGGCAATGCCGTAGGCAGCACCGGGGGCAGGGTTTCGCTCAGCACATCGGGTGGAACCATGGGGGATATATCCTTCGAGGGGCCCGCCTCGCCATCGGGGTTAAGCACAGGCGAGGCCCTCCATCAGCGCGCGATAGCCATGCGAAGCTATCTCCACGGTGAACCGGCGTGAATGATCGCGCGCGGCCGTTTCGTCAAATTTCAACTTGGCAATGTCCTGCATCGCCTGCGCGAGCGCAGCGGCATCGCCGACGGGTACGAGCAGGCCGAAACGTCCGCCGCCGAGCATGTCGTCCATGCTCACGCTGCAACGCGTCGTGACGATCGGCAGCCCGGTCGCCAGCGCTTCCGCGACAACTGCCGGAACCCCTTCATAATCCGAGGAAAGTACCAGCGCATCGGCATTGGCAAGTTCGGCATCGAGCGGGCTGACATGACCGGGTAGACGCACCTTTGCACCAAGCCCCAGACGCTCGATCTGCGCCTCCAGAGACCGGCGCGCGCTGCCCTCGCCAATGATGGCCAATTGGTCATCCGGACCTGCAATGCGCGCAAAGGCATCGATCAGCAGGCCGAAATTTTTCTGTGCAGCGAGCCGCCCGATGGCGAGGAAGCGCCGGCCGGGCCCGCGCGGCACCGCTTTGGCCGCTTCGCGCGCCGCGGCGAGGCGCTGGATATCGGCTTCGGCCAGCGAGGGATCGTCGATCACCGCAATCCGCGCATCCTCCGCGCGCATCAGCGTGGCGATCTCCTCCCGCATCGGCGGGGCCATGCCGACAAGGCGATCAAGCATCCGGCCCTGAATGCGCAGCCAAAGCCGGTAGAACGGCCGCGCCACGGCGGGCAGATCATTGCGGGTGAGGTCGTTGCTCATCTTGGCGACGACCGGCGGGCAGGCCTTGCCCAGCAGCAGCCGCATCGCCACCGCCACGATGGTATAGGAATTGCCTGCGCAGAACAGCACATCGGGCTTCAACCGCCGGATCGCGCGCGGCAGCAGAAAGATCATCCACAGCGTTTCCCACGCCGCACTGGGGATCGCCTCGGGCCCAAGCACCTCGAGCCTCAGTTCCGGCCACTCGCGCTTCATCGCGCCCGCCGTGCGCCCCATCACCAGCTTCGCGTCGAGCCCCTGCGCGCGCCAGGCTTGATGCAGCCGCAGCGCCACACGCTCGACCCCGCCGGGCTCGAAGCTGTGCAGGAAGGTCAGGATGCGCAGCGGCCGTGCCGTATCGGGCGCTGCCCGCGTCATCGCCGCCGAGAGCGCGTTCATTGGGCCCCGCCGAGCGCGGCATAGCGCGAGGGTTCGTGCGTGCGGACGAAGCGCGCGAGGGTCTTGTCGATGCTGGTGAGCAGCGCGGGCACCGTGGTGTCGCCCGGATGCACCGCCACGCGGATCGTGCGGGTGAAGGGCAGCGCCATGCGGCCCAGCGATGCAGCCAGCAGCGAGCTTGCGATGCGGGGCTTGCTGCGGCTCGCCCAGGTGATCACCGGGCCCTTTGCCAGCACTTCGCCGCTCGCGGGGCGCCACACCTTCATGTGGTCCTCGGCCAGCGCAAAGCCCAGTTCGCGCATCGCGGCGTGCGCGCCCTCGCCATAGAGCCACGCCGGGGCAATGAAGCCTGCCACCGGGCGGCCGATGGTGTCCTCCACCAGCGCGCGCCCGTCGCGCATGCGCGCCAGCGCCTCGGCGTGCGGCAGGTTCAGGAACTCGCCTTCGCCCGCGGTCATGTGCTTGCCCTTGATCGCGGCGAGCCCTTCGGTCGCTGGCGTCTCGTCCTTGTGGCTCCAGCCGTGGAGGAACATCTCGATGCCCTGATCGGCCCACCCGCGCAGCCGCGCGGCAAATGCGGCGTTCCCGGCAATGGGCGCACCGCGCCAGTGGTCCGGGATCACCAGCATGGCAAACTTCGCTGCGCCCACATGCCGCGCCAGTCGCTCGGCCAGCGCATCGACCTGGCCTTCGAAGCGTGGCGACACATCGTGGATCGAAACCAGAAGCCGGTTGTTTGGCTGCCGCCGCGCGGACGCAGAAGGGGAAGGCGCGGGGGCGTTCATGCGCGCGCCGGTATCACCACATGCCGCGCCGCCGCAAGGCGCAGCAGTATCCCGCCATCGTTTGTCGTCATGACTGTGGCCCCTCTGCGCGCGGCCCTGTATCAGCTTTCACGTCCGCCTATGCACGCCAACTGCGGCGATGACATGGCAATCGCGTGACCAATTCACAAGTCGGGAGGCACCCTTGCGCAGACCGGCGAAATCCCCGCGCGCTTCGTCGCGGCGCTATTGTCTATCAAAAATGTTGAGTTATCGTCACGGATGTCGGGACGTGTACCGAGTCGACCGGCCATTCTTCTCGCGGAGACGTATTATGGCCAATCAAATCAATGACCTGAATGATGGCCCCGCACCGGTGATCCTCACCGTGCCGGGTCTCGGCAATTCTGGCCCCGGGCACTGGCAGACGATCTGGGAAGCGCGCTTGCCGCGCTGCCGCCGGGTCGATCTGGGCTTGTGGGAAGACCCGCATCGCAACACCTGGGTGAACAAGCTCAATCTCGCGATCCAGCGCGCCGAAGGGCCGGTGGTCCTCGCCGCGCACAGCCTCGGCTGCCTCGCGGCGGCGTGGTGGGCGGAATACGAGCAGCCGGGAGGGGTTGTGGATGGCGGCAAAGTGATCGGCGCGCTGCTGGTCGCGCCGCCCGATGTCGAGGAGCGCCCGCTTGACCGGCGGCTGACGCGCTTCGCCCCGGTCCCGGAAACCACGCTGCCGTTCCCGTCCGTCCTCGTCGCCAGCCGCAACGATCCCTATCTGACGATGGCGCAGGCCCGCAGCCTCGCCCGCCGCTGGGGCGCACGCCTCGCCGATGCGGGGGAGGCGGGCCACATCAACGCGGCCTCCGGGCTTGGCGACTGGGCGTTCGGCCGCCTGCTGCTCAACACGCTGCTGCCCCAGCCGCTGCCCGTGGTGCAGGAAACGCCGCGCGCCCCCGCCATGCTGCGGGAGGAATTCGATCCGGCGCTCGTCTGGCAGCGCGCCTGATCCGGCTTCGGGCCCGCCTGCGGCGTCAAGCCGGCCAGGGTCCGGCATAGGGGGCGGCGCGATCGATCCTCAATCCCGTCGGTCGCGCTGCCCCGCTTTTTTCGCTCCAGCAGAAGCCTTGCGTCGCCGGATCCTCCCACCGCGCGGCATCCAGCGGCGCGCCGTCCAGCGCATGCCATGCGCCGTCATCGGGGAACTGCGCGAGATCCCGCTCCGCCCGCCACGCTGCCAGCGCGGCGACATGGTCCTCCAGCGCGCGGTCGCGGCCTTCCCAATCGACCCATGTCACCGCGTTGTCCTGCGCATAGGCATTGTTGTTGCCCCGCTGGCTGCGACCGAACTCGTCGCCCGCCGTCAGCATGATCGTTCCGGTCGAAACGAACAGCGTGCCCAGCAGCGCCCGCGCAAAGGCACTGCGCCGTGCGATCACATCCGCATCATGGCTCGGCCCTTCCACGCCATTGTTCCAGCTGAAGTTCTCGCCATGCCCGTCGCGATTGTCCTCGCCATTGGCATGGTTGTGGCGGTGCTCGTACGCCAGCGTATCCGCCAGCGTGAACCCGTCATGCGCGGCGAGGTAGTTCACCGCGCGGCAGTCCTTGCCGAACACGTCCGATGATCCTGCAATCCGCGTCGCCAGCAACCCGATGCCGGCATCCCCGCGCCAGAACCGCCGCACATCGTCGCGGTAGCGGTCGTTCCATTCGAGCCAGTGCGCCGGAAAGCGCCCGAGCTGATAGCCGCCAGGGCCGATGTCCCAAGGCTCGGCAATCATCACCCGGTCGGCCAGCCACGGATCGGCGGCTATCTCCGTAAAGATCGGCGCCGCAGCATCAAACCCCGGCCCCCGCGCCATGACGGTCGCCAGATCGAAGCGGAACCCGTCGACCCCGCAATGGCGCACGAAATGCCGCAACGTATCGAGCGCCAGCGCGCGCACCGCTGGGTTCGCGAAATCCAGCGTGTTGCCGCAGCCGGTGTCGTTGATCAGGCTGCCATCGGGCGCATGGGCATAAGCGGCATTGTCGAGCCCGCGAAAGCTGAGGACCGGCCCCAGACTGTCGCTCTCGCCGGTGTGGTTGAACACCAGATCGAGGATCACCCCGATCCCGCGCGCATGGAGCGCCGCCACCGTCTCGCGCAGTTCCGTCACGCCGCCAGGGCAAAGCCGCGGGTCGAGCGCCATCGGCACGACCGGGTTATAGCCCCAGGCATTGCGCAGCCCGAGCGGCGGCAGATGGCGCTCGTCGATCCACGCCGCGATCGGCATCAGTTCCACCGCGCTCACATGCAGCTTTTCGAGATGCGCCAGCACTGCCGGGTGCGCCAATGCCGCAACCGTCCCGCGCAAGCCTTCCGGTACATCGGGGTGCAGCATCGTCAGCCCGCGCACGTTGACTTCGTAGATCAGCCCGCCGCGCTTGAAGACAGGCGGCTGCTGCGGCACCTCGGGAAGCACGCCCGGCATCACCGCACGCGGCACCAGCGGCGCGGTATCCACCCCGTATTCGGACAGCGCGGGGCTGTATTCAAACGCCCGGTCCAGTTCCACCGCACGCGGATCGACCAGCAGCTTGGCAGGATCGAACCACAGCCCCCGCTCCGGCGCCCATTCGCCGGCCGCGCGCAGGCCATAGCGCGTGCCGGGGGCAGGGGCCTTGGCCACCCACTCGCTTCCCGCGCGCGTCATCGGCACGCGGGTTTCCGCCTCGCCATCGAACAGGCAGAGCGTGACCGCTTCGGCACGCGGGGCGCGCACCGAAAGCAGGGTCATGTGATGACGTCGGGTGCGGTGCGGCCGGTGCGCGCCGCAATCCCGGCAATGGCCTCGGCGGCGGCGATCAGATCGCCCAGCATCGCATCGGTATCGGCATCGAGCACGCCGCCCGCCGGTTCGTAGCGTTCAAGGTACAGCCGCAAGGTCGCGCCTTCCGTGCCTGTCCCCGATAGCCGCAGCACGATCCGCGATCCGCCCACGAACAGCACCCGCAGGCCCTGATTGGCGCTGAACGAGCCATCGACCGGATCGGTGTAGGCAAAGCTGTCCGCCGTCTCCACCGTCAGCGGCCCGAAGGTCTTGCCCGGCAAGGCGGGGAACGAGGCCTCCAGCGCCGCCATCAGCGCCTCTGCCACGTCCTTGGGCAGCGCTTCATAGTCGTGCCGCGCGTAATAGTTGCGCCCGAACCTAGCCCAGTGCTGGCGCGCGATGGCCTCCACGCTCTCGCCCCGCGCCGCCAGAATGTTGAGCCAGAGCAGCACCGCCCACACGCCGTCCTTCTCGCGCACATGGTCCGAACCGGTGCCCGCGCTTTCCTCGCCGCAGATCGTCGCCTTCCCCGCATCGAGCAGCGTCCCGAAGAACTTCCAGCCCGTCGGCGTCTCGAACGCCGGAATGCCCAGCGCCTCGGCCACCCGGTCCGCCGCCGCGCTGGTCGGCATCGAGCGCGCGATGCCCGCCAGCCCCCCGGCATAACCCGGCGCCAGATGCGCATTCGCCGCCAGCATCGCGAGGCTGTCCGAAGGCGTCACGAAGATGCCCTTGCCCACGATCAGGTTGCGGTCGCCGTCCCCATCGGAAGCCGCACCGAAATCGGGGGCATCGGGGCCGAACATCGTATCGAACAGCTCGTGCGCATGGACGCGGTTGGGATCGGGATGGTGCCCCCCGAAGTCCTCCAGCGGCACGCCGTTGCGCACTGTGCCGGGCCGGAACCCGAGGCGCTTTTCCAGCACTTCGGTCGCGTAAGGTCCGGTGACGGCATGCATGGCATCGAACGCCATCGTCAGCCCACCCGCCACGGCAGCGCGGATCGCCGGGAAGTCGAACAGTGTTTCCATCAGGTCCGCCCAATCGGCGACACTGTCGATCACCTCGACCGTCATGCCCGCAACCGCTTGCGAGCCCAGCGCGTCGAGATCGACATCCGCCGCTTCCACCGTCAGCCAGCGGTCGATGACCTTGGTCCGCGCAAAGATCGCGTCCGTGATCGCCTCGGGCGCGGGGCCGCCATTGGCGATGTTGTACTTGATGCCGAAGTCCTCGTCCGGCCCCCCGGGGTTGTGGCTGGCAGAAAGGATCAGCCCGCCGCTCGCGCCGTATTTGCGGATCAAATGGCTGGCGGCGGGGGTCGAGAGAATGCCGCCTTGGCCCACCAGCACCCGGCCATAGCCATTCGCCGCCGCAATCCGGATCGCCGTCTGGATCACGGTGCGATTGTGATAACGCCCGTCGCCGCCGATCACGAGCGTCGAACCCGGCTCCGGCTGAACCGCATCGAACACCGACTGGATGAAGTTCTCGGCATAGCCTGCTTGCGCGAACACCCGCACCTTCTTGCGCAGGCCCGAAGTGCCGGGCTTCTGGTCGGTGAACGGCGTCGTTGAAATCGTCTGGATCATGGCGCTTCCGTCAGGCTCTTGTAGAGATCGGCATAGGCTTCGCCGCTGCCACTCCAGGAGAAATCCGCTTTCATTCCAGCGCGTTGCAGCGCAGCCCATGCGGTCTTGTCGTGGAACAGCTGGACGCTGCGGGTGAGCGCATCGGCCAGCGTCTGATACCGCACCCCGTCGAACTGGATGCCCGTCGCCACCCCGGCGAGGCGCGCGGCAAGGTTCGCGTCGATCACCGTATCGGCGAGGCCCCCCGTGCGGCTCACCACCGGCACGCAGCCATAGGCAAGCCCATAGAGCTGCGTCAGCCCGCAAGGCTCGAACCGGCTCGGCACGAGGATCGCGTCCCCGCCGCCCAGCATGCGGTGCGAAAGCGCCTCGTCATAACCGATGCGCACCCCGATCCGCCCCGGATGCCGCGCCGCCGCCGCATGAAATCCGCTTTCCAGCGCCGCATCGCCCGAGCCCAGCAGCGCCAGCCGCCCGCCGATGCCGACAAGGTGGTCGGCCGCTTCGAGCAACACGTCCATGCCCTTCTGCCAGGTCAGGCGGCTGATCACCACGAACAGCGGGCCGTCCTCTTCCGCGAGGCCGAATTCCGCTTCGAGTGAGCGCTTGTTGGCCGCGCGCTTGCCGAGGGCGCGGGCGGTGTAGGC
>CANGJI010000065.1 GCA_947454135.1 Sphingomonadaceae bacterium
CGCGCGGATCAATCGCGATTATGACGTGCTCAAGGAACAGTACGACAAGCTGCTGCGCGACCGTGAGCAGCTACGCCTGCGTGGTCAGGTCGAAACCGAACGCAATGCGGTGAAGTTCGAGGTGATCGATCCGCCGACGACCCCGCGCACCCCTTCGGCTCCTGATCGGCCCATGCTGCTGGTCATCGTGCTGATCGTCGGCATCGCGGCAGGCTGCGGCAGCGCCTTTGGCGTCGGCCAGTTGCGCTCGACTTATGCGACGACGGGGCAGCTTGAACGGGCGACGGGCATGCAGGTGGTCGGCTCGGTCACGCTCACGCTCAGCCGCCGCGCGCGGGCGCAATACTGGCGCCAGCTCAAGTGGTTTGGCGGCGGGGTGGCAAGCCTGATGTTCGTGCTCGTGCTGCTGCTTGCGGTCGAGTTCATGAAACGCGGCATGGTCGCCTGAGGAGACGGACGAGATCATGACCGAACAGAGCAAGATCCCGCTCCCCAAGGACACCACCGAAGCGCGCTCGCTGATCGAGCGGGCGGCGGGGAGGTTCGACCTGCGCTCGTATCAGGCGCCGATTGCGCCCAAGCTGCCCGAGCCGCGCGAGCCGGCCCCGGTCAGCGCCGAGGCGGGTGAGCCTGCGCAGCCGGTAGAGCGCGTTGCCCCGCCGGCTCGCCTTGAAGCAACTCCGCCGGCCTTCGACGGCGTTCCGGCGCGGCAGTCGTTTCGCGGCATCTTCCATCCGATCGACCGCAAGCACCTGCGCGAGCAGTGCCTGATCGAACCCGAGGGGCCGGTGACCGGCCTGCTCGAGGAATTCCGCATCGTGAAGCGCCAGTTGCTGATGACCGCCGCGGAATCGCGTGCCGGACGCAGCGCGCCGCATGGTGAGCGCATCCTCGTCTGCTCGTCGCATCCGGGCGAGGGCAAGACCTTCTGTGCGGTCAATCTCGCGCTTTCGATTGCGGCGGAGAAGGACACCGAAGTTCTCCTCGTCGATGCCGATTTCGCCAAGCCGAGCGTACTCTCCGCGCTCGGCCTGCCGGGCGGACGCGGGCTCATGGATGCACTCGCCGATCCCGAGATCGCGGTCGAGGACTGCATCATCGGCACCGACATCGCGGGGCTGTTCGTGCTGCCTGCGGGCAATTCGTCCGGGCACGATACCGAACATCTCGCCTCGGCCTACACCGCCGAAGTGCTTGATCGCCTCACCTGGCAGGCGCCCAACCGCATCGTCATCTTCGATAGCCCGCCCGTGCTCGCGGCATCGCCGGCATCGGAACTTGCGCACCATGTCGGGCAGGCGCTGATGGTCGTGCGCGCGGACCAGACCGGGGAAGCGGCGCTGCGTGATGCCATCAGCATCCTTTCGGGCTGCGACGACATCCAGCTGCTGCTCAACTGCACGCGCTTCTCGCCGACCGGGCGCCGTTTCGGCTCCTATTACGGGTACAGGGAATGACCATGGCGCGCACACCCGTCCAAGGTTTCGTGGCACATGCCCTGGCCGCCAGCTCGCTCGCGCTGGTGGCTGGCACTGCGCATGCGCAGTCGCTGCCCTATGGCGATCCCGGAGACAGCGAGGCCATCTCGGGCGGAGACAGCGCGCCGTCGGGCAATGACATGGGGCGCGGTGGTTCCGGGCGCAGCGATGCCGGACGCAGCGGCGGCAAGCAGCGTGGTGGTCGCAGCATTGGCAGCGCCGGCGGCACCGGGCGGCTGAAGATCCAGCCCTACATCGAACTCAGCCAGAGTGTGCTCGCCCGGCTCGAACCGGTCCACGATGTGCTGACCTATTCCAGCGTGGCGGTCGGTGTCGATGCGTCGCTCGCCGGTCGGCGGACCGAAGGTGCGGTCTCGGTGCGCTATGAGCGGCGCTTTGCCGAAAGCGGCAATATCGTCAGCAACGACACCATTTCGGGCCTTGCCCGCGTGCGCCACGATCTCATTCCGCGCGAACTGACGATCGAGGCGGGCGGCCTTGCCACGCGCACCCGGTTCGACCCCAGCGGCGCCTCGCGCCTCGGCCTGGTGCAGACCGGCGACCGGGTGGCGCAGGTCTATTCGCTCTATGCGGGCCCTGCCGTTTCGACCCATGTCGGGGATCTGGCGGTGAAGGGTTCCTATCTCGTCGGCTATACCAAGGTGAATACGCCGCGCCTCACTGCAACGGGGCTGCCGCCGGGCCAGCCACAGCCGCAGGGCGACATTTTCAATCATTCGATCGCCCAGTCCGCGCAAGTCTCTGCCGGCTTTGCGCCAGGCACAGTGCTGCCGGTCGGCCTCACCGCGAGCGGGGCCTACAACCAGGAAGACATCCAGAACCTCGACCAGCGCGTGCGTGAACTTCGCGCAGGGCTGCAGGCGACGCTGCCGCTCAATTCGGAGCTGGCGCTGATCGGTGACATCGGCTGGCAGCATGTCCAGGTTTCCTCGCGCGATGCCGTGCGCACAGCGGACGGGACGCCGGTGATCGGCAGTGACGGTCGCTACGTGACCGACACGTCGAAGCCGCGCCAGATCGCCTATGACGTGACCGGGCTGACCTGGGATGTCGGTGTGATGTGGCGCCCCAGCCGGCGTACCTCGCTCAGTGCCTTCGTCGGCCACCGCTATGACAGCATGACCTACTATGGCTCGCTGTCGTACACGCCCAACGCGCGCAATGCGCTGAAGGTTGATGTCTTCGATGCGGTGAGCGGGTTCGGCTCGACCATCGGCAACGCCGTGCGCGGTTTGCCGACCGATTTCACCACCAATCGCAACCCGTTCAGCGGCGATATCACGGGCTGTGCGGCGGGTGCGCAGAGCGGGGGCTGCATCAACGGCGCGCTGGGTTCGATCGCATCGGCTGCGTTCCGCACACGCGGCGTCTCTGCGTCCTACAACCACACGGCCGGCAAGCTGCGGATGGGCCTTGGTGCGGGCTATATCCGGCGCAAGTTCATTGGCGCGCAGGGCACGGTGCTGGAGGCCGCCAATGGCCGCACCGATCAGACGTTCTACGTCAATGGCCAGATTTCAGGTCCGATCGACCGTACCACTGCCTTTACCGTGGCGGTCTATGATAGCTGGTACAAGTCCGGCGTATCGAGCCTTGCCGACGTCAATTCCATCGGCGCCACTGCAGGTGTTTCGCACCAGTTCACGCGCCGCCTGATCGGCAATGCGGCAGTTGGCATCGATTCGCTGAACCGCAAGGTCTTCGCCGACGACCTGATCGCCACCGGGCAGGTCGGCCTGCGCTACAACTTCTGATAAAGGGTGTCCCCCAACGATGTACGACACGTTCTACCAGCTGACCGGGCGGCCCTTCCAGCTCACTCCTGATCCGGAGTTCTATTTCGAGAGCGGAACGCATCGCAAGGCGCTGTCCTATCTCGGCTATGGCCTCGCTCAGGGTGAAGGGTTCATCGTCATCACCGGCGCGGTGGGTGCGGGCAAGTCGACGCTGGCGGCGCATCTCCTCGCCACGATCGATCGCCAGCGCCTGACCGCGGCGCAGATCGTGACCAGCCGGCTTGATGGCGGCGAGATGGTCCATATGGCCGCGCGTGCCTTCGGGATTGCCGTCGCGGGCCATGACAAGGCGAGCGCGCTGGCGGTTATCGAGGCGTTTCTGCACGAGGAAGCGCGCGCCGGACGCCGCTGCCTGCTCGTCGTTGACGAGACCCAGAACCTTTCGATCGAGGCGCTGGAAGAGCTGCGCATGCTCTCCAACTTCCAGCTGGGCGCACACCCGCTGTTGCAGATCCTGCTGCTGGGCCAGCCCGAATTTCGCGATCTGCTGCAAAATTCACCGCGTCTGGAGCAGCTGCGCCAGCGGGTGATTGCGATGCACCACCTCGAGGCGATGGAGCTGTCCGAAGTCGGTCCCTATGTCATGCACCGGCTCGCCTGCGTCGGCTGGAACGGCAACCCCGCCTTCGATGACCAGCTGTTTGCCGACCTGGCGCTGGTCACTGGTTGCCTGCCGCGCCGGATCAACCAGGTGTTCGGCCGCCTGCTGCTGATGGGCGCGGTGGAGCAGAAGACGCGGATCGACAGCGCCATGCTCGCCGATGTGATGGCCGATCTGGAGCGCGATGGCACGCTGGCCGATCCCGCTGCACCCGCGCCGGCTCCGGCCCCGCTGATCACCCCCGAAGCAGCACCGGCGTCTGCCGTGCGCGAGCTGCCTGGAGAGGCGCTCAGCGCTATCGTAGGCCTGCAGAAGGCGCTTGCGGCCCACTCCGAGCAGATCGTCGAGCTGCAGAAGGCTGTTCTCGAACTCGCCGACATGCCCGCGCCTCCGGCTGCGGTTCCCGCTACCGAGGCACGCATCGAGGCGCTTGAAGCCACGCTCGCCGCGCTGCAGCAGCGCATTGTCGCGCTGGAGGCGCGCGGTGCCGAGCAGGAACAGGCAATCCGCCACGTGCTGACGATGCTGATCGAGTGGCTCGAAAGCGAGCCGCCCCGGCGGGCCGCCTGATTCCACGCTGTCTGAAAGGACCGACGACGCCATGTCCGGCCCCTATCTGGAACATCCGCTGCCTTCCGGAGGCATGGCTGGTGCCGTGCTCAACGGCATGTCGGTCGATGTCGAGGACTGGTTCCAGGTCGGCGCGTTCGAGCATGTGATCGAGCGGGGCGAGTGGGATAGGCTCGACCGCCGCGTCGAGGCGAACTGCGACCGCGTGCTGGCGCTGTTTGACGCAGCCGGGGTCAAGGCAACCTTCTTCACGCTGGGCTGGGTGGCCGAAAGGCACCCCGCCATGATGCGCCGAATCGCCGAGCAAGGCCACGAGATCGCCAGTCATGGCTGGGACCACAAGCGCGTCTTCGCGATGGGCGAGGCCGCCTTTGCCGAGGATATTGTCCGGGCGCGTGCCGTGCTTGAGGACACCAGCGGCAGTGCGGTGACCGGCTACAGGGCACCCAGCTTCTCGATTGATGCGCGCACGCCCTGGGCGCACGAAGTGCTCGCGCGGCATGGCTATGCCTATTCCTCCAGCGTCGCGCCGATTGTCCACGATCACTATGGCTGGCGCGAGGCGCCGCGTTTTGCGTTCCGTCCGGTGGCGGGCTCCTCGCTGGTCGAAGTGCCGGTGACGACGGTGGAATTTGCCGGTCGGCGCATGGCGGCGGGCGGGGGCGGCTTCTTTCGCCTGCTGCCCTACGCCGTCTCGCACTGGGCGGTTGACCGCGTGAACCGGCGTGATGGCCGTCCGGCAGCGTTCTATTTCCATCCGTGGGAAGTCGATCCCGCGCAGCCGCGCCGCACCGATGCGCCCATGCGTTCGCGCTTTCGGCACTACACCAATCTTGCCGTCATGGCCGGCAAGCTCCAGCGGTTGCTGGGGGCGTTCCAGTGGGGCCGTATGGACGCCGTGGTCGCCGCCGAAGCCGCGCGGCTCGATGCCGAGCAGGTTGCGGCGTGAACGCGCCGTTTCGCCCTTCGCTGACGAAGGTCCGCCTCGCCGATCCGGGCGACCGGGGTGCCATTGCGCGCTTCGTCGCAGCTGCCGAAGGTGCGACGCCGTTTCACCGGCCCGAGTGGCTGGAGGCCGTCACCAGCGCAACCGGCCACCCCGCGCATGTGCTGCTGGCCGAGCGTGAAAGCTCGATTGCCGCGCTGCTGCCGCTCCATGCCGCGCACTCGCCGCTGTTTGGCCGCGCACTGGTTTCGAGCGGATTTGCCGTCGGTGGCGGTGTGCTGGGCGATGCCGATGCGGCAGAGGCGCTCTTCGCCGCTGCGGCCGAACTCGCGCGTCGGCTCACTTGCCCCACTGTCGAACTGCGCGGCGGCGTGATGCCAGATGATGGCGTGTGGCACATCAAACGGGAAAGCCACGCCGGCTTTGTTGCCCCGCTCGCGGCCGATGACGAGGCGCAGCTTGCCTGGATCCCCCGCAAGCAGCGCGCCGAAGTGCGCAAGGGTCTCGCAAACGCGATGGAGGTCCGCACTGGCCGCGCGCAGCAGGACCGTGACTGGCATTACGCCGTCTATGCCGAATCCGTTCGCAACCTCGGCACACCGGTGGTCCCGCGCGCTTTGTTCGAGGCGGTGATGGATGGCTTCGGCGATGATGCCGATATCCTGACCGTGCTGCACGAAGGCCGCGCGGTGGCCTCGGTGCTCAGCCTCTACCATCGCGGCGCGGTCATGCCCTATTGGGGCGGCGGTGTTCATGCCGCGCGCAGCCTGCGTGCCAACGACGTGATGTACTACGCGCTGATGTGCCATGCCCGCGCGCGGGGCTGCGACCGCTTCGACTTCGGCCGATCCAAGACCGCGACCGGCGCCTATCACTTCAAGCGCAACTGGGGCTTCGAGCCGCAGCCGCTGAGCTACGCCGTCTGGAGCGCGGATGGTGCGCCCCCGCGTGACGTCAATCCGCTGAGCCCGCGCTACAAGGCCAAGATCGCGCTGTGGCAGAAGCTGCCGCTGAGCCTGGCTAACCGGCTGGGGCCGGTCATCGCGCGGGGCCTTGCATGAGCGAAGTCCTGTTCCTCGCGCACCGCGTGCCCTTTCCGCCCGACCGGGGGGACAAGATCCGCTCGAACCACCTGCTGCGGCGGATTGCCGAGCTGGCGCCGGTGCATGTCGGCGCGCTGGCGGATGATGCCGCCGATCTTGCGCAAGTGGGCGCAGTCGCCGCGCTGGCCGCGAGCCACTGTGTCGTCCGCCGCAGCGCGCCGTTGCCGCTGGCTGCGCTGGCCGCGCTGGGGCAGGGGTTGCCGGTGAGTCTCGCCGCATTTGCCTCTGCAAAGCTGCAGCGGTGGGTGCGGCAGGTGCTCGAAACCCGCCCGATCTCGGCCATCTTCGTGTTTTCGGGACAGATGGCGCAATATGTGCCGCACGAGTTTCGTGGCCGGGTGGTGATGGATTTCGTCGACGTCGATTCGGCGAAGTTCGAGGCCTATGCCCAGACCGGCGCGCTGCCGCGCCGTTTGCTCTATGCGCGCGAGGCGCGGCTGCTGCGCCGGTTCGAGGAATCCACGGCGCGCCGGGCGACGACGAGCCTCTTCATCAGTCACGAGGAACGCGCCCTGTTCGAAAGCCGGCTGTCAGGCTCTGCCCGGCCCGATGTGCGTGCGCTGGGCAATGGCATCGATACCGAACTGTTCGATCCGGCGGCAGTCGGTCCGGCTCCGGAGCTTGCGGGCGAAGGCCCCGCCATCGTGTTTACCGGGCAGATGGATTATCCGCCCAACATTACCGCCGTCGAACTCTTCGCGCATGAGGTCATGCCGCTGATCCGGCAGGCGCACCCGCAAGCGCGTTTCGCCATCGTGGGCCGTGCGCCGACACCGGCTGTCCGCGCTCTGGCGGGCGTCAATGGCACGCTGGTGACGGGCGCTGTCCCCGATGTCCGGCCCTGGCTGGCAGGTGCGGATCTGATCACCGCTCCGCTGCTGATTGCGCGCGGGGTGCAGAACAAGGTGCTCGAGGCGATGGCCATGGCGCGCCCGGTGTTCCTTACGCCCGCCGCTGCGACCGGCATTGGCGGCGTGGACGGCGAACACTTCGCCCTTGCCGAAGCGCCGCTTGCGTTGGCCGGACGGGCGCTGGCGCTGCTTGCGGACCCGACTGCAGCCGGCGCGATGGGCGCAGCAGCGCGGCGCTTCGTGGTGGCCGAATGCGGCTGGGACCGCGTGCTCGCGCCCTTGCGCGCGCTGATTTCCGGCCCGACCGGGGGCGAAGCCGATGCCGCCTGAAGATGCGCTTCCGGCGCGGTCTGCGGGCCTGCTTGCGCGCGTGCCAGAGCATTGGCGCGTGCCGCTGATCCAGCTTGCTGCCGCGTGGCTAGCGCTGATCGCACTGTTCTTCGGCGATTGGCGCGACATGGCCCGCCAGTGGTGGGACAGTTCGACCTACAACCACATCCTGCTGATCCCGCCGATCCTCGGCTGGCTCGTCCTGCAGCGTGCGGATGAGACCTTGCGGATCACGCCGCGCGCCTGGTGGCCGGGGCTCGTCGTGGTGGGAGGAGCCGTTTTCCTGTGGGTTCTGGGCGATTTCTCGGGCCTCAGCCTTGCGCGGCAACTCGCGGCAGTCGTGATGCTGCAAGGCGCGGCGCTTGCTCTGCTGGGGCCGCGCGTGGCCGCTGCGCAGCTGTTTCCGCTGGCCTACATGCTCACGCTCGTGCCCTTCGGCGATGAGCTCATTCCGTTCCTGCAGACGATCACCGCCAGGCTGACCATGGCGCTGCTGGCGCTCACGCAAGTGCCCGCGACCATCGACGGCGTCTTCATCAGTACCGGCTTTGGCTATTTCGAGGTGGCGGAGGCCTGCTCGGGCGTGAAGTTCCTCATCGCCATGATCGCCTATGGCATGCTGGTGTCCAACGTGTGCTTCACCAGTTGGCGGCGGCGCGCGGGCTTCATGGCGCTCTCGCTCGTCGTGCCGGTCCTGGCGAATGGCATGCGCGCATGGGGCACGATCTACATCGCGCGCTGGCGCGGCATCGAGTTCGCCGCCAGCTTCGATCACATCTTCTACGGCTGGGTGTTCTTTGCGGTCGTCATGGGCCTCGTCATGGCGGTCGGCTGGCGTTTCTTCGATCGCAAGGTCGATGCCCCGCTCGTCGATGCAGACAAGATCGCCGCTTCTCCGCTGCTCGCGCGGCTTGAACGCATGACGGTGCCGGTGCCTGCGGCACTCGGCGGGATGGCAGCACTCGCATTGGTGGGACTTGCGTGGAGCGCTGCGGCAAACCGGATCGCTGCACCGATGCCTGATTTCATCGGCTTGCCATCTGTGCCCGGCTGGGAGCTCGATCCCCTCGGCCCCAAGGCGGAATGGCATCCGCTGCATACCGGTGCCGATCATCGGCTGGTCGCGCGCTTCGCAGATGGCAAAGGCCACGTGGTCGATCTTTCATTCGCGCTCTATGCGTCGCAGGGCGATGGCAAGGAAGCAGGCGGGTTTGGTCAGGGCGCCCTGCCGCTTGGCAGCCGCTGGGCGTGGGAAGCGCCGGGAACGGCCTTTGCCGATGCCAGGAGCGACGTGATCCAGGCGCCTGGGCCCGTGCACAGGCTCGCCATCACCTGGCTGCGCACCGGGGATCTGCTCACCGGCAGCAATACGCGCCTCAAACTCGCAAACATGGAGGATCGCCTCCTCCTGCGCCCGCGCGCAACCATGGCGCTGATCCTCTCGGCCGAGTCTGGGGAGGGCGCCCCGCCCGAAGAGTCGATCCGCGCATTCATTGCCGCCACTGGCCCCATCGCGCCGTGGATGGACCGCATGGCGCGGGTCCGGTAAGCGCTGCCCCATGTGCGGCATTGCCGGGATCTTCCATACCGAGGGCCTGAAGCCCGTCGATCCGGACCGGGTCGCGCGGATGTGCGCGGCCGCGGCGCATCGCGGGCCTGACGGGCAGGGCGTGTGGACTGCGCCGGGTGTCGGGCTCGGCCATGTGCGCCTTGCCATCATCGACCTTGCCGGATCGCCGCAGCCGATGGCCTCGTCCGATGGCGCGGCGATGCTGGTGTTCAACGGCGAGATCTACAACTTCCGCGAACTGCGCCGGGAATTGCAGGCCGAGGGCGCGACCTTCCGCACCGATGGCGACAGCGAGGTGATCCTCGCCGCCTGGCAGAAGTGGGGCGTCGCCTGCCTGCCGCGCCTTCACGGCATGTTCGCCTTCGCGCTCTATGACATTCGGCAGCGGACGCTGCTGCTGGCGCGCGACCGACTGGGCGTGAAGCCGCTCCACATGGCGACGCTTGCCGATGGCAGCGTGATCTTCGGCTCCGAACTCAAGCAACTCCTCGCACATCCTTCGCTGCGGCGGGAAATCGATCCGCTGGCGGTGGAGGACTACCTTGCCTGGGGCTTCGTGCCCGATACCCGTTCGATCCTCAAAGGCGTCGAGAAGCTGCCTGCGGGCCACTACCGGCTGCTGCGCCACGATGCCCCGCCGCCGCCGCCCGTGCAGTGGTGGGACGTCTCGTTCGAACACCGCGAGCGGGGCAGCGAGGCCGATCTCGGCGCGCACCTGCTCCACCACCTGCGCGAGGCGGTGACCTCCCGCATGGTGGCGGACGTGCCGCTGGGTGCGTTTCTTTCCGGCGGCGTCGATAGCTCCAGCGTCGTCGCGCTGATGGCCGAGGCGAGCCGCGAGCCGGTCAAGACCTGCACCATCGGTTTCGATGTGAAGGCGCTCGATGAAACCGAGTACGCCCGGCGCATTGCCGCGCAATACGGTGCCGAGCATCACCAGCGCATCGTCGGCGCCGATGATTTCGCGCTGGTCGACACACTTGCGGCGATGTTCGACGAGCCGTTCGCGGATGCCTCCGCGCTGCCGACCTACCGCGTGTCGCAACTGGCGCGCGAACATGTCACTGTGGCGCTTTCGGGCGACGGGGCCGACGAAGCCTTTGCCGGATACCGCCGCCAGACGTTCCACCACCGGGAGGAACAAGTGCGCGGCTTTCTGCCGTCCGCGCTGCGGCGGCCGCTGCTGGGCGGACTGGGGGCGCTCTATCCCAAGCTGGATTGGGCACCGCGCCCGCTGCGCGCCAGGACCACGCTGCTCAGCCTCGCGGGAAGCGGAGAGGAGGGCTATGCCCGGGCACTGGCAGTAACGGGGCCGGAACTGCGCGCTTCGCTCTTTTCCGACGAGTTTCGCCGCCTGCGCGGGGCCTACCGCGCCGAGCAGCCGTTCGTCGACCTCATGCGCGGCGCGCCTGCGCGCAGCGGGCTGGACCGCGCGCAGTATGCGGATCTCAAGTTCTACCTGCCCGGCGATATCCTCACCAAGGTCGATCGCACCAGCATGGCCGTCAGCCTCGAAGCGCGCGAGCCGCTGCTCGATCACCGCCTGATCGAGTTCGGCGCACGCCTGCCCGAGCGCATGCGGGTGCGCGGGACGACCGGCAAGTGGCTGATGAAGCAGGCGATGCGCCGCTATCTGCCGGAGGACATCCTGTTCCGTCCGAAGATGGGTTTTGTCACGCCGATCGCAGCCTGGCTGCGCGGACCGCTGGCCGGCGAGGCGCGCCAGGTGGTCTCCGGCGGCACCCTCGCGCGCACCGGCTGGTTCGACACCGCGCGCCTCGCCGCGCTCGCCGAGGCGCATATTGCCGGGACAAGCGACCATAGCCGCCTGATCTGGCAATTGCTCATGCTGGACCGCAGCCTCTCGTTGCTCGGCTGATCCGCGCTGCCGGTCAGTTTATATTAACCAGAGTAAGGGGTTCTAAAGGATTGCCGCCTAGAGGTTGATGACCTCTGGGAAGCGGTAGTCCATGCGCAGCATACTCCGATCGACGATCGGAAAGATTACAATTGTCGTTCTGGCGCTCTGGTGGTTCGGCCTGAGCGATGCGGTCGACCATGGCTACTGGAATCTGCGCTACAAGATGGTGCGGAACCCTGCTCCGCACGACATTGTTGTCATCCCGCTTGACGATCTCAAGGAGTATGGAAACGCCGAAGAAGCGGCGGTTCTGGTCAACTTGCGGCGCATGATGCCGCGCGAAGTCCTGTTCGATGTCAAGGTGAAGACCGGTGCGGATCATGACGGGGATACAGCGCTGGCGCAGGCTCTCAGGTCCTTCAGCGATGACCTGACCTTTGTCGTGCGATCCGAACGGCTGGACAACTTTCCGGCAAGCTCATTCCATTTCCCGCCCCAGGAGATCATTGGCAACGCGCGCATCGCCGTATCGGCGTGGAAGACCAACTTCCTCGCCAACGCGATCTCTACGCCGACCTCGGTCACGATCGATGGGCGCGACTATCCGACTGTCAGCGCGCAGCTTGCCCATTCGGCGAAAGTTCGATCTGGGTTGATCTACCCGGACTTCTCCATCGATCCTTCCACGATCCCGCTCATTTCGGCTCGTAGCTTGCTCGATGGCAAGGTGCCGGCCGAAGCGATCGCCGGGCGTACGGTCATCATCACTGCGCAAGGATCGGCGCCGAATGTCGGCTACTTTGGCAGCAACGTAACGTCTCAGGTCCCCCTCGACGTTGCCGGGGCCGCGGCGCTGCGCAAGCCGTTCTCTGTCAATCTCACCGATTTTCCGTTGCTTGTCCTGACCTTGTTCGCGCTGACGCTCATCTCCCGGCGCAGCCTCTATCGGCTCAAGATCCCGGCATATATCAGCGTGGTTGCCATCGTGTTTTTCGCGCCGGCAATGCTCCGGGGCTACGGGATCGTGAGCAGTCCCGACATTTCGATCTGTGCGCTGTTGATCTTCGGTGGGCTGCGCCTTTGGCACAAGCGCACACGGCGCATCCAGCACACGAATGTTTCCGGTCTGCCCAACTTGCTGGCTTTCTCGACGACCGACCTTGGGGTCGGCCGTGACGTCGTGGTCGCGGTGATTGCGCGTTACGAGGAAATGCTGGCGACGCTTCCGGCAGAGCTTCACGGCGAATACGCGCGGCAGATCGCGCGCCGGATCTCGATCGGTACGGGGACCGAGGAAATCTACCAGGGCGACAGCGGCCATTTCGTGTGGAGCGAGGAGGCCCGGCCACTTGAGGTCCAGAGCAGCCATCTCGAGGGGCTGCGGGCCCTCTTTTCTGCGCCGCTGCAGATCGGACTTCACACCTTCGATACCAATATCCATTTCGGGCTCGACCGTAATGAAGGTCTCGACACGCTGACCCGCGTCAACTCGGCACTGGTGAGCGCGAACGAGGCCCTTGCCAACGGGCGGGTGGTCGAACTGTTCGAGGCGCATCGCCTCGCCGAAGCGCCGTGGGAGCTCTCGCTGCATGCGCGTATCGACGAGGGTCTGCGCAACGGCGACATCTGGCTGGCATTTCAGCCGCAGTGGTGTTTCCGGAATCAGCGCATCTATGGTGCCGAAGCGCTGATCCGCTGGGATCACCCGACACGCGGGCCGATCACGCCGGACGCCTTCATCCTCCAGGCAGAGCGCGCGGGCCGCATCGATTCGCTGACCTATTGGGTGCTCGAGGAAGCCATCACTGCGGCGATGACGATCAATGCGCTGGGCGAGCGCTTCCAGATGAGCGTCACTCTGTCAGCGCAGATGGTCGACAAGGCGGACCTTGTCAGCAGGTTCTCCGAAATCGTCGCTCGCCGCGGCTTTGATCCGTCACTGTTGACGATCGAAGTCACCGAGACCTCGAGCGTACGCAACCGGCCTGCAGCGTGCCATAATCTCACCCTGCTGCGCGGCATGGGTTTCCGCCTCTCCATCGACGATTTCGGCACAGGCGAGGCGAGCCTTGCGTACCTCGCCGACTTGCCCAGCGATGAGCTCAAGCTCGACCGGCGCTTCGTTTCGCGGATCGTTTCGAGCCAGCGGGACCGGGCGATCGTCAGCAGCACGATTTCGCTCGCCCATGCACTGGGACAGGCCGTCGTCGCCGAGGGTATCGAGGACGCTGCAACCTTCAGCCTGTTGCATGATCTGGGCTGCGACTCAGGGCAGGGCTACTACCTTGGGCGCCCCCAATCCTTCGCTGCGTTCCGCACCGTGTACGAGGAGAGCTTGCGACAGCGTCGCGCATCGCAGCTTTAATATCTTGTTAACCATGAATACACATGGTAAACGCGCTTCATCAACCACTGATGGAGCCCGTCATGAACCTGCTCGACCTCATCTTCAAGAAGCGCGCCTAATCACCTGAAACCAGCAAAGCCCAAGCCGTCCGGTTTTGGGCTTTTGTTGTTTTATTGGGGGCAGTTTGCAGGCTCTGGCTTCGCAAGCCGTGCTAAAAAGTTTTGAATTTGAAAAGCTTGGTTGCGTTTGTGTCGCTGCCAGGCTTTTTCTTTGGTTTGCGCCTGTTGTCAGCACAAGGTCAGCCAAAGCTGGAGTTCCGAACGCAAGCAGTGCGTTCTCGCTCTCAAGCAAACCACCAATTCGTGGTTAATCGGCGGTCTCGCCGTGGCCCAGCGCGAGATAGTCGCGGCTCTGCATTTCGATGAGGCGGCTGACCGTACGTTCGAACTCGAAGCGCCCGTCGCCGGCCGGGTACAGCTCCGCAGGCTCCGCGTCGGCCGTCGCGATCAGGTTGACCTTGTGCTCGTACAGTGCGTCGATCAGCGTCACGAAGCGCGCGGCCTCGTTGCGCTGGTCGGGCCCGAGCCGCGGAATGCCGACAAGGATCACCGTATGGTAGTTGCGTGCGATGGCGAGGTAGTCCGCCGCGCCGCGCGCCTCGCCGCACAGCCGCTTGAAGCTGAAAACGGCCACGCCCTTGAGGCTCTTGGGCACATGCAGCATACGCCCGCCGCCAACGTCGAGTGAGCCGGTGGGAACGTGGAGGCTGTCTTCGGGCGGATAGTCCGTCATGCGGAAGAAGGCCTCGCGCACGGCTGCCGTCGCTTCTGGCCCGTTCGGCACATGCCAGGTGCCCACGCCCTGCATGCGCACCATGCGGTAGTCGGTCGGACCGTTGAGCGCGACCACGTCGAGCCGGTTCTCGATCAGCGCGATGAAGGGCAGGAAATGCTCGCGGTTGAGCCCGTCCTTGTAGAGCTGGTTCGGCGCACGGTTCGAAGTGGTGACCACGGTGACGCCCAGATCGGCGATCAGCGCCGTGAACAGGCGGCCCATGATCATGGCGTCGGCGCTGTTGTTCACCACCATCTCGTCGAATGCCAGGATGCGCGCTTCGGCGGCGATGGCTGCGGCGACTGGCGGGATCGGATCGCCGCGCTCCTTCTGGCGCTCCACGCGCAGGCGCGCATGGACGTCGAGCATGAATTCGTGGAAGTGCGCACGGCGCTTGGGGCCTGCCTCCAGCGTATCGTGGAACAGGTCCATCAGCATCGACTTGCCGCGCCCGACGCCGCCCCACATGTAGAGCCCGCGCGGAGGCGCCTGAGGCTTGCTGCCGAGCAGCCTTCCGACAAGACCGGGTTTCGGGGCAGGGCGCTCGAGTTCCCTCTGGAGCGAATCGAGGCGTGCGGCAGCGGCGGCCTGTTCGGGATCGGGCTTCAGCTCGCCCGCGGCCACGAGCGCGGCGTAGCGTTCCGCAAGTCCGCTCATCGCGACGAGGGCTTGCGCACGGTCCCGTTGAATGCAGCGACGAGATGGTCTTCCTGCACCACCGTGCCGCGCAAGAACAGCAGCCGGCGTGTCTCGCGCAGGGCCTCGACTACGGCATCGAGCGGCTGGCCGACGCGGCCTGCGCCGATGAACTGGGTCGAAAGGTCGAGCGTGACGGAGCCTGCGGCATCGCCATCCAGGACATGGCGCATGCAGGCGAACAGCGAGATATCGATCAAAGCCAGCGTGATCGCGCCGTGGACGGCATCAAGCAGGTTGCTGTGCCGACGCTCCGGAAACATGCGCAGGCGCACAGCCGGGCCGCCGCCGGGAAGGTCCTCGCGTCGGACGAGCAGCCGGCCCATCGTCACCGAGTTGAACCGCTCCGGATCGGCCATGTCCCAGGTGTACCAACCGGGATGGTCGGCCGAAGGGCCGTAGATGAAGGCGGAATTGTCAGCCGTCATGGGAAGGCAAAGGTGAGCGCACGCCTCAGAGCGAGCGCTCGACCTGCATCTTCTTGATTTCCGCGATCGCGCGCGCCGGCGAAAGGCCCTTGGGGCAGACGTTGGCGCAGTTCATGATCGTGTGGCAGCGATAGAGGCGGAAGGGATCTTCCAACTCGTCAAGCCGCTCGCCGGTCATCTCGTCGCGGCTGTCGGCCAGCCAGCGGTAAGCCTGAAGCAGGATGGCGGGGCCGAGGAACTTGTCGGAGTTCCACCAGTAGCTGGGGCAGGACGTGCTGCAGCAGGCGCACAGGATGCACTCGTACAGGCCGTCGAGCTTCTCGCGCTGCTCGGGGCTCTGCAGGCGCTCCTTGCCCGAAGGCGTCGGCGAGACGGTCTGCAGCCAGGGGCGGATCGACGCATACTGCGCGTAGAAATGCGTGAAATCGGGAACGAGATCCTTGATCACTTCCATGTGCGGCAGCGGGGTGATGCGAATCTCGCCCTTGAGATCCGAAATGGCGGTGGTGCAGGCGAGGCCGTTGCGGCCATTGAGGTTCATCGCACAGGAACCGCAGATGCCTTCGCGGCAGGACCGGCGGAACGTAAGCGTGGGATCCTGCTCGCCCTTCATCTTGATGAGCGCGTCGAGCACCATCGGGCCGCACTGGTCGAGGTCGATCTCGAACGTGTCGTAGCGGGGGTTCTCACCGCTATCGGGATCGTAGCGATAGACCTTGAACTTCTGGATGCGTCCCTGGGTGGCCGCCGGGAAATGCCGCGACTTGCCATTGACCTTGGAATTCTTCGGAAGCGTGAAGGTCGCCATCGAGCCGTCCTCGTTGATCAGATGATTTGATCTGGTTCGAAAAAATGGATGATCAGTCCTTAGCGAAACCGTGGCGGTGAGCAAGGGGGGAGGGGGCCTTCCAACCCCTGTCCAAGGTGACAGGTGCGTTATCGGCAGCCGTCGTGTCCTGGCGGGAGGCAGACAAACGAAAGGGGCGGGGAACTTTCGTTCCCCGCCCCCGAACGTTTCGCTTGCGCGAAGCTCTTAGAGCTTGCCGTCCGAAGCGTTGTTCATCTGGGTCGAAACCAGGTTGAACGTGTTCGACAGCGAGTTGCCCAGCGCGCCCATGGCGGTGATGGCGGCAACAGCGATGAGAGCGGCGATCAGACCGTATTCGATTGCGGTCGCGCCATCTTCGTTAGCGAGCAGGTTCTTGAAAAGCGTCATATTCGATCTCCTGAGTTGGCGCCCCACGCGCCACTCACCAGTCGTGTCTTCCGCGGTGAGCGAGGACCTATCTACGCACAACTTTCTAACAATCCCCTAACGTAACAAACGCTGTGCGGATATGTTTTCAGGAAATTGTATCGATTAAACAGGGAGATGCTTGCCGGGTTCGCAGATGTCTTAGACGCGTGGACAAACAGGATGGCAAAGATTCGACTCATGAAATCGTGAACAGCCGCCGCTTGTCGGGCTGCGCCCGGGCGTGCAACAACGGCGAAAATCTGGAAGAAGAGAGGGCGCTGGCGATGGGGTTCAAGGCATTCTGGGATCGGCACATGGTGCCGCGGCTCATCCGCACATGCTGCGGCGCGCCGGGCATTATGGACTTGCGCGCGCAGGTTGTGCCCAAGGCGCGCGGCGCGGTGTTCGAGATCGGTTGCGGGGGCGGCTACAACCAGCAGTTTTATGATGCAGGCGCGGTGACCTCGTTTGCCGGAATCGATCCTTCGGACAAGCTGCTCGATTTCGCGCGGGCGGAAGCGGCCAAGAAGGGCTGGGCCGCCGATATTCGCCACGGTGTGGGCGAGGCGATTCCCTTTGCCAGCGAGAGCTTCGATACGGTGGTCTGCACCTACACGCTCTGTTCGGTGGACGACCCGCAGCGTGTGCTTTCGGAAATGCGCCGGATCCTGAAGCCGGGCGGACAGCTGCTGTTCCTCGAACATGGCAGTGCGCCGGATGGCAACGTGCAGCGCTGGCAGCAGCGAATCGAGCCGTTCTGGAAGCCGATCGCCGGTGGCTGTCACCTGACCCGGCCGATTGCCGGAGCGGTGCGTCATGCCGGCTTCGATGTCTCGCCGATCGGGCAGGGCTATCTCCCGGGTACGCCGCGCTGGGCCGCCTGGATGGAATGGGGCAGCGCGACGCGCCTCGCCTGAGCAGCCCTCAGGGTCACAGCAAAAGGCCCTCCCCGGCGTATGTGCCGGGGAGGGCCTTTTGTTTGGGCATTGGCCCTGCGTGGATCAGGCGCCGAAGGTGCGCTGCCACCAGCCGCGACGCGGCTCGCCGGGGTTTTCGTCAGCCGGCGCTGCATCAGCGGGCTCTGCCGCCGCCGGTTCCTCGGCCGGTGCTTCGGCAACGGCGGCCTCGGCTTCAGGCGATTCGCCCTTCTTGCGGCGCGTACGCTTGGGCTTGGCCGGTGCTTCCGCTTCGGCTTCTGCTGCCGGTGCTTGGGCCGCTACTTCCGCAGCAGGCGCTTCCGCAGCAGGCGCTTCGGTTTCGACCGAATCGGTCTTCTTGCGGCGGGTGCGCTTGGGCTTGGCCGGTGCTTCGGCTTCCACTTCCGCCGTAACCGCGTCCGCAGCAGGCTCGGGAGCCGCTTCGACTGCTACTTCGGCAACAGGCGTTTCAGCCTCAGCCTTGCGTCGGCGGGTGCGCTTGGGCTTGGCCGGCGCTTCATCGGCAGCTTCCACCGGTGCAGGGGCTTCAGCCGCCTCAGCGCCTTCGCCTTCATCACCGGCATCGCCAGTCTCGGTCTCGGCTGCATCAGACTGGCCTTCGCCGCCCTGAGCTTCGCCGTCACCGCGACCACCGCGCCGCCGGCGACCACGGCGGCGGCGCTTGCGCGGACCGCGTTCTTCGCCGCGATCATCCGAGCGTTCGCCACTTTCGCTGCGCTCGCCTTCGTCGCCGTCGTCATCCTCGGCTTCGCTCTCGCCTTCGCCGCCAGCCGACTGGGCGTTTTCGCCGCCCTCACGGTCGCGGCCGCGGCCCCGGCGACGCTTGCGGCGCTTGCGGCGACC
>CANGJI010000066.1 GCA_947454135.1 Sphingomonadaceae bacterium
ATGTTCGAGCCCAGCAGTCCGAGCAGGACCGAAACGCTTCGCACTGCTGATGCTGATGTGGCCCTGGTGAAGCGGGACGCCCGGCCGGCATTGCGCAGCGCCTCGCAGCCCGCCGCCGATGCTGGCCACGCAATTGCGCGGCCTTGCGAACATCGCGCGCCCAACCTCAGCAGGCGCGAATTGCAGGTGCTGCACCAGGTTGCTGACGGGCATTCGAACGAAGAGATCGGGGCCAACATCGGGCTGAGCCGACGCACGGTCGAAATCTATCGGGCCAAGCTCCTCGCGAAACTGGGGGCGCCGAATACTGCAGCGGCCATCCTTATCGCCTGCAAAAAAGGCATTCTGTAGTCGTCCGCAGGATCCCGCGAACACCGTCATGTGAATATTACAAGATTTTTCAGGCCTTTAAGCTGAGCTAGAGAGTCATCTGCCTGATTTATCGAACTACCAGGGAGTACGCTCATGCTTTCCGATCTCAAGACCGACGAACCGGGGCGCCTGCGGGCGCTCGAGCGTTTGAACGTGCTTGATACCGGACCCGAGCAGCCGTTCGAGAACATCGTTTCGCTCGTGCAGGACATCCTCCACGTACCGATCTGCGCTGTGTCGCTGGTCGACAGGACGCGGCAGTGGTTCAAGGCCAGACGCGGCCTTGCGACGCCGGAAACCGCCCGCAACATCGCGTTCTGCAATGAGGCGATCAAGAAGGATGCGCCGCTGATCATCCCGGAAACCCAGGATAGCCAGCAGTTTCGCGGCAATCCGCTGGTTACCGGTGAACCCTACATTCGCAGCTATCTTGGTGTCCCGCTGAAAACACCCGAGGGCTACATCGTCGGAACCCTCTGTGCGATCGACACGAGGCCGCGGGAGTTCATCAATTCCGAACTGTCTGTTCTCGAGAGATTTGCGAAGGTTGTGGTCGACGAGCTCGAACTGCGCCAGATCGCATCGACGGACTCGCTGACCGGCGCAATGATGCGAGGCGCCTGGTTCGAGGCGACCAAGGCGGAAGTAGCGCGCGCAGGCAGGTACAGCCGCCCGCTCTCGATCCTCATCATGGATATCGATCACTTCAAGCGCATCAACGACCGGTTCGGCCATCCGCTTGGCGACGATGTGATCAAGAGCGTGGCTGAAGTGGTGGCGCAGAACTTGCGCAAGTCTGACATCTTCGGCCGTTATGGCGGTGAGGAATTCGTCCTCGCCTTGCCCGAGACGACCATCGATCAGGCCTATGCACTGGCCGAGCGGCTGCGCGAGGCGGTGAAGCAATCCAGACTTGCGGCGCCGGCCGATCTGCAGTGGACAGTCTCGATCGGTGTGGCTGAACTGGCTCCTGATGAGGGTGACCTTCAGCCGGCATTGGAGAGAGCAGACCTTGCGCTCTATGAGGCGAAAACCGCCGGCCGTGACCAGGTGAAGCTGTCCGCACCATCGGCGCCGATTGCCGTATAACCCGAGCGAATGCCCGGGTTTTGCCTGCCCGGCGCGGTCAGGGCGTTTCCGAGGCGAGGCGGCACCGGCCGTCCATCCGGGTGATCCAGTTGGTCAGCAGCGCAAGGCCCTCGGCATGCACAAGCGAGCGGCCGATTTCGGGCATCATCGTGCCCGGCTCGCTGGAGCCGACGCGGTACAGCAGGATCGAACGATCAGGCTCACCCGGCGCGACGTCGAATGGCCGTCCGCCGCCGCCGTGGCCGCCCGCGACGATCTGCTTGCAGATGCCGATGCGGGTCGGGCTGGTCCAATCGGCACCGTGTTCGTGGCCCTGATCGAACCACAGCCCGGTGGTCCGCGCCGCGCCCACCGGTGAGTGGCAGTGGCTGCAATTGATATCGAGGTAGCTGCGCGCGCGGGCATCGAGCGGCACGGCGCTGTCGCGCCAATCCACGTTGGCGGGAATTGTCCGCGCTTCGGGAAGTCCGGTGAGGTAGCCTAGCTTGGCCAGCCGCGCGAGCTGGTTCTCCTCGCCGAATGCGCCGGGAAAGCTGCGGTTGAGGTGGCGGGCCTTGAGGCCGATCGGTTCGATCCGGTTTATCGCGCCCTTGGTGTAGTCAGGCGCGTGGCAAGCGGCGCAGTCGTTGGTGCCGGGCACGACATAGGTGAACGGCGTGCGCTCTGCTCCATCGACGAGCGTCAGCGCAATCGTATCGCCGACACGTTCCAGCGTCGCATCGCGCTGGTCCTCGTCCCAGACGTAGGGCAGGGCAACCCAGCCTGCATCGCGCCGCACCAGCAGGCGCGTTTCCATGAGCCTGACCCGGCCGAGCCTGAGCCCGGAGGTGCCCGTCTGGTAATCAGCCGGACGGGCCTTGAGCACCGTGTCACCGCCCGATTGCGCTGCGGGGGCGAGGGGGTAGTAGAACGTCTTGGCGATCACCGTACCGACGGGCAGATCGAACGTGCGATCGGGGTCGTAAGCGACCTTGGCCCCCTTCGGCAGGAACAGGACGCGCCATTTCAGGGCATAGTCGCTGAACAGCGGGGTCGCGAGATCATAGGTCACACTGCCCGCGCGGGCCTTAAGCATGGCACCTTCGCGGTGGATCAGCCCCCAGCCGGACAGCTTGGCCGGAAACGCCCCCGGCGCGGGGCCGCTTTCGCCCGCCGCGCGCCCGAGCAAGGCAAAGCCCAGCAGCAGGGAAAGGATCGACCACAGGACAAGGCGCAGGCGCGTGGGCATGGCTTTGCTCAAGGGATCACGACGGCCTTCTGGCGCGGGAAGGCGCTGCAGTCGCGGCTGGCGATCAGGCTGAGCTGCCCCGGATGCGCTGCATCGAGCCGGACGAGCTTGTCGGGGCCGGTCGCGACGCAGATGCCATTGTCCCCGCCTTCGCTGCGGGCGAACCCGTCCCACACGAGGTTCATGCTCTGCCCGGCGCCGAGAATGAGTTGCGCGGCCGGGAACAGCGCGTTGTCGGGCGCGGCGCCGATGCCGGAAATGGTGTTGTTCGCGATCAGCACGCGCTCCGGAAAGGGATCGTGTGCGCCGGGAGAACCGGCCTCGATCTTGTAGTTGGTCGAATAGTCGCTGGCGATGGCAATGCCGACGGTGTTGTTGTCCTTGATGACGTTGTCGAAGATCTCGACGTCGTCGTTGGCGAGGACGATCATGCCGGTCCCGGCGGGAACGATGCTGACGGCGGTGCCCTTGGCGCCGAAATTGGGCGTGTTGTTGGCTTGCGAGACGTTGCCGTGAATGCGGGTGAAGCCACCGGGCTTGGGCAGGTTGGGCATGTTGAACACGAGGATGCCGCCGGTGTTGCCGGTCGCGACATTCTCGTAGACGTCCGCGTGGGTCGAGTTCTCGATCTCGATCCCCGCGACGTTCTGCATCGCGTGGTTGCGGCGCACGATGATATTGTCCGACTGGCCGACATAGATGCCGGCATCTGAAGAACCGGAGACTTCGCTGTCCTCGATCAGCACATCCGTGCAGCCGACCGGATAGAGCCCGTAGGCGCCGTGGGTGGTGTTGTCCGGGCTGGTCCAGAGGACGCGCACGCCGCGGATGGTGACGCCCTTCGTGCCGTTGATCTTGACGCCGTCGCCCTTGGTATCCTGCACGGTGAGATCCGCGAGCGTGAAGCGGTCACCGGTGACCTGCAGGCCAACCGGACCCGCAACCATGCCGGCGAAGGACAGTACCGTCTTGTCGCGCCCGGCACCGCGGATGGTGACGCCCGAGGCTGTGAGCGAGAGCCCGCGCGAGAGCTTCCACTTGCCCGCAGGGACCGAGATGACGTCACCGGGCTTGGCATCGAGCAACTGCTCGGCGAGGTGCTTCTCGAAGGCGCGGTCGGCAACGAAGCCATCCGCATCGGGGGCCGGCGGGGCGGCCATCGCAGGTGTTGCAAGCGCGATGACGCAGGCGGCGGCGCCAGCCGTCAGAGCCCGGCGCGCGGGGGTTGCAGCCTTCATCCTCGTCTCCTCAACTCGTGCCGGTCCTGCCGATCTTCTGTTGGTTAAGCTGCCCCCTCTGAAGCGCAACTGCAAGCGGCAGCTTGCGCTCATGCCGATCAGGGCTCTCCGCACTTTGCGACGTATCGGCGGATATCGAGGCTGAGGTCTTCGATCGGCGCGTAGTAGCCGTGGGTGTGGACGCGTGCAGCAATGCCGGACTGGACACGCTCGCACACGGCCCAGTCCTGCCGGTTGACGAGATCCCAGAAATCGACTGCGTCGGCCGGGTCGAAGTCCGCCTTGGCCACTTCGTCCGGATGGAACAGGAAGCGGCACTCGATGAGCGTGCGATCCGCCGCCATCGGCCAGAGCACGAAGGCGGCGGCATGCTCGCAAGCGACGCTCAGCATGAGGTTGGGGTAGATCAGTTCGCCTTTGTGGCGCACCTTTTCCTCGTCCGAGAGGCCGGGGAAGGGGGCGCGTGTGGTCGTGCCGTCCCAGGTATAGGTCACCGCGCCTTCGCGGTGCGGAATGCCCGCTTCCCAATCGAGGTCGATCCCGCCGCGCACCTTGAACGCAGGCACGATCGCAGTCAGCTCCGGATGGACGCCGGGGCAGTGGTAGCACTCGTTGTAGTTCTCGAGGATCAGCTTCCAGTTGGCCTGCACTTCGTAGCTGATGGTCCTTGCCGTCACGAGATCGGCCAGCGGGTAGTTCTTCAGCCGCCGCGAAGGCTCTGCAAGGTCAGCCGCGAAATCGGGCGCAGTTTCGGGCGTGAGGTTGAGGAAGACGAAGCCGCCCCAGGTGCGGACGCTGACCGGATGCAGGCTGAACCGGCTCTTGTCGAAGCCCGGCGTATCCTGAAGCTGCGGCGCGGCGAGCAGGCGGCCGTCCAGCGCATAGGACCAGCCGTGATAGGGGCAGCGGATCATCGTGCGGCCCACCACGCCTGCATCGAGCGTGACGCCCCAGCGCGCATCGCTGGATTGATCGCACATGCGCGCGCCGCGGTGGCGGCAGACATTGTAATGGGCATGGAGCGCGCCCTCTTTGCCGCGCACCACGATCACGCTTTCGCCTGCCACGTCCAGCACCTTGTAATCGCCGGGCGCAGGCATGTCCTCTTCGCGGCCCGCGCAGAACCATTGGCGGTGGAAGATCGCGGCCTTGTCGCGTGCAAAAGCGCCCGCCGTGAGGTAGGCGGCGCTCTCGAGCGACTTTTCCATGCCGCCATTGGCCTGATCGTCCATTGCCGCCGCTCCGCTCCACTTATTAGACGCTTGCCTTATAAGCATGCTTCGGGCAGGCATCCAATCCGAAAGATATAAGGGTTGAAGACGGCGAGCGCGATGGATGTGACGGGCAGGATCTGGGATGCGATCGTCGTCGGAGCGGGGCACAACGGCCTCACTGCGGCGGCCTATCTGGCAAAGTCGGGGCGCTCGGTACTCGTTCTTGAAGCGCGGCCCATCGTCGGCGGCGCCTGCGTTACCGAAGAGGTGATCCCCGGACACCGCGTCTCGTTCACCTCCTACATCGCCTCGATGCTGATGCCGACGGTGATCCGCGATCTCGATCTCGGCCGCCACGGCCTGCGCATGGTCGCCTGCGATCCGATCCTCACCGTTCCGCTCGGTACCAATGATGCCGGAGAGGCCGAGATCATCCGCTGGTGGGCGGACACCGAGCGTACCGCGCAGGAAATTGCCCGCTTCTCCGCGCGCGATGCCGAGGCCTTTCTGGAAGTCGACCGCAAGCTCAAGGCGCTGGCGCGGTATCTCCAGCCCTTCTTCCTCGAATCCCCGCCCGACCTCGCGGCGCGGGGGCTTGAGCGGATCAAGGAGGGGCTGCGCATCGTCCGCCGCTTCCGCCGCATCTCCGGCACCGAGATCGGCGAGATGGTGCAGTTCCTCACCGGCAGCCTCGGGGAGTTCCTCGACCGGCACTTCGAATCCGATGCCGCAAAGCGGATGATCCTGGCGAACAACGTCTACGGCAAGCATGGCGGGCCGTACGAGCCGGGCTCGGCGGTGGGGCTGCTGTTCCATCTCCTCGCTGGCGGCGATAACGCGGTGCAGGGCTTCAATGGTCATGTCATGGGCGGCATGGGCGCGGTTTCGGGCGCGATTGCCGCAGCTGCGCGCGGTTTTGGCGCGGTGATCGAAACGAGCGCGCCGGTGGGCAGCATCGATGTCGAGGATGGCCGCGCGACAGGCGTGACCCTGCTCGACGGACGGCAGCTGCGCGCGAAGGTCGTGCTCTCCAACGCCGATCCCAAGCGTACGTTCCTAGGGCTCCTCGCCAAGGCTGACCTGCCCGAGGATTTCCGCCGCGACATCGCCGCGATCAAGATGGGCGGCCCCGCGGCCAAGCTCAACATCGCCTTGTCCGGAGAGCCGACCGTGATCGGACGCAAGCCCGATGCAACGCCGCTCGAACGCGCGCTGCTAACGATCGCGCCGACGCTGGAGGGCGCGCAGCGCTGCGCCGATGCGGCGCGGTTCGGCGATGTGCCCGATGAGCTGTGGATCGATTGCGTGATCCCCAGCCTTGTCGATGACAGCCTGTGCCCGCCCGGGCACCACATGCTGACCTGCTTCATCCAGTACGTGCCCTATGCGCTGCGCGAAGGCACCTGGGACGAGAGACGCGATGCGCTGGCGGAATCGATCATCGATCAGATCAGTCGCCACATGCCGAACCTGCGCGAGCTGATCCTTGGCCGCGTCATGCTCACCCCGCTCGATCTGGAGCGGATCTACGGTCTCACCGAGGGCAATATCTTCCACGGCGACCTCCATCCCGGCGCGCTGTTTTCAATGCGCCCGGTGCCGCGCTGGTCGCAGTACCGCACGCCGGTCGAGGGGCTCTATCTCTGCGGTGCGGGCGCGCATCCCGGCGGCGGCGTGACCGGCGCGCCGGGGCATAATGCGGCCAAGCAGGTGCTGCGCGATACCCGGAAGCAGGGCCGCCGCTGATGGCAGGTGGCGCGACCCAACCTCACAAGGTCATGGGCGTTGCCGATCTCGCGATGTTCTACGTCGTCACCGGGGTCAGCTTGCGCTGGATCGCGACGGCGGCGGCCTTCGGGCCAAGCTCGATCGTGGTCTGGATCGGCGCGCTGCTGTGCTTCTATCTGCCGTTCGTGCTGGCCATCGTCGAGCTGTCCTCGCGCTACCCGCAGGAAGGCGGGCTCTACATCTGGACGCGCGAGGCCTTCGGGCCTTACGTCGGGTTCATGGCGGGGTGGAGCTACTTCACCTCGAACCTCCCCTATTTTCCGAGCGTGCTCTATTTCGACGCCGGCAATGCACTCTACATCGGCGGCACGAACTGGCTGCATCTGCGCGGCAATCCGGTGTTCTTCATGGGGTTTGCGCTGACGGCACTCGCGTTCATCACCGCGATCAACATCTTCGGCATGCGCTTCGGGCGCTGGCTTCACAATCTCGGCGCCGTCGGCATGTGGGGACCGGCGCTGATCGTCATCGTGCTGGGCATCGCCGCGTGGTGGCAGTTCGGTTCGGCGACGGATTTCACGCCCCAATCGTTCGTTCCGGTATTCGATCTGCAACACATGCTGATGTGGGCAGCCATCGCCTTTGCGCTTTCGGGCGCGGAGACGGCCTCGTTCATGAGCGGCGAGATCAAGGACCCGCGCCGCACCATCCCGCGTGCGCTGCCGATCGCGGGCGTGGTGATCGTCTCGTGTTACATCATCGGCACTTTCGCCGTGCTGCTGGCGATGCCCTCGAGCGAGGTGAACACGCTGCAAGGCCTGGTCCAGGCAGGTGCCGTGGCGGCGCAAAAGGTCGGAGCCGGATGGATCGTCGTTCCGCTCGCGCTCCTGATCACGCTCGGCAACCTCGGGGCCGCCAGCGGTTTCCTCTCATGCGCCGCGCGCATTCCCTTTGCGGTGGGGATAGACCGGTTGCTGCCGCCCGTCTTCGCCAGAGTACACCCCAAGTGGGGCACGCCCTATGTCGCCATTCTCGTGCAAGGCGGGCTCGGCGCAGTCCTATGCATACTCGGACAGGCTGGAACTGGCGTGAAAGGTGCGTATGACGTGCTCGTGAGCATGGGAATCATCGCAGCCTTTCTGCCGTTTGCACTGGTCTTCCTCGCCGTGATCCGCCTCCAGGGGCGGCCCAGCGATGTCGAAGTCACGCGTCTGCCCGGCGGGCGCGTCACGTCGATCCTGTTCGCCTGCGTCGGGCTTGCCACCACGCTCACTGCGCTCGTGCTCGCAGGCTTCCCGGCCTCGGACGAGCCGAACAAGCTCCTCGCGGTCATCAAGATCCTGGGGCTGACGACGGTGCTGCTGGGCAGCGGCACGGTGGTCTATTGGCTCGGCCAGCGCGCGGCGCGGCGGGCGGCCTGAGCATGGCGAAGCCGGCAACCAAGGCGCCGCCGCGCCGCCGTGCGTCCCCGGTGGTCCGGCGGGCTGATCTTGTCACTGCGACGGTGAGCTGCCTTGCCCGGCTTGGCGCGAAGGGGGCCACGGGCCGCGAGATCTGCCGTCAGGCGGGGGTCAGCCACGGGCTCCTGCGGCACTATTTCCAGAACCCGGACAACCTCCTGCTCGAAACCTACGAGCAGCTGTGCGAGGACATGCTGACCCAGCTCGAGGCGGCGGCCATGCCTTATGCGGCCAACCCGCAAGAGGCGCTGCACAAGTATTTCGTCGCGGTCTTTTCGGATGACTGGGCCGGGCCGGACATCATCGGCGCATGGATGGTGTTCTGGCAGCTGGCGCGCAGCCGGATGGATTTCGCCGTGGTATCGGCAAGGTTCAACGTTCGCCAGCGCGACTTGCTGGAGCGCCTTGTCACCCGGCTTCCGGGCCGCACCGATGCCCTGCCGCTCGCCGATGGCATCGCGCTGCTTTCCGCGGTGCTCGACGGCCTGTGGATCGAATACTACCTCTCGGAACAGCGCACCCCGCGCGAGCGCTGCGTCGAGCTGTGCGATGCCGCCGCGCGGCGCCTGTTCCTGTCCTGAACGACGTCAGGCAGGCCCGTCGTCGCAGAGGGGGTAATGGCGATCCCGGCTGCCCTGTCCTGCACGGTTTCGGGACGATCCACCGCTTGACCGCTTTGCGCGCAGCGATAGAGCGGCGGGATGGTCACCGCCCCCGATATCCGTCCTACGTTGCTGCACGCCTTCCTTGCCGAAGCGGCCGCGCGCACTCCGCAAGGGGTCGCGATAGAGGTTCCGCCGGCGCGTGCCCGGCCTGAGCGGCAGGTGATGACTTATGCCGAGCTGGCTCAACTGACCGACCGGCTCGCGCTTCACCTCGCGCCGCGACTGGAGGCAGAGCGGATCGTGGCGCTGCTGCTGCCGCGCACCTCGCCAATGCTCTATGCGGCGCAGATCGCGGTGCTCAAGGCAGGCGGGGCCTATACCGCGATCGACCCATCGTTTCCCGATGACCGCATTGCCGAAGTGCTGGAAGATGCCGATGCGGTGGCGGTGCTGACCGATGCTGCGGGCGCGGCTCGGCTCGGTCCGGTCGCGGGGGCCGTGCCCTTGCTGCAAGTGGCGCAACTGGGTGCGGAGGAACCGCCCGCAGGCGCCGTGCTTCCCGCCGAAGTGCGTCCCGATCAGCTCGCCTACGTGATCTACACCAGCGGCACGACCGGCAAGCCGAAGGGCGTGATGGTCGAGCATCGCAACATCGCCAATCTTGTCGCGTCCGATCTCGATGAATTCGGCCTTGGTCCGGATGACCGCGTGATCCAGGGCTCGTCCGCCGCTTACGACAGCTCGATCGAGGAAATCTGGCTCGCGCTCGCCTCCGGCGCCACACTTGTGGTGATGGACGACGAGGCGGCTCGGCTCGGACCGGATATCGTCGAATGGCTGCGGCGTGAGCGCGCGACCGTGTTCTGCCCGCCGCCGACCTTGCTGCGCAGCAGCGGCTGCCGCGATCCGCAAAGCGCTCTGCCCGATCTGAAGCTGCTCTACGTCGGCGGCGAAGCTCTGCCGCGCGATATTGCCGACCGCTGGGCCGAGGGTCGCCGCATGGTCAATGGCTATGGCCCGACCGAGTGCGCGGTCACCTGCCTGCGCGGCGATATTGTCCCCGGCGGCCCCATCACCATCGGCCGCCCGGTGCCGGGGATGCAGGCCTACGTGCTCGATGATGCGCTGCAGCCCGTGCGCGAAGGCGAACAGGGCGAGCTGTGCATGGGCGGCGCCGGCGTCGCGCGAGGCTATCGCGACCGCGAGGATCTGACCGCCGAGAAGTTCGTCGATCACCCCACCTGCGGGCGCATCTACCGCACCGGAGACCTCGTCCACCGCGAGCCGGACGGAAACCTGTTCTACCACGGCCGCATCGACGCGCAGGTCAAGATCCGCGGCTACCGGGTCGAACTGGGCGAGATCGAGGCGCGCCTCGCCGCGCTGCCCGGCGTCCGCGCTGCCGCCGCGCGCCTGCAGGAAGCGGGCGGGGTGCCTGAACTCGTGGCCTATGTCGTGGCGGGGGAGGGCGTAGCCGCGCTCGATCTGGACGACTTGCGCACCCAGCTTGCCAGCACCGTGCCCGGCTACATGGTGCCGCGCCGGATCGGCCTGCTGGACGAACTCCCCACCACGGTCGGCGGAAAGCTCAACCGCGCGGCGCTCCCGCCGATGACGTTCACGGCGGACGCCGTGGCTGCGCGTGAGATCGTGCCGCCCGCGACCCCGCTGGAAACCGCGCTGGCTGCGGCTTTCGCCAATATTCTCAACCGGCCCGGCGGTGTCTCGGTCGAGGACGATTTCTTCGAGGATCTCGGCGGCGATTCCCTCAGCGCCGCGCTGCTCGTCACCCTGCTGCGCGAGGAAGGCGCGGCGGATTGGGTCACCGTCAGCGATATTTATGCCGCGCGCACCGTGCGCGCGCTGGCGGCGCTTGGCGAGGAATCCAATGCCGCTGCCGCCAATACCGTGCAGCACATCGCGCCTGAACTGGTTCGCGAAGGCAAGGCGCGTCCGCTTCTGGCGAACGTGGTGCAGATCGCGTGGCTCGCGGGCGAGCTTGCTTTCGGCGGCTGGGTCAGCTGGGCGGTGGCGTGGGAGCTCTTCCCGCTCCTGTTCGACAAGCTCGATCTCGTCGCCTTCGTGCTGCTGACGCCGCTCATCACCGTGATCGGCGTTGCGCTCTACCTGCCGATTTCGGTGGGCTTCACACTGCTGGTCAAGCGCGTCGCGCTCGGGCGCTACCGCCCCGTTCGCGCGCCGGTGTGGAGCACATACCACTTGCGCCATTGGGTTACCGTTCAGTCTGCGCGGCTGATCCCCTGGCCGATGCTTTCGGGCACCGTGTTCCAGAACGCGGTGCTGCGCCTGCTGGGCGCGAAGATCGGGCGCGGGGTGCATATCCACCGCGGTGTCCATCTCCACCGTGGCGGCTGGGATCTGCTCGAGATCGGCGACAACGTCACGCTCGGGCAGGATGCGCACCTTGGTCTCGTCGAATATGACCGGGGCGATATCGTCGTTGGCCCCATCGTCATCGAGGCCGATGCAACGCTCCAAACCCGCGCCTCGGTCGAGCATGGCTGCCGCATCGGCGCAGGCAGCGTGATCGCGCCGCTGTCGGTCGTGAATCCAGGCACCGCTGTGCCTGCGGGCGAGCTGTGGGACGGCGTGCCCGCGCGCCGCGTCGGACCGGCGCCAGCGGCGCCTGCGCTCACGCGCAGTGGCATGCGGCTCCATCCTGTCGCGCACGGCCTTGCCACGCTTGCCGCCGAAGGTGTCGCGACCATGCTGGGCGCACTGCCCACCGGCGCGCTGGCGCTGGCGCTGTGCTACCTGCTAGGGGTCGGTTCGGAAGAGATCTGGACCTGGATCTACGAGCCGAAGCTCGATCCGCAGGTCCTCGCCGTCGTCTTTGGCGTGACCATGATCAGCGTCCCCCTCAGCCTCGTGTGGAGTGCGCTGATGGTGCGCGCGATGGGCCGCGTCCAGCCCGGTGTGATCGATCGTTGGAGCCTCGCCTACATCCGCGTCTGGCTGAAGTCGGCGACGACCTTCAACGCCGGCCAGTGGCTTTCGGGAACGCTGTTCTGGAAGCAATGGCTGCGTCTTGCCGGCGCGAACATCGGCGAGAAGTGCGAGATCAGCACGATCTTCGACGTGACGCCGGAACTCGTGACCATCGGCGCGGAGACGTTCTTTGCCGATGGCATCTACCTCGGCGGGCCGGAAATCTCGCGCGGGACTGTGCTGCTGGCGCCGATCGTCCTCGGCCGCAACACCTTCCTTGGCAATCACGCGGTGATCCCGGCAGGCGAAGTGCTGCCCGATGATATCCTCATCGGCATCAGCACCGTCGCCAATGCGAAGGAAATCTCGGCAGGGCAATCGCGTTTCGGCCGGCCAAGCTTCGATCTGCCGCGCCGTCAGGTGGTGGAGATGGACCGCAGCCTCACGCATGATCCTTCGCCCATCCGCTATTTCAACCGGGTGTTCTGGGAACTTCTGCGTTTCGTGCTGCCGGTCGGTCCGCTGCTGGCAACCGTGCTGTGGTACAAGCTGCTGGTCGAAGGTGCGCCGGAATCGACCAATCTCGAATTTGCGCTGATCGTCATTCCGCTGGCGACGCTCGTCCCGCTCCTCGCGCTGCTGCTCGCCGTCACCGTGCTCAAGTGGACCTTGATGGGCCGCGTCAAGCCCGGACAGCATGCGCTGTGGTCATGCTGGGCGAGCCGGTGGGACTTCGTGTTCGTCGCATGGGCGCGCTATGCCAATGCGATCCTGCAGCAGCTTGAAGGAACCTTCCTCCTCACGATCTATCTGCGGCTCATGGGCCTCAAGATCGGCAAGCGCGCGGTGCTCGGGCCGCAGTTCTCGCAAGTCGTCGATCCCGACATGATCGAGATCGGCGATGGCGCCACCGTCACCGCTTTCTTCCAGGCGCACACCTTCGAAGACCGCGTGCTCAAGGTGGACAAGGTGCGGATCATGGCTGGCGCGACGATCAGTTCGGGCACTGTCCCGCTCTATGGCTGCTACGTGGGCGAGGGTGCGCATGTCGGCCCCGGCAGCGTGATCATGAAGCAGGAAAGCCTGTTGCCCGGCCTTTCCTATCAGGGCGTGCCGCTGCGCGTGATGAAGGCCTAGAGCACGAGATCGAGGGCCGTAAGGGCTGGGCCGCCATCGAGGCGGATCGCGAAATCGGGGGTGCCATTGCCGTCGATATCCCCGCTGATGAGGCCGACCCCGTTCGTCACGACATAGCGCAGCTGCCCGGCGACCTTGTTGAAGGCCGCGCTGCCGATCCATGTGAAGGCATCGTTCACGCTGGCGGTCTGCCTCACCGCGTCGATTGCGGACAGGTCGATGCGGTCGCCTTGCGCGCTGCTGAAATCGAGGATCGTATCGGCGGTGGTCGCGGTGGTTCCCGGCAGATCGCCCAGCGCGTTGAAACGGAACACATCGCCGCCCGCGCCGCCTTGCAGCGTATCGCGCCCGCCGCCGCCGATCAGGATATCCGCGCCGCCGCCGCCGGAAAGCTGGTCCGCGCCATTGCCTCCGTCGATCACGTTGGCCCCGTTGTCGCCAGTCAGGATGTCCGCGCCGGTACCACCGATGAGGTTTTCGATGCCGATCAGCGTGTCATTCCCCGCGCCGCCGGTGGCCTGCGCGCTCGAGGCCGCGAGGCTTACCCGCAAGGCGGCGCTCATCGCGGCGTAGCTGGCGGTATCGGTGCCGGCACCGCCGTCGAGAATGTCGTTCCCCGCGCCGCCAGCCAGCATGTCGTCGCCTTCGCCCCCGCTCAGCGTGTCATTGCCGGCGCCGCCGTCGAGCTGGTCGTTTCCTGTGCCGCCACGCAGCAGATCGTCCCCGCCGTTGCCTTGCAGCATGTCCGCCCCGGCACCGCCGTCGAGCAGGTTGGCGAGTTCCGAACCTACCAACGTATCCCTGCCGCCGCCGCCAAGGGCGTTCTCGATATTGCAGCCGAACGCGATGCCGATGTTGTTGGCCAGCGCCACGCCGTCATAGGCGAGCGAGGAATAGGCTCCGGGCCTCAGGTCTACCGTGCAGCCCTCGCTGAACGCGGCGACGCTGAACGTGTCGGTCCCGCCCGCATCCCAGATCGTCTCGAATGACGGTGCCGCCGGATCGAAGGCATAAGTATCGGCGCCCGTGCGGTAGGTCATGTTCGCGCCGTAGAGCTTCTGGATCGCGAGAATGTCGTAGACCATCGGCGTCTTGATCAGGAACTGGGTCGTCCCCGTGGTGATGTCGCGCCACCACACTTTCTCGGGCGAGGTGTAGGACATGATCGAATAGCGCTGGTTGTCGAACCCGGCCGGGATCTTGGGCGCTTCGAACGTGTGCTTGAGGCCGAGGCTGTGGCCGATCTCGTGCAGCATCGCCATGTAGTTGTAGGTGCCCGGCGCGAAGGACTGGCCGATGATCGCATCATCGATCCAGATATCGCCGTGCGCATTGGCGCGCCCGTCCGAGACGCCGAGCGAATAGCCCCAGTAGCCTGCCGGGATCGCCGAACTGAACGCGATGCGGATGTCGCCCACGGTGCCGTCGGCGGTCTCTATGACTGGCGTGAAAGTGATGTTCGCGACATTGGACCAGGCCTCGAACGCCTTGGCGATCATCGGTGCCTGCGCGGCGTTTACCGCGCCCGTGATTGCCGCTGTATTCTCGGCCCGGCCATAGGGCGAGGTGAACTGGCTGGCCGCCCCGTCCGCCCAGGGAAAGCTGTAGCTGATCTGCGTGGTGCCGCCGGCATTCTTGGCCGACCACACCAGCCGGAACATCGCGTCGGCCGGAAGCAGGGCCTTGATGAAGGGATCGGTGCTGGCGGCAAAGCGCGCCGCAGGTGACAGGTCGGAAAAGCGGGGCATGGTCGTGTCGCTCGCGCTGAGAGAGATGGCCTCTTCAGCATTGCCGACACTGCCTCAACGCGCGTCTAAACGCCTGCGCGGGCTTTCCCGCACAGCAGACACCCGTTTTTCGGCCACTTACCGCGCATCAAACATCGGGGCTGGCCCAATTGCGGACCATGCGCTGGTTAAGCGAAATCGCGCCTGCGTTCAGGAATGGCGCGCCGCAAGATAGGCTTCGACAGCTTCTGCCGTGCCCGGCGGCACATGCAGGCCAAGCTTGCTGCGGCGGTAGAGCACATCCTCCGCGCTGCGGGCCCATTCCTGATCGGCGAGGTAATCGACTTCCGCCTGCGTCAGCCCGCCGCCAAAGTCGGTGCCCAGCGCGTCCATCGTATGCGCCGTGCCGAGAATGGCCCCGGCGCGCGTGCCATAGGCGCGTGCCAGCCGCGTGAGCAGCGGACCGGGCAGGGCAGGGTGCTTTGCTGCAAGCTGCGCCGCGAACGTCTCGAAGTCGTCGCCCGGAATGTCGCCGCCGGGCAGGTCCGCGCCTGCGGTCCAATCGCCCTTCGCGTGCGCAAAGAACGGCACCAGTTTTTCGAGCGCATGCTCGGCAAGCTTGCGGTAGGTCGTGATCTTGCCGCCGAACACGCTGAGCAGAGGCGCCTTGTCGTTCGCGCCATCGAGGTCGAGCACATAGTCGCGCGTCACCGCCGAAGCGCTCGCGGCGTGGTCGTCATAGAGCGGGCGGATGCCGGCATAGCTCCACACGACATCTTTAGGCTGGATCTGCCGTGCGAAGTAGCGGCGTACCGTCTCGCACAGATAGTCGGTCTCTTCGGGCGAGATCTGCGCCTTGCCGGGCTGGCCCTGCCACGGCTCGTCGGTCGTGCCGATCAGCGTGTAATCGTGCTCGTAAGGTATCGCGAAGACGATGCGGCGGTCGGGGTTCTGCAACATGAAGGCATGATCGCCCTCATAGAGCTTGGGCACCACGATGTGGCTGCCCTTGATGAGGCGCACGCCGCGGTCCTGACTGGCGCTTGCGGCGCGCTGGAGAACGTCTTCCACCCACGGACCCGCCGCGTTGACAAGGCCCCTGGCCATGACCGTGCGCGTGCCGCTGCCACCGGCGATCTCGGCCTTCCACAGCGCACCTTCGCGGATGGCGGAGACCAGCTTGGTCCGCGTCTCGATCTGTGCGCCGCGCTCGGCGGCATCGCGGGCGTTGAGCACGACGAGGCGGCTGTCCTCGACCCAGCAGTCCGAATAGACGAACGCCGTCTTCGCGCCGGGCTTGAGGCCATTGCCGAGCGGCGAGCGGGCGAGGTTGACTGTGCGCGTGGCGGGCAGTTTCTTGCGCCCGCCGAGGTTGTCGTAAAGGAACAGGCCGAGCCGTACGAGCCATGCCGGGCGCGGTGAGTTCATCTGCGGCAGCACGAAAGCCAGCGGCCAGATGATGTGCGGGGCCATGCCCAGCAGCCGCTCGCGCTCGATCAGTGCCTCGCGCACCAGACGGAACTCGTAGTATTCGAGATAGCGCAGCCCGCCGTGGATCAGCTTGGTGCTGGCTGAAGACGTATGGCTGGCAAGGTCTTCCTGTTCGACGAGCAGGACGGACAAGCCGCGCCCGGCAGCATCGCGGGCAATCCCGGCGCCGTTGATCCCCCCGCCGACGATCAGCAGGTCATAGGTTTCCGGATCCGGCACGTGAACGCTCCTGCCTGCTGTTGCGGCCCCGGTGTGAGGAGGCCCCGTTTGATGACGCTTGTGTGATGGCGCCCGCTCCTTAGCCACGCGCAGGTGGTCGGACAAATGCAGCTAGCGCAACCGGGGATACGAATACAAGATAGCGCGGCTCGTGGTAAATGCGGTAACAAGGGTCATGCGAGAGGCAAGGACAAACCCGGCGGATGACCGGGAAAACCCATCGAACCACTTGGATTGCGGGCCGCTTTGCGGCTGCAAGCCGGCCACCGGGATGATTCGCGCTTGAGGCCGCTGTCGGTTTTTGCGGCGATGCTTACCGCGTCGTCCGTGGCCGCCGCGCCTGCCGAGGCAGCGCCGCCCCCCAGCATCCCGGAGGTAGGCGCCCCCGCACTTGCCGCGCTCGGTCCCAACGGCGTTGGCGTGATCGAGAAGACCGTGGTGGACAAGGGCGCGGTCGATCCGCTCGGCAGCCTTGCCAAGGGCGTACTGGTGCGGGCTGACCGCACGATGCCGCTGGTGATCTGGTATCCCGCGACGGTTGGCCCCAAGGATCGCCGCGCGACCTACCGCGCCAGCCTCGTATCCGAACCGCCCAAGCCGCCAGCCTATTTCACCGTGCCCGCGCTCGCCGTCACCGGTGCAAAGCCGGCGGGGAAGGGTTATCCGATTGTTCTCCTCTCGCATGGCTACAACAACGATCCGGTCATGCTTTCGTGGCTGGGCGAGAACCTGGCGACCAAGGGTTATGTCGTGGTTGCCATCCGCCACCATGATCCGGCGATAACCGATACGTCGAAGACGCCCGCAACGCTGATCCGCCGTCCGCTCGATATCACCTTCGTCCTGCGCCGCATCCGGGATGGGCTGCTCGGTCCGCTCGGCGATACCAAGCGCATCGCGCTCGCGGGCTACTCGTTCGGCGGCTACGGCGCGCTGACGGTAGCTGGCGCCGAACTCGATGCGGGAAGCCCTGCCGTGAAGCGCCTGCCGTCCGCGCTGGTCGAGCGGTATACCGGAAGTGGTCCCGAGGTCGCTGCGCTCCACGATCCGGCGATCAAGGCCGTTGTCGCTATTGCCCCTGCGGGCGGCGCGCCTTGGACTGCCTGGGGGGCGAACGGCCTCTCGGGCATCAAGGCGCCGCTGCTGGTGGTCGCCGGCACGGCAGACCGCACTGTCGGGTATGATCCCGGCCCTGCAGCGATCTTCCGTGATGCCAAGGGCTCGGACCGCTGGCTGCTGGCGTTGAAGGGCGCCGGGCATGCCATCGGCACCAATCCGGCGCCTGCGGAAATGCGCGGCACCGCGTGGGATTTCTCTTGGTTCGAAGACCGCATGTGGCGCAAGCCGCGCGTCAACAGCATCGCGCTTCATTTCATCACTGCGTTCCTGGATCTTCAGCTCAAGGGTGAAGCGGCCAAGGCCGATTACCTCAACGTCCCGTCAGAGGATTCTGATGGCGCCAAGTGGGTGAGCGACGACAAGCGCTACGATGCGGTGAGCGAAGGCGGCGCGAACCCGACATGGAAGGGTTTCGTCAAGGATCATCAGGACGGCTTGCTGCTGAGGCACCTGCCGCCTGCGCATTAGGCGTTTTGAGGGGCCGCTCTGGATCCCCGCCTGCGCGGGGATGACGAAGGATAGATAGGCGAGACGAGCCAAAAACC
>CANGJI010000067.1 GCA_947454135.1 Sphingomonadaceae bacterium
AGGAGGAGGAGGTGGCGGCGGAGGAGGCGTCGCGGCCTTCTCGTCGCCCGGCAGCACATAGTCCGCGCCTTCCCACGGGCTCATGAAATCGAACTGGCGCAGATCCTGCGCAAGCTCGACCTTCTCGTAGACGACGCGCTTGTCCTCTTCCGAGTAGCGCAGCTCGACATAGCCCGTCAGCGGGAAGTCCTTGCGGAACGGATGGCCCTGGAAACCGTAGTCGGTCAGGATGCGGCGCAGATCGGGGTGCCCGGCGAACAGCACGCCATAAAGGTCATAGACCTCGCGCTCGTACCAGCTCGCGTTTGGCCAAAGCCCGGTCACCGTCGGCACCGGCACTTGCTCGTCGGTCGCGACCTTGACGATCAGGCGGTGGTTCCTGGTGAGCGAAAGCAGGCAGTAGACAACCTCGAAGCGCTCGGGCCGCGAAGGGTAGTCGGCACCCGCGATGTCCATCAGCTGCTGGTACTCGTGCGTGTCGCGCAGCGCCGTCAGCGCCTCGACCACACGTTCGCGCACCACATGGATCACGATCTCGCCATGCTGCTCGCGCGCGGAGACGATCATGTCGCCCAGTGCGGCGGACAGCGTTTCCAGCACGCCGTCGAACGGCGAGTAGCGCGGGGCGGAATGAAGCACGGTCATGTCAGCAAACCCCTCAGCGCTCGATCGTCCCGGCGCGGCGGATCTTCCGCTGCAGCTGCATCACGCCGTAGAGCAGCGCTTCGGCGGTCGGCGGGCAACCGGGGACGTAAATGTCGACCGGCACGATGCGGTCGCAGCCGCGCACCACCGAATAGCTGTAGTGGTAGTAGCCGCCGCCATTGGCGCAGCTGCCCATCGAGATGACGTACTTCGGGTCCGACATCTGGTCGTAGACCTTGCGCAGGGCCGGGGCCATCTTGTTGCACAGCGTGCCGGCCACGATCATCACGTCCGACTGTCGCGGAGAGGCGCGCGGGGCAACGCCGAAACGCTCCATGTCGTAGCGCGGCATGTTCACGTGGATCATCTCGACCGCGCAGCAGGCGAGGCCGAACGTCATCCACCACAGCGAGCCGGTGCGGGCCCACTGGAACAGCTCCTCGGTCGAAGTGACGAGGAAGCCCTTGTCCGAAACTTCGGCGTTGAGACTGTCGAAGAACGCGGCATCGGGCGCACCGGGAAGGTCCGCCGCCGTTGCCGGGATGATCGAAGAGGTGGGCGAAGAGGGTGTCATTGTGCTCATTCCCAGTCCAACGCCCCTTTCTTCCATGCGTAGATGAAGCCGATGACCAGTTCGAAGAGGAACACCATCATCGTGCCCCAGCCGGCCCAGCCGCTCTGCTTCAGGCTCACCGCCCAGGGAAACAGGAACGCGGCTTCGAGGTCGAAAATGATGAACAGGATCGCCACGAGGTAGAACCGCACGTCGAACTGGCTGCGCGGATCCTCGAACGCGGGGAAGCCGCATTCATACTCGCTCAGCTTCTCAGCGTTCGGATTGTGCGCGCCGGTAAGCCGCGAGACCCCGATCGGCAGGAACACGAACACGCACGAAAGCGCGAGCGCGATGCCAAGAAAGATGAGGATCGGCAGATATTGCGCGAGATAGGGCAATGATTGGGCCAAGGGGCTGACTCGCCTGTTTCTATGTCGAGCGCGCCCTAGTCCCGGCAGGCCCCTTGCGCAAGTGCGGCATCACCCGATGAGGCTCAAAATCCAAGCTTTTGTCTGTGGAAGACCGTCAGTCTGGCAGTTTTCCGCAGCCTGAGCGGCTGCATACGAATGATTGCTGGATGCTAATGATTTTCAGTATCGAAGTTTAACCACCCGCCAGATGGCCCTGCCCGTTTTCACATGGCGCGAATGCAGCAGGGCCTGCCCGCAGGGCCGATGGAGGAGTGGATCGAGCGACCACGGCGCCTCAAAACCCTTGCCACAAAAATACCGGCCACGCCGCCAGCGCCATCAACGTTCCGAGCGGCAGCATCGTATCGGGCCGCACCTCCCGGCCCGCGCGCCACAGCACCGCTGCCACCGCAAGGCCGGCCAGGCTCGCCACCAGCAACGTATGGATCACGCCGAGCGGCCCCAGCCACAACCCGATCGCGCCCAGCAGCGGCGGATCGCCGCCGCCCAGCCCCTCCTGCCCGCGCCACATGAGATAGCCCTGCCCCAGCAGCCACAGCGCGGCAAAGCCGAACACCCCGCCAGCCATGGACTGGACAAGGATCGACACGTCGTTCGCCCAGTATGCCATGATCAGCGCGAACAATGCGCCCGTGGCGGCCAGCAGCGCCGAAAGCTGGCGCGGCAGCCACATGTGGCGCAAGTCCAGCATCGCCAGCAGCAGCAATTGCCAGCCCAGCAGCATCGCCCAGATCGGGAACCAGCTCAGCCAGACGGCAATCGCGCCGATCAGCGCCCCGCCCAACTCTGCGGCGAGCTGCCAGCGATCGATGGCAGAACCGCATTCCCGGCACTTGCCGCCCTGGATCAGCCACGAGAAGACGGGGATCAGCTCGAAGGGTGTCAGCTGCTTGTCGCAGGTATCGCAGGCGGACCGCGCGGCAACGATGGGTCGCCCGTCAGGCAGGCGGATCAGCACCACGCCCATGAAGCTGCCGATCACCGCGCCCAGCACCATGGCGGCAAGGATGAACAGGATCAGCATGCCGCTCCCCTTCGCATAGCTTTGCGCCCCCAACGCGAATTGAAATCGTCACCCCCGGCGGCTACACCCGCCTCAGCCTACGCGGCCTTAACGCGCCCCTAGCACAGGAAATCCTCTCATGGTCCAATTCTCCGCCCCTTTCTCTGCTAGCGACCCTGTCGTCATCCTTTCGTTCGCGCGCACGCCGATGGGCGCGATGCAGGGCTCGCTGGCCGACGTGCCCGCCACCCAGCTGGGCGCAACTGCCGTCAAGGCCGCTGTCGAGCGCGCCGGGATCGAGCCTGCCAAGGTCGAGCGGATCTACATGGGCTGCGTGCTACCCGGCGGCCTCGGCCAGGCCCCTGCCCGTCAGGCGGCGATCCATGCCGGCCTGCCCACCTCGGTCCAGGCGACGACCGTCAACAAGGTCTGCGGCTCGGGCATGCAGGCGCTGATCATGGGCGCAGAAGCGCTTGCCTCGGGCTCCATCGACATGGTCGTCGCGGGCGGCATGGAAAGCATGACGAACGCGCCCTACCTCCTCAAGAAGCACCGTTCGGGCGCGCGCATCGGCCACGACACGGCCTATGACCACATGTTCCTCGACGGCCTTGAAGATGCCTACGAGCCCGGCCGCGCGATGGGCACGTTCGCGCAGGACACCGCCAACGCATACCAGCTGACGCGCGAGCAGCAGGATGCCTACGCCATCGAATCCCTGCGCCGCGCGCAGGCCGCGATTGCCGAGGGCGCCTTCACCGCCGAAATCACCCCGGTGAAGGTCGTCAGCCGCGCCGGTGAAACCGTAGTCGATACCGACGAGGCCCCGGGCAAGGGCAAGCCGGACAAGATCCCGGCCCTGAAGCCCGCCTTCGCCAAGGACGGCACGATCACCGCCGCCACGTCCTCCTCGATCTCGGACGGCGCCGCCGCGCTGGTCCTGACGCGCGAGAGCGTCGCTACTGCCGATGGCCTCAAGCCTGTCGCCCGCGTCGTCGCCATGGCCGCGCATGCGCAGGCCCCCAAGGACTTCACCACCGCCCCCGTCGGCGCGATCAACAAGCTGCTCGACCGCGCCGGCTGGTCGGTTGCTGATGTCGATCTGTTCGAAGTGAACGAGGCCTTCGCCTGCGTCGCGATGTTCGCGATGCACGATCTCGGCATCCCGCACGAGAAGATCAACGTCCATGGCGGCGCCACCGCGCTGGGCCACCCCATCGGCGCTTCGGGCGCCCGCATCATCACCACGCTGATCGGCGCGCTCCAGCGCCACGGCAAGAAGCGCGGCGTCGCCAGCCTGTGCATCGGTGGCGGCGAGGCAACTGCTGTCGCCATCGAACTGGTCTAAGTCTGAATCCTTAGGGGGCCTGCGTCGCGGGCCCCCTCAGTCCGCGCCCCAGACCGCGGCCTTCGCCACGAACCCGCGCTTGCCGTCGATGTCGAACTTGCACCAGGCCGGGCCGCAATCGCCCAGCTTGCCCGTGACGCCCGGTTCGACACGCCACAAGATACGACCCGAACCGTCTGAATTTTCACGAATTTCCGCAACGGAACCTTTGACCGTTGCGGTTCTCGTGCGCGTCAGGAATTGCGCCAGCATCCACCCCCGCGCGCCATCGATATCCTGAACCAGCCGCCAGCCGCCGATCACGCGCAGCACCTTCATCGGCAGCCCCGCGCGCACATAGACCCAGCTGATCCGATACTCGCGCCCCGGCCCCACGCGCAGATTGGCCGGCTGGCCGCGCAGCGAAGCCCAGTAAGGGCCACTCTCATCATCCGCCGCACGCACCGGCGCAGCCGCAGCACCAAAGAGGGCCGCCAGCGCCAGCAGGATCGCAAATCGCCTTCCAGGCAAGAACACGATCAACCTTCCTCCATCATCGCCGCCACATCTGCGATACAGCATTCGTCGCACCGGGCAACCGGGTGCTTGACCGCGCGCGCGCATGCGGCATAGCGATAAGCCATGCCTGAGACCGCTCCCAGCACCGACTACAGGACCACCCGCCGGATCGAAGGGCGCCCCCGCGTCTTCGTCACCCGCCGCCTGCTGCCGGAGACCGAGGCCCGCATGGCCGAGCTGTTCGACGTGACGCTCAATCCCGATGATCGCCCGCTCTCGCAGGACGAGATCCGCGCCGCGATGCAGGAAGCGCACGTCCTCGTGCCCACTGTCACGGACCGTATCGACGCCGACCTCATCGCGTCCGCCGGCCCGCAGCTGGGCCTCATCGCCAGCTTCGGCGCAGGCACCGACCATATTGACCTCGCCGCCGCCCGTGCGCGCAAGATCCTCGTCACCAACACCCCCGGCGTGTTCACCGATGATACGGCGGACATGACGATGTCGCTGATCATCGCCGTCTCGCGCCGCCTTGCCGAAGGCGGCCGCGTGATCCGCTCGGGCGACTGGGCCGGCTGGGCCCCCTCCACGCTGCTCGGCCACCGCATCAGCGGCAAGCGTCTCGGCATCATCGGCATGGGCCGCATCGGCCAGGCCGTCGCCCACCGCGCCCGCGCCTTCGGGCTCGAGATCGTCTACCACAACCGCCAGCGCCTGCCCGAAGCGTTCGAACGCATGGTCGGCGCGCGCTATGAGGCGGATATCGACACGCTGGTCCGCGAATCCGATATCGTTACGCTCCACTGCCCTTCCACGCCGGAAACGCACTTCATCATGGACGCGCGCCGCATCGCGCTGATGAAGCCCGAGGCCTACCTCGTGAACACCGCGCGCGGCGATGTGGTGGACGAGAACGCGCTGATCGAGGCGCTGCAGGAAGGCCGCATCGGCGGCGCCGGGCTCGATGTCTTCGCGCATGAACCCAAGATCGACCCGCGCCTCCTTGCACTCGGTAATGTTTCGCTCCTCCCGCATATGGGCAGCGCAACTTTCGAGGGGCGCACCGCGTCTGGGGACAAGGTTATTGCCAATATCCGCTTCTGGGCCGATGGACATCGTCCGCCCGATCAGGTCCTCGAAGGCTGGGCATAAGACAAAAGCGAGTCGCGTGGGGGAGTAGAATAATGAAAAAGGTTCTCGCGGTGGCCCTTGCCGCCGCTACGCTCGCGCTTCCCGCGCTGGGCCACGCCCAGAATGCAATTGGAGCGGTCGAAGCCGTCGATGCGGCCGACAGCGGCGATACTGCATGGCTCCTCGCCTCCTCCGCGCTCGTCCTGCTGATGACGCTGCCCGGCCTCACGCTGTTCTACGGCGGGCTGGTGCGCGCCAAAGGCTTCCTCGCGGTTGCGATCCAGATCGGCGCAATTGCGGCGATCACCTCGCTGCTGTGGATCGTGGTGGGCTACACGCTGGCCTTCGGTCCGGTCTCCAGCGGCTGGCTCGGCGGCGGTTCGGCCTGGATGCTCGGCCAGCTCGGCAATGTGCGCGAAGGCACGCTCGTGCCCGAGAGCGCCTTTGTCCTGTTCCAGATGATGTTTGCCGCGATCACGCCCGCGCTGATGGTCGGCGCATGGGTCGATCGTGCGCGCTTCGGCTGGGTCGTCGCGTTTTCGGCCCTGTGGTCCCTGATCGTCTATGCGCCCGCCGCGCACTGGGTCTGGGGCGGCGGCTGGCTGGCAACGCGCCTTGGCACGATGGATTTCGCCGGCGGCATCGTCGTCCACACCACTGCCGGCGTTTCCGCGCTGGTCGTGGCGCTCCTGCTCGGCAAGCGCACCGGCTTCCCGCGCATGCAGATGTTGCCGCACTCGCCCGCGCTGACCATGATCGGCGCAGCCATGCTGTGGGTCGGCTGGTTCGGCTTCAACGGCGGCTCCTCGCTCACCGCCACCGATGATGCCGCCTCGGCAATCATCAACACCCATGCCGCGGCCTGCGCTGCGGCGCTGGCGTGGCTCGCCATCGAGAAGTTCAGCATCGGCAAGCCGACCTCGGTCGGCTTTGCCACCGGCGCAGTCGCCGGGCTGGCCACCGTAACCCCCGCCGCCGCCTACATCGCTCCGGGCGCTGCAATCCTCTTCGGTCTTGCCGCCGCCGCGGTCTGCTACCCGATGATTCTCCTCGTGAAGCGCCGCATGGAAATCGACGATTCGCTCGATGTCTTCGCCGTTCACGGCATGGGCGGCATCATCGGCTCGCTGCTGCTGGCGGTGTTTCTCGAACCCTCGCTTGGCGGCACCGGCTACGCCGCAGGCATGAGCCTCATGCGCCAGCTCGTTGCGCAGGCAGTCGGCGTTGGCGCGGTCGCGGCATGGAGCGCGCTGGGCACGGTCATCTGCGCGCTGACCGTAGCAATGGTCATCCCGATGCGCGTAACCGAAGACGAGGAGCGCGAAGGCCTCGACCTTACCAGCCACGGCGAACGCGCCTGGGAGTTCGAGTAAGGCAGACCGCAAGGCCCGCCTCGCCGCGTTCATCGAGCAGGTATGGAACCGGGGTGATGCTGCGAAGGCTGCACGCTGGACCGCGCCGGGCATGCGGAGCGCTCGGCTCAGTCGCGGGCGCCGTTCCCGGACCAGCGCTTCACCGTGTCGCGGATGGCGGAAGACACGAATGAGGCCGGGGATGCGGCCCTAAGCCAGTTCCTCGCGCAGCAACGCCAGCACCGCGCGCACCGCGCCGCTCGCGCTGGCCATCTCGAAGTGCTTGAACGGCACCTCGATGCGCCGATCCGATTGCCAAGCCTCGCCTTGTGCAGACCGCGGCGCGACGATCCCGTCGCGCGGAGACCACACCGCAATCGTGCGGACGGGCGGCTTTTCTCCCGGATCTTCGGGAAACGGCACCGCATCGACCTTGTGATCGTTGAGCGCCTCGTAGACGCGCCAGGCGTTGTTCGCCCGCCGGTCGCCGGAAAAGGGCGAGCCCAGCGTCATCACCAGCCGGCACGCCTCGGGGTGGCGCTGCGCGATCACGCGGGCGAACATCCCGCCAAGGCTCCAGCCGATCAGCACGACCGGCTGGCCAGTCCGCGCCGCGAGATCGAGCAGGCGCTGCTCCAGCGCGGCGATCTGCGCAGGCCTTGCGCCGGTATTCATGCCCTGGCCCCAGCCTTCGACGACGAACCCCGCCTTGGTGAGCGAATTGCGCAACAAGGCCGTCGAACGGTCGTTGGAGAGCAGCCCCGGGATCACGATCACCGGCTGCCCCCTGCCAAAGGAGGGAACAGCCACCGGCATGCGATAGGGCGCCAGCTGGATCTTGGGCAGCGCGAGAAACTCGAGCGCCCAGCGCCAGCGCGGCGGCGGCTTTGCCGAAGCTCCTGCCACGCTCTCAGTCACCGGTAAGGATGCGGTCCACCAGTTGCTTCACGGTCGGCGTGAAGTTGTTGGAATAGAACGGGTCCTGCTTGAACCGGTATGCCGCGTGCCCTGCAAACATCAGGTTCTCGTCGATCGGGCCGCCATGCGCGATGTCCTGCAGGGTCTTCTGGATGCAGAAGCTGCGCGGATCGGCGAGGCGCCCGGTCGTGTAGTCGTCGTGGTCCTTCCACGAAGAGAACCCGCAGTGCGAAAGGCAGCCCATGCAGTCCTTCTGGTCCTGCTGGATGGTCTCGCGCTCGGCAGTCGTCACGAAGACCACGGTATCGTCGGGCGTGCGCAGCGCATGGATGAACCCTGCGCCAAACCACGTCCGCGCGCGGTCGCGGTCGGCCGGGGTCACCCAGAAGTTCTTGCCCTTCACGCCAACATCGAGCTGGACGGTGTGTTCGCCGGCAGAGACCTTGGAATAGGGAACCTGCCGCTCGCTGCGGGCCTCGAGCGCGCGCAGGAAGGGATTGCGCACGGCGGAGGAATAGAACCCCGTCGGCGAGAAGCGGTGCAGCAGCACGTCGCCCGGATCGAGCGTGCGCAGGTGATCCTTCCAGCCCTGCGGGATCGGGCTTTCCTGCGTCAACAGCGGACGCGTGCCGAACTGGAACGCGATCGATCCGAGCTCAGGATTGTCGATCCAGTTGTCCCATTCGCGCAGGAACCACACGCCGCCCGCCATCACGATCGGCACGCTGTCCGGCACGCCTTCGGCGCGCATCACATCGCGCAGCACTTTCACGCGCGGATACGGATCTTCCGGCTTCTTCGGGTCTTCGGCATTGGAGAGGCCATTGTGCCCACCCGCCAGCCACGGATCTTCATAGACCACCGCGCCAAGCAGTTCGGGCACCTTGTGATAGGCGCGCTTCCACAGCGCGCGGAAGGCACGCCCGGAGGAGACGATCGGCAGATAGTTCACCGCATAGCGCGCGGCGATTTCGGCAAGCTTGTAGGGCATGCCCGCGCCGCAGGTAACGCCTGCCACAAGCCCGCGGGTCTTTTCCAGCACGCCTTCGAGGATCGGCTGCGCGCCGCCCATTTCCCACAGCACGTTGATGTTGATCGCGCCCTTGCCGCTGGCGATCTCATACGCGCGGCGCACCTGTTCGACTGCGCCGTCGATGCCGTAGCGGATCAGCTGCTCGTGACGTTCCCGCCGCGTCAGCTGGGTATAGACCTGCGGGATGATCTTGCCGGTGGGATCATAGCTGTCGGCATTGACCGCGCTCACCGTGCCGATGCCGCCCGCAGCAGCCCACGCGCCCGAACTCATGTGGTTGGTCGCCGCAACACCCTTCCCGCCCTCGATCAGCGGCCACACTTCACGGCCGCCATATCGGATCGGATTCAAACCCTTGAACGCAGACATCGTCTTCCCTTAGAGACCCCCAACCTTGCCACCACTGGCACGGGCCTCAGCCTTGGCACCCGCATGGCACGATCGCATCCGGCTTGGCTCAGGCGGCCCGCTACCGGCGGGTACGAACTGAGCGTAATAGCCTGATACATCCGGCTTACGGCGAAACGCGGCCAAGCGAAAGCCCGCTGTCTCGAATTCACAAAAAAGCAGATCGGGCGGCGTCCCGTGCTGATCGGTCGGCCGATCCGCATCGACCACGATAACGGAGCCACCCGGCTTGAGCGCGGGCCACAACCGCCACAGGAACGGATAAGGCTCGGCGATCTCGTGATACATGTGGATCATGAACACGCGGTCGAAGCTGCGCGGGGGCAATCCCGGATCATCCGGTGCCCCTTGCTTGATCGAGACCGAGGTGAGCTGCTCGCGCTCGATCCGCGCGCCCAGCCGCCCGAGCGCGCCCTGATCGATGTCCTGCGCCAGCACGCGGCCTTTCTCGCCCACGCGCGCGGCAAGGCGCACCGTGTAATAGCCTTCGCCCGCACCGATATCGGCAACCGTCATGCCCGGGGCCACTTCGGCCTCGTCCATCACGCTCTGCGCTTCGCCCTGCCTGTCGCGCAGTTCCTCACTCGACCATTGAGTCGAAACCACCTTGGCGACGGGCCGGTCCGCGCGCGGAAAGGCGCGGTCCTGCGTCGGGCGGACCTCATCGCCGGCGTCCGCCGCATGGCAGGCCGAGAGCACCATCAGCCCGGCCAAGATGGCCGCGAGCGACCTCAATCGTCGTCTTCCACCGTCACCTTCTCGCCCGTCACCCGCTGCGCGAGCGCGGCGGCCATGAACGGATCGAGCGCGCCATCGAGCACGTCGGTCGGGTTGGTACTGACCACGCCCGTGCGCAGGTCCTTCACCTGCTGGTAGGGCTGGAGCACATAGGAACGGATCTGGTGGCCCCAGCCGATCTCGGTCTTGGCGGCATATTCGCCGCTCGCCGCCGCTTCGCGCTTGGCCAGTTCGGCTTCATAGAGCCGCGCCTTGAGCATGCCCATCGCGGTCGCGCGGTTCTTGTGCTGCGAACGGTCGATCTGGCTCGCCACGATGATGCCCGAAGGCACGTGCGTGATGCGCACTGCCGAGTCGGTCGTGTTCACGTGCTGCCCGCCTGCACCCGATGCGCGGTAGGTATCGATCTTGAGGTCGGCCGGATTGATTTCGATCTCGATGTTGTCGTCGATCTCGGGGTAGACCCAGACCGAGCTGAACGAGGTGTGCCGCCGCGCCGAGCTGTCATAGGGGCTGATGCGAACCAGGCGGTGCACGCCGCTCTCGGTCTTGGCATAACCATAGGCGTTTTCGCCTTTGATCAGCAGCGTGGCGCTCTTGATGCCTGCCGCTTCGCCCGCGTGGTAATCGAGCAGATCGACCTTGAACCCGTGCCGCTCCGCCCAACGCGTATACATGCGCTGGAGCATCTCGGCCCAGTCCTGGCTCTCCGTACCGCCCGCGCCCGCGTGAACTTCGAGGAAAGCGTTATACCCATCCGCTTCGCCGGCGAGCAGCGCCTGGACCTTGTCCGCATCGGCCCGCTCGGCCAGCGCCGCAAGGCTTGCGAGACCTTCGGCCACGGTCGCCTCGTCCCCTTCCATCTCGCCCAGTTCGACGAACTCGATGGCATCGGCCATTTCGGCACCGATCTCGTTGACCGCGCCGATCGAGGCTTCCAGCCGCCGCCGCTCGCGCATCACCGCTTCGGCCGCCTTGGGATCATCCCACAGCTTGGGGTCTTCCACCCGCGCGTTGAGTTCATCGAGGCGGCGGACAGCACGGTCCCAGTCGAGGAACTTGCGCACGAGCCGCAGCGCAGCCTCGATGCGGTCGATATGGGCCTGCCCTTCGGCACGCATGACGGATCTCACTCCAGATTGCGGGAGCCGGGCCGCTGATCGAAGCGGCACGGCTGGTAAACCGAAGCCGCTTAGCGAAGCCGCGCGCCTTGTAAAGGGTGTAGGGGTTCTCGCCCCCCAGTCAGCGGGCCCGCAATCAGCCCTTCTTGAGCTTCTGGACGGCTTCCAGCGTCAGCTTCACGTGGTCCTTGTAGTCCATATCCGAATGGACCAGCACGATCCTGCCGTTCTTCGCGATGACGTAGCTCGTGCGCTTGGTCAGCCCGCTCGCGATGCCTGCCACCTTGAGCGACACGTCATAGGCCTTGATCACGTCCTTGGTCGCAGCCGCCACCGCGAACTTGTCGCGGCATTCGGCAGTGGAAAACTTCTGGAGCGTCGGCAGATCATCGTTCGACATGCCCAGCACCGTCGCCCCGGCCTTGGCGAAATCGGCGGTCGCTTCGGCAAAGGCGTGCGCTTCCATCGTGCAGCCTTGCGTGAAGGCCTTGGGATAGAAGTAGAGCACCACCGGCCCCTTCTTGAGCAGTTCCTTGAGGTTCACCTTCATCGGCTTGCCGGCAAGCGCGCCCATCGTGGTGAAATCGGGCGCGACAGCACCTTGCGCAAGTTCCGCATTGGCGGCGGCGGGGACAAGAAGGGCGAGCGCCGCGGCAGCGGCCAGAACATGCTTGATCATGGCGTGCAGCCTATCAGCAACAATGCGGAGCGGGAACCGGCAAATGGTGCATCCCCCTCACCCCGGCAGCCGCGAGGATGACGCGGCCACGATGCCGGGCGAACCTAGTAGATCCCGCCCTTGTCCTCGACAAAATCGCCTTCCTCGACCGGCACGTCCTCGCCGCCGGTATCGCCCTTGGCGGCACGCGCCTTGCGGATCGCCTCGAGCACGGCGTCCTTCAGCGTCTGGTCATCGGGCCGGAAGGTGCGCGACGGCTCGCTGTTGGGCTTGAACGCCTCCCAGATCACCGAGGCCTGCCGCACATAGTCCTCGGGCGTCCCGCCGAATACCTGCCGACCGGTCACCCGGTCGATCTTCACCATGCGGATGCCCTCGGGCACGGTGAACGGCGTATCACGCCACCGCTTGCGGGTCGCCAGCACGAAGTCCTTGAAGATCGGCGCGGCGATCCGCCCGCCCTGCGCATAGCCGCCGAGGCTGCGCGGCTGGTCGTAGCCGAGATAGAGCGCGCTCACGATATCGGGAGAACCACCGGCAAACCACACGTTGGTGGGGCCGGATGTCGTGCCCGTCTTGCCGAACAGCGGCAGGTGGAGATCGGCAAGCGTCAGCGCGGTGCCGCGCACGACCACGCCTTCAAGCATGTGTACCACCTGATAGGCCGTGCGCGGATCGAGGACCTGCTTGCCGGTGACCTTCATGCGCGGCATCGGCCGCCCGTCCCACTGCGCCATGTTGCAACCACTGCAATCGCGGTTGTCGGCCTTCCAGATCACCTTGCCGTCACGGTCCTGCACGTAGTCGATCAGCGTCTGCTCGTGCTGGCGGCCGTGGTTGGCGAGCGCAGCATAGGCATTGGCCATCTTCGCCGCAGTCGTATCACCCGCGCCCAGCGCCATCGAGAGATAGGGCTGGTAGTCGCCGATTCCGACGCCCTTGATAGTGCGAACCACCTTGTCCATGCCGACATCGTTGGCAATGCGCACCGTCATCAGGTTGCGCGATTGTTCGAGGCCCCAGCGCATCGTGTGGCTGCCCGAGCCGCCTTCGTTGCCAAAGTTGCGGAAGCACTTCTGCCCCAGCGCCGCGCCCTGATAGACGCAGAACGTGCCGTCGAGCACCATCGATGCCGGAGTCATCCCGTTGTCGAGCGCAGTCGCGTAGACGAAAGGCTTGATCGTCGAACCCGGCTGGCGGACCGCCTGCGTTGCCCGGTTGAACGAACCGAGGCGCGAGTCGAACCCGCCCTGCATCGCCAGCACGCGCCCGCTCTGCGGGTCTTCGACCACCATGCCGCCCGAAACTTCGGGGATCACACGCACCGACCAACCGCCGCCCGAAGGCGCAACCGCGATCACGTCACCCGGCTTCATCGCCTGCGGCATCGCCCAGAGCGGACCGGTGCTGCCATCGGAGAACCCGATCCGCCCATCAGAGCCGCGCCGAGCCAGCACGACACCGATGCGCCAGTCCTGATAGCGGATCGAGAGATTGCTGGTGACGAGTTGGGACTGCCAATTCCCCGAAACGTCGAGCTTGGCGATCGGCCCGCTCCACGCCCGCCCGCCGCTGAAGCGGACGAGCCCGGCGCGCAGGGCGTTCTGCGCCGCAGATTGCAGCTCGGTATCCAAAGAGGTGCGCACCCACAGGCCGCCTGCATAGACGCTGTTAGGCCCGTCGTCGGCATTCTCGCCAAACTTGTCTATCAACTGGCGGCGCACTTCCTCGAGGAAATAGCCCGCGTCCGCCGTGTAATTCTCCGCCCGCCGCGGCACGAGCCCCAGCGGCTGCGCCTTGGCTGCGGCGGCTTCGGCTGCGGTCGCCCAGCCGTTCTTGACCATCTGGTCGAGCACATAGGCCCGCCGCTCCAGCGCCTCGTTCGCGAAACTCGCGCGGCCGTATTTTTCCGGCGCCTTGGGCAGGATCGCGAGGAAGGCAACTTCATGCAGCTTGAGATCGCCAACATCCTTGTCGAAATAGGCGCGCGCTGCCGCCTGCACGCCAAAGCTCTGCCGACCCAGCGGAATCTCGTTGAGATAGAGCTCGAGGATCTGCTGCTTGGTCAGCACCCCCTCGATCCGCTTGGCGACCAGCATCTCCTTCAGCTTGCGCGTGAACGAACGCTCGTTGCCGACGAGGATGTTCTTGGCGACCTGCTGGGTGATCGTCGAGCCGCCGCGCCCACGCTCGTCCGAGCCGATCTTGCTGAGGTTGTCGACCACCGCTTGCGCCAGCCCGATATAATCGACGCCGCCGTGGTTGAAGAAGTTCTTGTCCTCGGCCGCGAGGAAGGCGTTGATCAGCGGCTGCGGAAAATCGACATAGCGCAGTTGCACCCGCCGCTCGCGCGCGTAGCTTGATACGATTTCGCCGTCATTGCCGCGCACCATGGTCGGCAGCGGCGGCTGATAGGTGAGGAGCTTGTCCGCCGAGGGCAGCGTGCGGATGACCGTGACCCACAGGATCGCATAGAACAGCACCAGCACGCCCAGCGCATAGCCCGCGCGCCGCACCCACACCTGATCGCGCCACAACTCCCGCGCCCGGCTCAACAGCCCCGCCGCATCGCGCCGGATACGCCAGCGCACCGAAGTGCCATCGGGATCGGGAAGGTCAGGATCTTTCGCCATCTGAGCCGCGCCTTAGCATGGCCTTTCGCCCGATTGCCAGTGGTGAGCGAACAGACCCCGACGTGAACCTTCAGGGCTGAGGGAGGGGCAACGTCCTAAGCCCCCGGCGCCACCGTCGTCCGCGCCAGATAAATCTCGATCGCAGAGGCCACCGACGCCGCAAACCCCTTGCGCCAGCCAGGATTGGCCAACTCGCTCGCGTCGTCCGGGCTGCTGATATAGCCCGCCTCGATCAGCGCCGAAGGCAGGTCGAGCGATTTCAGGACCACGAAAGCCGCCTCGCGCTCCGGATCGGTGTGGAAGCGCACCTTGCCCTCGCCCTCGCGCAGGACGAGCGCGGCAAAGGCTTTCGAACGCTCGCGCATCTCGCGCTGCGAAAGGCTGACGAGGATCGCGGTCACCGCGTCGGACTTTCCGCCGAGTTTGACGCCGTTCACCATATCGGCCTTGTTTTCGCGCCGCGCCACGGCATCCGCCACAGCGTCCGAACCCCGGTCCGAGAGGGTGTAGACCGTCGCTCCCGTCGCATCGGGCGATTCCGAAGCATCGGCGTGGATGGAAACAAACAGGTCGGCCTTGAGCCGCCGGGCAATGCCGGATCGCTCTTCCAGCGCCAGAAAGCGGTCGCCTTCGCGCGTCAACGCCACGCGCACGCGCCCGTCCGCCAGCAGCGCATCGCGCAGCGCCAGCGCGAGCTTCAGCGTGACCATCTTCTCCTTCTCGCCATGCTGTCCGCTGGCGCCGGGATCATGCCCGCCATGCCCGGCATCGATCACCACGAGCGGCCGGCTGGCATCGGCGGGCCCTTCAACCCTGGGCAGGCCGATCGCATCCGTCCGCCCCGGCAGAACAATGCGGATCACGTAAGCGGGCACCTGCGCGGGTGAGATCAAAGCCAGCGCGAACAGGATCGCCGCAGCCGTCATCGCAGCCAGCGGCACCCCCAGCACCACCCCGATCAGGACCCTTTTTCTCATCGATTGCGGCTATGCAATGCACGAGGCACGGCGGTCCAGCGCAAACAGATGGGCACGCTTCAAGCGCCGCGTAATTTTCACGAAGTGCAAATGGGAAACGGGGGCCATCTGCAAGGCGGTTGGTGGAGGAGCCATTGCGCGACATGCCCGGATCGCAGTCACGCGTTCATGGTTTTAATTGATGGTTGGCAAATCCGGTGCTAGCAGTGCCAATCTGGAACGAGCCCGATAGGCCTCGGCTCCGCCTTCGAAACCTGGTGCGGTGATCTGTCCCGCACTGCTTCGTTTCGGAACAAGGCGCTGCCCTGGAACGATTTTTTGGCTCGAACCTGGAGTACTTGCGAAAAGGGATTCCGGCCCCGTCCGGCCTTTCTCGCACCAGAGGTTGATGTCTTGATGGAAATCCGTGCAACGTTCGAGCCGAGGAGCCCCGCAGGGGCCCGTGCGGGCTTGGCGTGCATCGGTCCGTGCCAGTCGCCACGGACCACCACCAGGGCAGACACGCACCAACCGCCGCCGGGCGGCGAGCGCCATGGACACGCAAAAGCGGCCTTTCCCGCGCTCCGAACCGGCACATCCGCATTCGCGAAACGCCCCCAAGCCGTCCCGGTTCAGACCGGGCCCGGTCATCATGGCTATCGCGCTTTCACATTGAACCGCGCCCAGAACCCGGGTTCACGCCCGTGGCCGCGCGGCTGGAGACTTTATAATGACAACGCGCATGCTGATCGATGCGCGCCACCAGGAAGAAACCCGGGTGGCGGTGCTCAATGGCAACCGGATTGAAGAGTTCGATTTCGAATCTGCTGATCACAAGCAGATCAAGGGCAACATCTATCTCGCCAAGGTAACCCGCGTCGAACCGTCGCTTCAGGCGGCGTTCGTCGATTTCGGCGGCAATCGCCACGGGTTCCTCGCCTTCAGCGAAATCCATCCGGATTACTACCAGATCCCCAAGGAAGACCGCGAGGCGCTCCTTGCCGAAGAGGCTGCCCACGCCGAGGAAGAAGCCGCACTGCGCGCTGCTGACGAGGCCGAAGAGGGCGATCTCGACGACGAGGATGGCGGCTACGATTACGACGGCGACGAAGGCGTCACCGAGGTCGATACCTCGGAGAAGGACGAAGTCGCCACGATCGAAGGCGGTGTCGTCGAAAACGGTTTCGAGGACGAAGACGGCAACGGCGGCGAAGATGCTGGCGAGGATCAGGGCGAAGACGAAGCCGGCCGCTCGCGCCGCCCTCGCCGCCAGCGCGCTCCGCGTGCCCAGGCGCGCGAAGCCGATGATCTGCGCGCCCGCCGCATGGCGCTGCGCCGCCGCTACAAGATCCAGGACGTGATCCAGCGCCGTCAGGTGCTCCTCGTCCAGGTCGTCAAGGAAGAGCGCGGCAACAAGGGCGCTGCCCTCACCACCTACCTCAGCCTCGCTGGCCGCTACTGCGTGCTCATGCCCAACTCGAGCCACGGCGGCGGCATCAGCCGCAAGATCAGCTCGGCGGCAGACCGCAAGCGGCTCAAGTCGATCATGGCCGAGCTCGAACTGCCCCGCACGATGAGCTGCATCGTGCGCACCGCCGGCCTCCAGCGCACCAAGCCCGAGATCAAGCGCGACTTCGACTATCTCGCCCGCCTCTGGGACGAGATCCGCGAACGCACGCTCAAGTCCTCCGCGCCCGCGCTGATCCATTCGGACAGCGACCTCATCAAGCGTGCGATCCGCGACATCTACAATCGCGACATCGAGGAAGTGGTCGTAGAAGGCGAGCACGGCTACCGCGCCGCCAAGGACTTCATGAAGCTGCTGATGCCCAGCCACGCCAAGCGTGTGCGTCAGTATGTCGATCCGGTCCCGCTGTTCCAGCGCTATGGCGCAGAAGACCAGCTCACCGCGATGTACGATCCGGTGGTCCAGCTGAAGAGCGGCGGCTATCTCGTGATCAACCCGACCGAGGCGCTCGTCTCGATCGACATCAACTCGGGCCGTTCCACCAAGGAACACGGCATCGAGCAGACCGCGGTCGCCACCAACCTTGAAGCCGCGCGCGAGATTGCACGCCAATTGCGCCTGCGCGACATGGCCGGCCTTGTCGTGATCGACTTCATCGACATGGAATACGGCTCCAACGTCCGCAAGGTCGAGAAGGCGATGAAGGACGCGCTGCGCAATGACCGCGCGCGCATCCAGGTTGGCCGCATCTCGGGCTTCGGCCTCATGGAAATGAGCCGCCAGCGCCTGCGCACCGGCGTGCTCGAAGCGACAACCCGCGCCTGCCCGCACTGCGACGGCTCGGGCCTTGTGCGCACGGCTTCGTCGGCAGGCCTTTCGGCGCTGCGCATGATCGAAGACGAGGCCGCCAAGGGCAAGGGCACGATCATCACGCTCTATGCCAGCCAGGAAGCGGCGATCTACGTGCTCAATGCCAAGCGCGCCGATCTCGCCGAGATCGAGATGCGCTACGGCGTGACCGTCGAGGTGATCCCCGAAGGCGAAAACGAAGGCGCCAAGATGCGCGTCGCCTCGCGCGGGCCCAAGCCCTCGTTCGTGCCGCGCTTCGAGCCGATCATCGAGCCTGAAGACGACACCGACGTCGAAGACGATTACGCCGACGAAGAAGAAGCCGAAGAGCAGGA
>CANGJI010000068.1 GCA_947454135.1 Sphingomonadaceae bacterium
CGGCACGCATCCCGAATTGCTGCCGATGTTCCTCGATACCGGCTCGAAATACGATGTGTGGCCCAACATCAGCCGCGCCATGTCCGCATCGGGCCCGCCGAGCGCGCACACCGATCTCGATGGCCCCGATCCGAGCGCCTTCCCCGAAGGCCAGGCGTTCACCAGCTTCCGCCACCCGCTTTCGGGCCATGTCTATCGGCGCATCGAGGAAAACCGCGTCGAAGTGACGCGCCCCGACGGCAAGACCGGCCTGTTCGACATGACCGGCGCGCATATCGAAGGCGAAGTGGTCAGCGCCGACGCGCACATGTGCAACTGGATCGGCGGCAAGATCGCACCGGGCGAGGAAAACATGCCCACCCGCTTCGCCGGGGCCTCGTCCGCCGATTTCCGCGCCGATGCCGCGCGTGATAGGCGCGAGATGCTGCGTCCGCAGTGGGGCGATGCGATCGACCAGTTCAGCGATGCCGACATGATCGACGCGATCTTCTATTCGGTGTTCCCCAATCTCCACCCCTGGGCGGACTTCAACCCGATCTTCTACCGGTTCCGTCCGGACGGGAACAATCCCGAGCAGTCGCTGCACGAGGTCATGTACATGGTGCAGGTTCCCGAAGGCCAGGAACGCCCGGCACCTGCCAAATGCACCTTCCTCGATCTGGACGACGATTACACCAAGGCGACCGAATTTGGCAGCTATCTCAACAAGATCTTCAACCAGGACGGGCTCAACCACGCCGCCGTACAGAAGGGCTTGCACAACCACCCCAAGGGCGAAGTGATTTTCGCGAGCTATCAGGAAAGCAAGATCCGCGATTTTCACAATAAGCTGAACCTCTGGCTCGATAGCGAGACCCCGCCTAGGAGCCGGTAATCCAGGCGGCAAAATGCCCCCTTCCGCTCGGCGGGTGGGGGCTTTTTTGCGCCCCCTTGCCAGCCCCCGTCAGCACCGTTTCGGACCCCGTAAAGCCAGCTAAGTGACCCTACGGAATCCGTGCGTTTTTGCGGCCACACCGCGCACAAAAAGCGGCGGCTTGTCACTATTTCTGATAGTTGCTGTAAACCCCCGGCACCCTAGCCTAGCACTCGGGATTGTGGGCGCAAAATCAGCCAAAAACAGGTGGATACGCGCCGGCACACTGTTGGGAGGATTGCTATGGGGTTGAGAACAAATGCGTCGTCGTTTCGCACCGCGCTGTTCGCGGGCGTAGCGGCTGCGTCGCTGGCGCTGCCGGGGCTGGCTCATGCCGCCGATGCGGCGGCTGACACGACCGGCGCGAACACGTCGGATGACGGCAACGCGATCACGGTTATCGCGCGCAAGTCGACGGAAACGCTGCAGAACGTGCCGGTGACGATCACCGCGATCACCGCCGATGCCATCAACCGCGATCAGGCGACCAAGGCCGAAGCGCTCGGCACGCACGTCCCAACCCTCAACATCTACTCGGGCGGCTCGGGTTCGGGTGGCTCGATCGCGCTGCGCGGCGTCGGCTCCTCGGCAATTTCGGCCGCGTTCGACTCCGCCGTCGCGCTCGACATGGACGGCATCCAGCTCTCCTCGATGCGCCTGCTGCAGGCGGGCTTCTTCGACATGAAGCAGATCGACGTAATGAAGGGCCCGCAGACGCTGTACTTCGGCAAGAGCGCCACGGCGGGTGTGCTCGGCCTGCGTTCGGCAGATCCGACCAAGACCTGGGAAGTCGGCGGCAAGGCCAGCTACGAGTTCGTCGAGGACGGCTATGTCGTGAACGGCTACGTTTCGGGCCCGGTGACCGATACCCTCGGTATCCGCGTCGCGGCGCAGTACAACGACATCAAGAAGTACACCCAGATCCAGCCGGGCATCCCGGCGCTGATCCGCAACCGCGGCATGCGCGACTTCGTCAGCCGCGTGACCCTGCAGTGGGATCCTTCGAGCAACTTCACCGCGAACCTCAAGGTGAACTACATCAGCAACCGCAACGACGGCGCGATCGGTCACCAGGACATCGATTGCGGCCCGAATGGCCGTGCCGATGAAGTCGTGCTGCTGGGCGGTGCGATCGCGGTGCCGTCGGGCGCGAACTGCAACATCGGCGATCGCTACTACGCGATCAGCGATCCTTCGCCGACCCAGAACAGCAACTACCCGACCGGCAGCGCCGCCGGCGATGGCAGGTATCCGGGCCACCCCTTCGGCAAGACCGACGTCTGGCTGACCCGCCTGCGCATGGACCTCGATCTGACCGACCAACTGAAGCTGAGCTCGGTGACCGGTTACTTCGACATCAATTCGGTCGACTCCGATACCTACAGCTCGGTCGGGGTCGGCCCGGCGTTCAACCCGAACGGCATCCCGGTTGCGCTCATCGCGCCGCGCCTCGCGGCGGTGAACACCCCCGGTTCGGCCCAGGGCTTCGGTTCGAGCGACCCGCTCAACGCGACCAAGCAGTGGACCCAGGAACTGCGCCTGACCAGCAACTTCAGCGGTCCGTTCAACTTCATGGTCGGCGGCTTCTACGAACACCGCGTCATCGATTTCAACACGTCGCAGCAGGGCGTGAACATCTCGATCATCGCGGCTGATCCGATCACCGGCTCCGCGTTCGACTGGTACAAGAAGCACCACACCACGACGAAGGCCTACTCGCTCTTCGCCAGCGGCAACTACAAGCTGACCGAAAAGCTCGAGCTTTCGGGCGGTGTGCGCTGGACCAAGGAAGACAAGGTCAACACCATCACGGTGCCCTACGTCCACGCCTTCCTCGCAGCGAGCCCGGCGTTCATCAGCAGCGGCTTCTTCTCGGGGCCGATCCCATTCAAGGATCACAACGTCTCGCCGGAAGTCACCCTGCGCTACAAGGCCTCGGATGATCTCAACATCTATGCCGCCTACAAGACCGGCTACAAGTCGGGCGGCATCGACAACTCCGCGCTGCCTTCGAACAGCCTGCTCGGCTTCAATGACCCGGCCACCCGCGATCAGGTCGCACAGGGCCTGATCTTCAAGTCCGAGCGCGCCAAGGGCGGCGAACTCGGCGTGAAGTCGCAGCTTGCCGGCCGCACCATCACGCTGAACGGCTCGCTGTTCTACTACGTGTTCAGCGACCTGCAGCTGCAGGTGTTCGATGCGACCAAGGTGCAGTTCCGCACCTTCAACGCTTCGGAGCTGACCACCAAGGGTGTCGACATCGACTTCAACTGGCGGACCCCGGTTCCGGGCCTGCGCCTGAACGGTGCCATCGCCTATACCAGCGCGAAGTTCACCAAGCCGCTGGCTTCGGCAATCGACGGTTCGCCGCTCGAAGGCCGCCGCGCGTCGCGCGCTCCGGAATGGGCGGGCAACGTCGGGTTCGATTACAACACACCGCTCACCAGCAGCCTCGACCTTGGCATGCACAGCAACGTCGCGTTCTCGAGCAGCTACTACACCGACACGACCAGCATGAAGGATCCCATCCAGAAGGGCTGGGCCACGGTCGACGGCAGCATCTCGGTCGGCGCGCCGAACGGGTCGTGGAAGCGGGCGCTGGTTGGCATCAACGTGTTCGACAAGCGCTACGTCCAGTCGAGCGGTGCGCGTCCGTTCCTCGCCGGCCCCGGCGGGCTGGGCACCCCGGGCACGCCGACTTACGTGCCGCAGGGCGACGACCGCAACGTGCTGCTCAACCGCGGCCGCCAGGTCTTCGTGGAAGCCAGCTTCAAGTTCTGATCTTCAGAGCAAGGGCAAACAAAAAGGCCGTCCCGGGAAACCGGGGCGGCTTTTTGCTTTGTGGTTCGGTTGGCAGAGCGATCTGCTCTGGATTCCCGCCTTCGCGGGAATGACGGAGGGTACGTCAAAGACAGTGCGTCATCCCCGCGAAGGCGGGGATCCAGAGCGGCCGGAAAACCGCGTCAGACCTTCAGACTATGCCGCCACCACGCGCACCGGGATCGCGCTCTGCAGTACCATGCCGGTGATCGGATCGGCATCGTCCGCATCGTCGATCAGGCGGTTGGTCGAGCCGCCAAGGGTCATCACGTCCTCCTTGCCGGCATCGTCGCTGCCCCAGGCATGCGACATCGAGATGACCCCGCGCCGCACCTTGTCGCTCGCGCTCGCCACCGCGTGGATCGAGGCGACGCGTGAGGCGATCTCGATCACGGCGCCGTCTTCGACACCAAGCTCAGCCAGATCCTCGGGATTCAAGTAGGCCGGGTTGGTCGGCATCTTCTTCTTGAGGAACTCCGAGATGTGTCCGTTGCTGTTGTAGCGGTGCTTCGAACGGCGCGAGATCAGGCGGAAATCGAAACCGTCCGCTTCAGGCCGCTGCGCCGCATAGCCCGCGAAGGCGGCTGGCATGTCGCCCGCGCCGAGCTGGAACTTGTTGTCGGCATCGGGATCCGCCGGGGCGATCACCGCGTGGACTTCGGGATAGAACATCGCCCCGCCCGGGGTTGCGCTCGCCTGCGAATCCGCGCGCGCCTTGCTGGGAGCCACGAGGCAGCCGTGCGAGATGAGATCGAGCATCGTCATCTTGTCCGGCACGCTGTCCATCGAGCAGGGGCCGCCGGGCAGCTGGAGTTGCAGCCCGAGGTGCTTGGCGATCCACCACAGCATCTCGTACTCGTCCATCGTGTCACCCGGCGCGGGCACCATCGCCTCGGCGTAATGGGCGTAGGGCTCCTCGCAGAACGGCTGCGAGACGTTGTTGATGTCCTCGCGCTCAAGGCACATCGACGGCGCGAGGATCACGTCCGCGCGCTTCGCGCTGGCCGACATGAAGGGATCGACCTGCACGAACATTTCGAGCGTTTCGAGCGCCTTGCGCACCTTGCGCTGGTTGGGGAAGGCGATTTCCGGGTTGCCGCCGATCGAGATCAGCACCTTGATCTGGCCTTCACCCGGCGTGAGGATCTCGTCCGCCAGCACCGGGCAGGGCATTTCCTGCCCAAGCTTGCCGATCCCGCGAATGCGCGACTTGGTGAAGCCTTCGCCGAACATCGGCATCGGCGGCGCGACCTGCGCCTTCTTCGGCCCTGCGGCAAACGGCATGAACACCATCGGGTTCGCCACCTTGTCGCCCGCCTGGTTGAAGCGCGCGCAGACTACGTTGAGCGCGGTTACCATGTATTCGGTGAGGACGCCCCGGCCCGCCATTTCCGGCCCGGTTCCGGTGACTACACGGCCCTTGGCGGCGCGAGCGAACAGCCGCGCGGCGGCGACGATCTGATCGGCAGGAACCCCGGCCCTCTCACCGGCGATCTCGGGCGTGAAATCCTTCACCGCATCGGCCAGTTCGTCGAACCCGTCGACATGCGCCGCCACGAAATTGCGGTCGTAGAGCCCTTCCTTGATGATCACGTGGAGCATGCCGCCCAGCAGGGCGGGGTCTTCGCCGGGCTTCACCTGCAAGTAGAGGTCCGCCAGATTGCCGGTGTCGCTCTGGCGCGGATCGGCCACGATCACCTTCATGCCGCGCGCCTTGGCATCACGCAGGCGGCGCGAGGGCGAGAACGGCGGGACGCCGCCGCTCGGCGTGTAGTGCGAGACGAGCGGGTTGTTGCCGACGAACATGACGACGTCGGATTCCTCGAAGTTGTTCGGCCCGCCCATCCACTGGCCATAACGGGCGGTGGTGAAGACCTTCGCGGGCTGGTCCACCGTGACGCTGGTATAGTAGTTGCGCGTGCCGATCGCCTCGGCGAGTGCGTAGGACGTGCCGAGCACCGCGCTGTTCTGGAAGGCATTGGTGCCGCAGTAGAGCGCGACCGCATGCGGGCCATGCTCGGCGATGACCGCCTTGATCTTGTCGGCCACCAGCTTCAGCGCCTCGGCGGTCGAGGTCTCGACGAACTCCGCGCCCTTCTTGCCATCCTTGCGCACGAGGGGGCGCAAATGCCGCTCTGGCAGGTTGTGCATTTCGGGCATCTGGCGGCCCTTCACGCAAGTATAACCGTGAAACAACTCGTTCTCGGGATCGCCCCGCACAGCCTTGACCTTGTCGCCCTCGACATCGACCAGCATGGCACAGCTGGCATGGCAGAAGCGGCAGAAGGTACGCAGGGTCTTATCGGCCAAGACACGTCTCCCAATATTTTGAATAGGGAGGCTATCGGCAATCGTGCGCGGCTCCCACTGATGAAAGAGAGGGTAAGCCGCTCAATTCCGCCAGTGGCCTTGGCGGGAAATCCGGGGCTTGATGCGCGCGCAGCCCAAGCCGGAAGGACACAGAATGAGCACCGCGAACCGCCACTGGATCCTCGCCCGGCGCCCCGTGGGCAATGCCTACGCCGAAGCCTTCGCGCTGAACACCGAAACACTGCCTGCGCTGGCCGATGGCCAGATCCTCGTGCGCAACAAGGTGCTGTCGATGGACAGCGGCACCCGCATGTACATGACCGACCGGGAGGACAGCTACCAGCCGGGCACGCCGCTCGGCGCCAAGCTGATCGGCACCGTGCTGGGCGAAGTCGTGGAGAGCCGGCATCAGGGCTACAAGCTGGGCGACCGCGTGCGCTGCTATGGCCAGTGGGCGGACTATTCGCTGGTCGAGCCCGATGCGACGTACTGCACCAGGCTCGACGATGCCCACGCCGATCTGAAGGAATACGTCGGCATCTACGGCGCCAATGGCTGGACGGCCTGGGTCGGCGTCGTCGAAACCGGCGCGGCGAAGGCGGGCGAGACTTTCGTGGTATCCGCAGCGGCCGGGTGCACCGGACTGATGGCCGGTCAGATCGCCAAGGCGCGCGGCTGCCGGGTGATCGGCATCGCTGGCGGCGCGGCGAAGTGCGATCTGCTGACGAGCGAATACGGGTTCGATGGAGCGATCGACTACAAGTCCGCCAATGTCGAAGCGGCACTGGCATTGCTTTGCCCGGACGGGATCGATGTCTATTTCGACAATGTCGGCGGCGAAATCCTCGATGCAGCGCTCGCCAACATGGCGCTGTTCGGGCGTGTCGCGGTCTGCGGGCTGATCACCAACTACATCGCGCAAGGACCGGTGCCGGGACCATACCGCTTCGATCAGGTGCTGATGAAACGCCTGCGCATCGAAGGCTTCTTTTCGCCAGACTTCTACGCGCGCGAGCCCGAGTTCAACCCGGAACTCGCGCGGCTGGCGGCAGCGGGCCAGCTGCGCCTGCCATTCGAGGTGAGCACGGGGCTGGAGGAGACGCCTGCGGCCTTCACCAAGCTCTTCACCGGGGCGAACATCGGCAAGGTGGTGGTGGAACTCTAGATCTGCGTGAAGCCGCCGTCGATGACGAGTTCGCTGCAAGTCATATAGCTGGCGGCATCCGAGCAGAGGAACACGACGCCGCCTCCCATTTCCTCGGGCTGTGCCATGCGGCCGATGGGGTGGTTCAGCTTGATGCCCTCCAGCGCCGCTTCGTAGCTGGGGGCGATGCCCATTTCGACGTAGCGGTCAATGATGCTGCCGAGCATGCCCGTATCGACGCCGCCCGGATGCACGCTGTTGACGCGGATGTTGTAGCCGAGCGCGGCAAATTCGGCGCCCATGCACTTGGTAAGGCCGTTCAGCGCGAACTTGCTGGTGCAATAGGCCGCATTGAACGGCGCGCCCTTGAGCCCGCCGATCGAGGAGAAATTGACGACGCTCGCGCCGCTTTTGCGCGCCTTGCCGCCTTCGCGCAGCATCGGCAGCAGCGCCTGCGTGCCAAGGATCACGCCATCGACGTTGACCGCGTTGACGCGGTGGAATGCGGCCAGCGTCGTCGCTTCAAAGCTTTCGACGATGGAAATCCCGGCGATATGCGCCAGTGCATCGAGCCGACCGTATTTCGCCGCGACCACATCGGCCAGCGCCTTCCAGCTCTCGGCGCTGGTGACATCAAGCGAATGGTAGAGATCGCAGCTGACATCCCCGCCCTCGCCCGGCAGGTCCGCCGCGATCACAGTGGCGTGCGCGGCCTTTAGCGCCTTGCAAACCTCGCGCCCGATCCCGCCCGTCGCGCCGGTTACCAGCGCGACAACTCCATCCAGCGCAATCGTCATCTCTGCTTCCTTGTTGAGCGGTCGTTATTGAGCGGTCCAGCCGCCATCGACGACAAGCTCCGCCCCCGTCACATAGCTGGCATCGTCCGACGCCAGGAACGCGACTGCCGGTGCGATTTCTGCGGGATCGGCAATGCGTCCCATCGGCGTGCTCGCGCCGAGCCCGGCCATCAGCGCATCGACGGATTCGCCCATGCCCTTTTCCACCCAGCCCGCCATGCCCTGTTCGAGCAGGTGCGTGCGCACGAAGCCGGGGTGAACGGAGTTCACGCGGATGGGCATGCGCTTCTGCGCAAACTCGACCGCGACGGCCTTGCAGAACAGGCGCACCGCGCCCTTCGAGGTGTTGTAGGCCGAGGCATCGGCAATGCCGACGATCCCCATGATCGAGCTGATCGCGATGACCGACGAGCCGCCGCGCGTGGTCTTGCCCGTCTCTTCCATCAATGGCGCGCAGTGCTTCACGCCAAGGAACAGACCATCGACATTGACCGCCATCACCCGGTGCCAGTCGGCAAGAGTGATTTCCTCGACACGCGAGGTGCAATCGGTGCCGGCATTGGCGACAAGGATATCGAGCCGCCCGTGATCGGCGCGCACGGACGCTGCCGCCGCCTGCCAGTCCGCTTCCTGCGCGACGTTGACCTTGAGATAGTGCACCGCCGGGCCGAGCCGGCCGAGCACATCGGACACCTCTACTGCGTCCGGCTCGGCGAGGTCGGTCAGCACCACGCTCGCACCTTCGGACATGAGCCGCTCGGCCGCTGCGAGGCCGATGCCCCGCAGCGCGCCGGTGACGAGGGCGACCCGCCCTTGCAGCCGCCCCTCGAGGTTTTGCATCACGCTGTCTTCGGCAGCTCGCCGGAGATGTACTTGTCCATCGTACGATGGAACTGGCGGATGCGCGTTTCCTGATAGTGGCCGAGTTCCAGCTTCTTGTTCTTGCTGGCCTTCATGCCCGCCTGCACGTGCGGCAGGTTTTCCATGTCCTGATCGAACACGCCCGCAAGCGCCGCGCCGATCAGGTGGCCGGCATAGGCGAAGGGCTGGTCATCGGGGATCATGAACATCTCGGGCCCGCGCGCAGGCTTCTCGCCCTTCTGCGCGCGCATCAGGATGCGCACTTCCATCAGGCAGTGATCGGCATCTTTCCACGGCCGCCAGCGATAGACGATGTTGGGCACGAAGCCGCCCCACGGCGACCAGTTGGGGAAGATGTTGTAGGTGAGGTTGTCGAGCATCTCGCTGTCCGAAGCCTGCGAGTAATCATGCCCGTTCATCGCCGCGAAGCCTTCGCGGTTGGCCTGAGCCAGCACCTTGCGCGCCAGCAGCGGATCGGCCGGATCGAAGCCCTTGAGGTCGGTCGGTTCGGCAGCATTGCGGCGGCCGCGCCCATCGCCCGCGCCGAGGAATTCGGCGAGCTTGTTGATTACGTAGAGCTGGTCCTTGCCCTTGAGGTGGGGCGAAAGGGTGCCGTTGGGCGTGATCGCCCGGTTCATGTGATCGCCGTAGAGATCGTAGCGGGTGTTGGCGTCTGCCGTGAACGGCAGGATCTGCGGGTGCGTGACAACCGAGTGCCACGCTTCCATGAATGCCTCGGCCACGGCCTTCCAGTTCGCCGGCACGATCCGCGCGACCCACGCTCCAGTGGTGCATTCGTCGAGCCGCCAGTTGTCATAGTGCTCGACGCCGGGGCCAATCCACTCGCGGAAGCTGGGCAGATCGTGGTTCTCGGTGATCAGGATGAAGCCCTGCCAGCTTTCGACCCGGACTTCGGGAAGCGAGAGGTCCTTGTCCTCGAGATGCTTGAAATCCCACGAGCAGGGGATTTCCTTGAGGCTGCCGTCGTTGTTCCAGGTGAAGCCGTGGAACGGGCAGCGCAAGTTGATGGCGCGGCCGCTTTCGATGCGCAGCTTGCGGCCGCGGTGGAGGCAGACGTTGTAGAAGGCGCGCACGCTGCCATCCTGCTGGCGCACCAGCAGGAACGACTTGTCATTGATCTCGTAGACCACGGTGTCGCCGGGATCGGGCATGTCCTCTTCACGCGCGGCGAACTGCCACACGTTGGGCCACATCTTCTCGTCCTCCAGCGCCTTGAACGCGGGGCTGGTGTAGCGATCCGGGTCCAGCGGCTCGTCACCCAGTTCCTGCGTCGACTCCATCACGAGGTAATCGGGCGCGGGGCGGGTATCGACGGCCAGCATGTCGGTATAGGTGATCCCCGGGCAGCGGTCGGAACGGTCGATCTGGGGGTCAATGTCAGCCATGGCGGATCCTGATTGTAAGCGCAGCCCGATGGGCCGGGCAGGCCTCACCAGACGCGCAGGTCTTGCGCGCAATCATAATGCCATTGCGCCGCCTGCCAACAAGCTGGCGCATTGGATAGGTAGGGGATTTTAGGCCCGCCTGGCCGACCGGCGTTACTGCGTTTCGAGCAGTGCCGCGCCTTCGGGAAGTGTCACCCAGTTCTGCTTGCTCTTGGTCCAGAAATGCACAGTGGGCGCAAGTTCATCGGGATTGTCGAGCGTGCCGGCCTTGATGAAGATCATGCCCTGCGCCATGCCGCCCGGCGTTTCGCTGAACACCGGCGAGCCGCACTTGCCACAGAACTTGCGCATCACCGGATTGCCCGATTCGCTGCCATCCTCATAGACTGTGAGCTCGCCCGAACGTTCCAGCGTGGCGAACGGCACGGCCACGAGCACGGAAAACGCGGTGCCTGCCTGCTTCTGGCAATGACGGCAGTGGCACACGCCGGTCAGCAGCGGCGGCCACGACGTTTCATAGCGTACCGATCCGCAGAGGCATCCGCCCGTCCGCCGCTCGCCTGCTGCTTCCGCTTCGCTCATATGTCCCTCTCCCTGATCCTTGACCAATTCATCGCACAGGGCTGCGCCCCGTGCCATCTCACGTTTCTGCCAGCATGGCCTTGAGTTCGCCCTTGAGGATCTTGCCATTGGCGTTGCGCGGCAGGGTCGTATCCGAGAAGGCGATGCGCACCGGCACCTTGAAACCCGCCAGCCGCGCGGCGACGAAGGCCTTCAGTTCCTCCTCGCTCACCTCGGCCCCCGGTGCGAGATAGACCACCGCTGCCGGTTCCTCACCGAGGGTACGGTGCGGAATGCCGACCAGCGCGGCATCAGTCACCGCGGCATGTTCGTAGAGCACGTTCTCGACCTCGATCGAGTAGATGTTCTCGCCGCCGCGGATGATCACGTCCTTGGCGCGGTCGACGATGGTGCAGAAGCCCTCGTCATCCAGCTTCGCGAGGTCGCCGGTGCGAACCCAGCCGTTGACGAAAGTCTGCGCGGTCGCTTCCGGGCGGTTCCAGTAGCCCGCGACGATCATCGGCCCGCTCGCCCAGAGCTCGCCCACCGTATTCGGTGGCAGCACCGTCACGCCGTCATCGGCGCGGATTTCAAGGCTGGCGACCGGCGCGGCCGGGCCGCAGCTGGAAGGCCGGTTGAGGTAGTCCTCGGCCATGTGGTGCGTCACCGTCGCGCTCGTTTCGGTCATGCCCCAGCCGTTGCCGGGCAGCGCGCCGAAGGTCTGCCAGATCGCCTGGACAAGCTCGGGCGCGGAGGGCGCGCCGCCATAGGAAACGGCTTCGAGGCTGGAGAGATCGTACTTGCGCCGATCAGGGTGTTCGATCAGCTGCCAGGCGATGAACGGCACGCCGCCGGTCATCGAGACGCGCTCCTTCTCGATCAGGCGCATGGCCTCGACCGTATCCCACTTGTGGAGCAGCACGAGCCGGTTGCCGCCCACGAGCGTGCCCATCAGGGTCGCCGAATAGGCGGTGGCATGAAACAGCGGCACAGCGAGCAGGATGACCCGCGCCCTGGGTTCGGGCAGTCCCTCGCCGCGCCGGCGCGCAGTCTGCGCCCCGCTCCAGGCGCTTGTCATGATGTTGGTGACAAGGTTGCGGTGCGTGCCAAGCGCGCCCTTGGGCCGCCCGGTGGTGCCGCTGGTATAGAAGATGCCGGCAGGATCATCGCTGGCGATCTGCGCCTCCGGCAGTTCGGCATCGGGGAGCGCGGCCCAGCTCATGGGCGTGCCGATCAGGTCTTCCAGCCGCTCGGCGCCTTCGGCGCTGCCCCGCGAGGCGATCACATGCTGCAACGGCAGGTCTGCGGCATGCGGCGCGATGCGGTTCCAGCGATCGGCATCGGCGACGAGCAGCTTCGCGCCGCTGTCTTCCAGCGCAAAGGCCAGCTCCTCGCCCGTCCACCAGGCGTTGAGCGGCACGATGATCGCCCCAAGCGCCGTGACGGCCATGAACACGACCGGCCATTCCGGCAGGTTGCGCATGGCGAGTGCAACGCGGTCACCCTTGCCCACCCCGCGCGCGGCGAGCACGCCCATGAGCGCCGCGACCGCACGGTGGAAGGCATCGAAGCTGACCCGCTCCTCGCCATAGACGACGAAATCGGCCGCGCCGTGCGTGCGCGCTGCCGCCAGAACGCCGCGCAGATCGGGCAGCGCGTTCTTCCACACCCGCGTCGGCACGCCGCGGATGGTGACAGTCTCCATCTCGAACGGCATCCCCGGCGCGCAGAGCTCCTTGCGGACTTCGGCCAGTGTATGCACGGGCCAGCCGGCAGGAATCGAGGGCATCGCAGAGGCAGGTTCGGTCATGGCATCCTCATGGGCATCGCTCGTGTCGGCGCTGCCTCTTTGACGTGCGAGACTAGTGCCGCCCCGGCCTCGCAGCAAGGGGGCCCAAAGCCCCCGTTGCCGTAGCGGAAGGCAGCGAATCCGGCGGAATTGCTGTATTTTTTCGCCGGGACGAGCTGTGCAGACGCTTCCCTGAACCCTCCCGATGACCTAATCCCGGCGCATAACAAGATTCGTGGGAAGGACGCAGAATTGCCGGAAGCCGAGCACCCGGACACTGCCACAAACGCGCCGGACGAGGCCGAGCTGGGTTTTGTTGCCCTCGCTGCGAAGCTCGAGCCGCTTGGCGACAGGCGCTTCAAGCTCGACGGTGCAACCGGCTGGATGCAGGGCCGCACCATGTATGGCGGAACAGCCGCCTTCATCGCCTACTGCGCCGCCAGGTTGGCCTTCCCCGACCTGCCTCCGCTGCGCGCCGCACAAGTCGGCTTCGTCGCTCCGGTGAGCGAGCATCTCGAGGTTGAAGTGGTGATGCTCCGGCAAGGCCGCAGCGTCGCTCAGGTCGAAACCTCGATCTACAGCGAAGGCGCCCTCGCGCAGCGCACGCTCTGGTTGTTCGGCGCGGGGCGCGAAAGCAACGGCAGCGTGGCTGCGGCGACCCTGCCCAATCTCGTCCAGCCGGAAGACTCCCCGCGCCTCACCTCAAGTGACATGGCCCCCGCCTTCACCGCGCGGATGGACATGCGCCGCGCCGATCCGGCTGGCGGTTCGCCGCCGGGTACGATCCGCCGCTGGGTCCGGCTCAAGCACCGTGCCGGGCTCGATCCGGTAGCCGAACTTGTTGGCCTCGGCGATGCGCTGCCCCCCGGCTCCGCACGCGCGATGGAACGGATCGGGCCGATCAGCTCGATCACCTGGGCCTTCACCCTGCTGGGCGAAGTGCCGGAGACGCGGGATGGCTGGTGGCTGCTGGAGACCAGCTCCAACCATATGCGCGATGGCTTCAGCAGCGAAACGCTGCGGCTATGGAACAGCGAAGGTGTCGAGGTGATGCACGGTCTGCAATCTGTGGCAGTGTTCGGATGATCCAGCCGGAAATCACCTTGGCTGATCCAGCAGCCCACGGCTTCGACGCCGCCCGCCTCGCGCGGATCGGAGCGTTTCTTGAGGAGCGCTACATCGGCCCCGGCCTGCTGCCCCATGCCGACCTTCTGATCGCCCGCGATGGCGAGCCCATCCACCGCTTCACGACCGGCAAGGCGCGCGCCGACGGCACGCCGCTTGCTGACGACGCGATCTTCCGCATCGCCTCGATGACCAAGCCGCTGACCAGCATTGCCTTCATGATGCTGCTTGAACAGGGCAAGGTCGCGCTGGACGATCCCGTCACCAAGGTGCTTCCCGAATTTGCCGGGCTCGGCATCTACAACGGCGGGGGCGGCGATGCGCCGTTCTTTCCCACCCGCGCGGCGGCTAACCCGATGCGCATGGTGGACCTGCTGACCCACATGTCGGGCCTCACCTACGGCATCCAGAACCGCACCAATGTCGATGCCGCCTACCGCAAGGGCCGGCTAGACGGGCATGCCTCGCTCCCCGGCAACGACCATTTCATCGCGGAGATCGCCAAGCTCCCGCTCGAATTCGATCCGGGGACAAGCTGGAACTACTCTGTCAGCACCGATGTCCTCGGCGTGATCGTCTCGCGCCTGTCCGGCATGAGCCTCGGCGCATTTTTCGCGCAGCACATCTTCGCGCCGCTGGGGATGGTCGACACCGGCTTTCACTGCCCGCCCGAGAAGGCGCACCGCCTTACCGACAGCTGGGCTTGGAACCCGCTCGGCGCGCCGACACTGATCGATCACGCGGAAAGCTCGAACACTCTGCGCGCGCCGCGCTTCGAAAGCGGCGGTGGCGGGCTGCTCTCGACAACGGCGGACTACCACCGCTTCTGCGCCGCGCTGGCACAGGGCGGTACCCCGCTGATCTCCCCCAAGACGCTGGCGCTGATGGCGAGCAACCACCTGCCCGGCGGCGCCGATCTCACCACGCTATCGCGCGCGCTGTTCAGCGAGGCGGGCAATGCGGGTATCGGTTTCGGCCTCGGCTTTGGCGTCGTCGTCGATCCCGCAAAGACGCTGGTTCCCGGCACCCGGGGCGAGTTCCACTGGGGCGGCATTCATTCCACCGCCTTCTTCGTCGATCCGGTAGAGAAGCTCCACATGGTCTTCATGACCCAGCTCTTCCCCTCGTCCAGCTATCCCATCCGCCGCCAGCTCAAGACGCTGGTCTATTCGGCGATGACGCACAGTAACGCCTAAATTCTGGCACGCCTAAATTCTGGCACGCCTAAATTCCGGCACGCCTGACCCAATCAAAGGAGACACCGCAATGTCCGATCCCATTCCCGGCGCCAAGGACCACATCGACGCTGCGCGCAAGCTTGCCGCGACCATCGATGATATTCCGGCCGATACCGCGCTGCTCCCCGTGAACAAGGTCGGCGTGATCGGCGCGGGCACGATGGGCGGCGGCATCACGATGAACTTCCTCACCGCCGGCATCCCCGTCACCATCGTGGAAATGACGCAGGAAGCCCTCGACCGGGGCGTCGCCACGATGCGCCGCAACTACGAGAACACGGTGAAGCGCGGCAAGATGGACGCTGCGCTGGCCGAAGCCGCAATGGGCCGCCTCACCCCGACGCTCGATTTCAAGGCCCTCGCCGACGCTGACCTTGTGATCGAGGCCGTCTATGAGAGCATGGACGTCAAGAAGGAGGTCTTCGGCAAGCTCGACGGCATCGTGAAGCAGGGTGCGATCCTTGCCAGCAACACCAGCTATCTCGACGTGAACGAGATCGGCGCCTCGACCAAGCGCCCGGAAGCCGTGCTCGGCATGCACTTCTTCTCGCCCGCCAACGTGATGAAGCTGCTCGAAGTGGTGCGCGGTTCGGCAACGGCCAAGGATGTGCTGGCAACGGTGATGGCGCTCGCGGTCAAGATCGGCAAGGTACCGGTCGTCTCGGGCGTGTGCCACGGCTTCATCGGCAATCGCATGCTGAGCAAGCGGCAGGAACAGGCCAACGCCCTCATCATGGAAGGCGCGGACTTCGCGGATGTCGACAACGCGCTGCTCGAGTTCGGCTTCCCGATGGGCCCGTTCCAGATGGCCGACCTCGCCGGGCTCGACATCGGCTGGCACCGCGATCCCAACCGCATCGAGACCCTGCGCGAGGCGCTCTGCGCGCTTGGCCGCTGGGGCCAGAAGACCGGCAAGGGCTTCTACGATTACGACGAGAACCGCCAGCGCACCCCGTCCGAAGTCACGCGCGGCCTGATCGCCGAATGGGCGGCCAAGGCCGGCAAGCCGCAGCGCAAGATCGACGCGCAGGAAATCCTAGAGCGCCTGCTCTACCCGATGATCAGCGAAGGCGCGCTCATCCTCGAGGAAGGCATCTCGCAGCGCGGTTCGGACATCGATACCGTCTGGCTCAACGGCTATGGCTGGCCGGCGTGGACCGGCGGTCCGATGTTCTGGGCAAGCCACATCGGCCTCGCCACCGTCGTCGCCGGGCTTGAGAAGCACGGCCTCCCCGTCGCCCCGCTGCTGGCAAAGAAGGCCGCAGCCGGCGAAGCCTTCGACTGAGGGAACCGGCGGCCATGCGTATCGAGGATATCGTCGAGAGCCCGTTCATTCCGCTGAGCGTGATCCTGCGCGCCCACGCGGCGCGGCGGGGGGAAGCCATCGCGCTGGCGGATGAGACCACGCGTCTCTCGTGGGCTGATCTCGATGCCTCCCTCGACCGCGTGGCCGCCGCCCTGCAGCGCGAGGGGGTTCAGGCGAACGAACCCGTCGCCATCGCGGCGAGCAATTCGGTGCGCACGGCGCTCGGATTCCTCGGCGCGCTGAGGGCCGGTGCGGTCGCCGCGCCGCTCACCTCGACCGCCGCGCCGCCGACCGTGCTCGCCATGCTGGCCGACAGCACCAGCCGCGTGCTGCTGCTCGACAAGACCATGGCCGAGGGGCTGGCGGGCCTGCCGTTTCCCGAAAACGTCAAGCGCATTGCGCTGGATGACAGCGACGCGGGTATTCCCTTCTCCGAATGGATTGCCCCCGCTGGCACCAAGCCGGAAGAGCGGCTCCCGCAGCCGGAAGACCCGTTCAACATCATCTATTCCTCGGGCACCACGGGCGTGCCCAAGGGCATCGTCCAGTCGCACCAGATGCGCCACGAATATGCGCGGCGCACGATCGTCGGCGGCTATGACGATGATACCGTAACGATCAACTCCACCCCGCTCTATTCGAACACCACGCTCGTCAGCTTCCTCCCAACGCTCACGGCGGCGGGCAAGGTCGTGCTGATGAAGAAGTTCGATGCGCGCGTGTTCCTTCAGCTTTCCGAACGCGAGCGCGTCACCAACGCCATGCTCGTGCCGGTGCAGTACCGCCGCATCATGGAGCTGCCCGATTTCGACAGCTTCGACCTTTCATCCTACCGCCTCAAGGGTGCCACGTCCGCACCGTTCCCGGCATGGCTCAAGGCAGATGTGCTCAAGCGCTGGCCCGGCGGCCTTGTCGAAGGCTACGGCCTGACGGAGGGCGGCGCGACCACCACGCTCATCGCGCACAAGTTCCCCGACAAACTCCACACCGTCGGCCAGCCCTCGCCCGGTCACGTCATGAAGATCATCGACGAGGAGGGCAACGAGCTGCCCCAGGGCGAGGTTGGCGAGATCGTCGGCCGCTCCCCCATCATGATGAACGGCTATCACGGCCAGCCCGCCAAGACGCGCGAGATGGAGTGGTTCGACAAGGACGGCGTGCGCTACATCCGCCACGGCGATATCGGCAAGTTCGACGAGGACGGCTTCCTCATCCTGATGGACCGCGCCAAGGACATGATCATCTC
>CANGJI010000069.1 GCA_947454135.1 Sphingomonadaceae bacterium
AAACCTTTACGGCGGGACCTGGAACCTGCTTGCCAACACGCTGCGCGACCTTGGCATCGAGACGCGCTTCGTCGATCCGGCGGACCCGGAAGGCTTCCGCCGCGCGACCGACGACAAGACCCGCGCCTATTATGCGGAATCGCTGCCCAATCCGAAGCTGGAAGTCTTCCCGATCGCCGAAGTCGCCGCGATCGGGCGCGAATATGGCATCCCGCTGATCATGGACAACACGGCAGCGCCGCTCCTCATCAAGCCGTTCGAGCATGGCGCTGCGGTGGTGGTCTATTCGGCGACGAAGTACATCGGCGGACACGGCACCTCGATTGGCGGCCTCATCATCGATGGCGGCAACTTCGAGTGGGACGCCTTCCCCGAGCGCCAGCCGCACCTCAACACGCCGGACGCCAGCTATCACGGCGCGGTCTGGGCGCGCGACATCAAGCCGCTGGGGCCGATTGCCTACATCATCCGCGCGCGCGTGATCCTGCTGCGCGACCTCGGCAACGCGATCTCGCCGTTCAACGCCTTCTCGCTGATCCAGGGGCTTGAGACGATGCCGCTGCGCATGGAGCGGCACTGCGCGAATGCGGTGAAGGTGGCAGCGTTCCTTTCCGCGCACCCCAAGGTCGCCTCGGTGATCCACCCCTCGGTGGCGACGGGCCGCGCGGGCGATCTGGCGGCGAAGTACCTGACGCGCGGCCAAGGCGGGCTTGTCGGTTTCGAGCTGAAGGACGGCGCGGAAGCCGGCAAGCGGTTCATCGATGCGCTGAAGCTGTTCTATCACGTGGCGAACATCGGCGATGCCCGCAGCCTTGCGATCCATCCCGCTTCGACCACGCACTCGCAGCTTTCGGTAGACGAGCAGGCGGCGAGCGGCGTGACGCCGGGCTATGTGCGCCTCTCGATCGGGATCGAGCATATCGACGACATCCTCGCCGATCTGGGCGCAGCGCTCGACGCGGCGTAATCGCTGGCGGCGGTCGGCCTAATAGCCGACCGCCATCCCGTCCTTGCGATGGTCTGACCCTGCACGGTAGGCGCCTGTGCGCGGGTCGATCATGATCCCCTGATAGCCGCCCATTTCCGAACCATCGTCGCGGACCACCTTGTGTCCGCGCGCGGCGAGCTCTGCGCCGACGAGATCATAGAGCCCGCTTTCGAGGCGCAGCACGTTCGACTGCTGGCTGTGGTTGAAGCGCGCAGCATCGCTGGCGCTCTGGACGTTGGCACCGAAGGCAAGGAGGTTGGCAAGCACTTGCGCCTGCCCCTGCGCCTGCTGGCCGCCCTGCATCACGCCGAAGGAGAAGAAGGGCTTGCCATCCTTCGTCACGAAACCGGGGATGATCGTGTAGAACGGCCGCTTGCCCGGTGCGATGGCGTTGGGGCTGGCGGGATCGAGCGAGAAGGCATTGCCGCGGTTGCTGAGTACGAAGCCGTAGCCCGGCACGGTGATGCCCGAGCCGAAGAAATCGTAGACCGAATAGATCAGCGAGACGACATTCCCGTCCTTGTCCGCCGTAGTGATATAGGCCGTGCCGCCGAGTGCGGGGGCATCCGGGCCAATTGCCGAGGCCTTCCTCATATCGATCCGGCCGCACTGCTGCGCGGCGTAGTCCTTCGAGATCAGGCGGGCGACAGGGATCGCAGCGTAATCGGGATCGCCGTTGAAGCGCTTCAGATCGGCATAGGCGAGCTTCTTGGCCTCGACCATGAGGTGCCAGTAATCCGCCGAACGCGGGCCAAGCGCGCCAAGGCCGAGCTTGGCGGGGCAGACTTCGAGCATGTTCATGATCTGGAGCACGGCGAAGCCTTGCGTGCTCGGCGGCATTTCATGGATCGTGGTGCCCATGAAGGTGGTGCTGATCGGATCGACCCAGCGGGCGTGGATCGTATCGAAGTCTGCAAGGGAAAAACCGCCGCCAAGGCTTTGCGATTTGGCGACAATCGCCTTGGCGATAGGCCCCTTGTAGAAGGCGTCGCGGCCATCTCTGGCGATGAGGCGGAAGGCCCCGGCAAGATCGGGGTTGCGGAACACATCGCCCCAGCCGAGCGACTTGCCGCCGGGCATGTAGGTTTTCGCGGTATCAGGATCCTTGGCGAGAAGCTTCGCGCTGACCTGCCATTCGCCGCCAATGCGCTCGGTGAGCGGGAAGCCCTGCTCGGCGATGCGGATGGCAGGCTGGAGCGCGGGGCCGAGGCCGAGCTTGCCGTAGCGGCCGAGCAGCACCGACCAGCCATCGACCGCACCGGGCACGAGCGCGGCGTGGATGCCTTCCTCGGGCATCTGCGCGCCGAACATCTTGCGGTAGCGCTCAAGGCTCGCCCCGCTCGGCGCACGGCCAGCGGCATCGAGCGCGACGAGGCGCCTTTCCTTGGCGACCCATGCGATCACGAACATGTCGCCGCCGATGCCTGTCGCCTCGGGCTCCACCACGTTGATCGCCGCAGCAGTTGCGACTGCGGCATCGAAGGCATTGCCCCCGGCGTGAAGCACTTCCAGTCCGGCTTCGGCAGCAAGCGGCTGGCTGGTTGCAACCATGCCGTTCATCGCCATGACTTCGGAGCGGCTTTGCGCGGTCCAGCCCCCTGCCCTGTCACCGCGAACGGCATCGAAGGGCACCGGATCGGCAGCAAGGAGCGGCGCGGCGATACCGGCGAGCGCGGCGGCGGCAAGCAGGCGGCGCATCAGGGCTTCGTCCAGCCGTGTGACAGCAGCTTCACCGTCACCTTGCCGGTGGCGACCACCACGCCGTCCGCATCGAGCATCGGAAACTCGGCGAGATAACCTGCGCTGCCCTTGCGTTCCAGATCGGCAATGAGGCCGTCGAGGACAGGCTGATCGAGGCTGAACTCGGCGAACACGTCGGTTGCAGCCATCTTGTGAAAAGCGACCGCGATGTCCTTGATGATAGGGTAGAACCGCGCTGTATCGAGGATCGAGATACCGGGGATCGCTGCCGTCGCTTCGGCGAGGACGGTGAAGGCGCCCATATACATCACGCCGACGTGGTTCTCGTTGCCAGCGAGCGGCATGCGGTAGCGCGCATGGCCGCGGCCGCTTTCGAGCAGTTCGAGTCCGGTACGTTCGACGAATTCGACGCGGTAGGTCATTGGGGGATCCTCATGCCGTGTACTTCACCTCGCCGCCGACGATTGTCTGCTGGACGCGGATATCCTTGATCTTTTCGGGGTCGACTGCGGCGGGATCGCCATTGAGGATCACCATGTCGGCCAGCTTGCCGGGGCTGAGGGTGCCCTTGAGGTCTTCCTCGAACGAGGCGTGGGCGCCGTTGCTGGAGAGGACCTTGAGACCTTCCATCACGGTGATCTTCTGGCTTGGCCCCCAGACTTCGCCGTTCCAGCCCTTGCGCGTGACCATGCCCTGCAGGCCCATCAGGGGCGCGAAGGGGCCGGGCGGGAAATCGGAACCGGCACAGACGGGGACACCCGCATCGATCAGCATGCGGTAGGCCATCATGTGCTCCATCATCTCCGCACCGTAGAAATGGAACTTGTCCGCATTGTAGTAGGCATAGCTGGTGAACAGCGCGGGCACGGCGCCGAGCGCCTTGATCCGCGCCACGAGCTCTGGCGAGACATTGGTGCAGTGGGTGATCTTGGGGCGGCGGTCCGCCGGACCGAGCAGCTTCATCCCGCGTTCGTAGGCGGTGAGCACCATTGCGATGGCGACATCGCCGTTGGCATGGAAATTGGGCTGGATGCCGGCGCGCATCTGCTTTTCGACGAGCGCGTCGAGCCCCTCCTGCGTCTGCATGATGTTGCCATAGTAGGGCGGCGTGCGGCCCGGATAGGGCGTTGCGCGCGACATCGTGCGTTCGGAGAAGGAGCCGTCGGAAAACTGCTCGGCGGTGGCGCCGAAGCGGATCCACTCGTCGCCGTAGCCCGTGCGGATGCCGTTGGCGATCATCGCATCGAGCATGGCGCCCGAGGTTTCGTAGGTGACGCGGTGGAGCAGCCGGCCTTCGCGGCGGATCTGCTGGATCGCGGCAAAATCGTCGGCAAGGCCGGTGCTGCCGCCAACAAGGCCCGGAGCGGTGTGGCACACACTGGTGAGGCCGTAGCGGACGAATTCCTGGCTGATCCTGGCCTGCCCGGCAATCGCGCGGGCGCGCAGTTGTCCGGGGGTGAGATCGGGCTCCTTCGCCGCATCGCGCACGAAGTTGAGCGCGGCATCGGTGAGGCGGCCAGTAAGGTTGCCATTCGCATCCCTGTCGTAGGTGCCGCCGAAGGGATTGGGCGTATCGCGGGTGATCCCGGCATTCTTCAGCGCATAGCCGTTGACGACGCCGGTGTGCCCGCCGCGATGGGTGACGATGACCGGATGCTGGGTGGAAACGCGGTCGAGATCGGCCATGACCAGCGGACGGCCGTCCTTGATCTTGGTGTCGTCGTAGAACTCGCCGCGCACCAGCCGGCCCGGCGGGGTCTGCGCGGCGCGCTCCTTGAGGCGGGCAACGATGGTGTCGATGGTGAGGAATTCGACTTCGAACGGATTGCCGACCAGCACATCGCCGAGCAGACTTTCGCCGACGGCGTGGAGGTGCGCATCGTTGAAGCCGGGGACGATGGCCTGCCCGCCGAGATCGATCACTTCGGTGCGGGCGGAGGCAAGCGTCCTGAGTTCAGCCCAGGTGCCAACGCCCACGATGCGGCTCCCCGCAATGGCGATGGCATCGGCAGAAGGAACGGCGGGATCGAGCGTGTGGATGCGCGCGTTCTTGTAGATGCGCGTGGGAGCGGGATCGAGGATCGCGGCCATGGCGCGGGGAGAAATGCTCGCCAGGCCAAGCGAACCGCCGGAGCCAATAAAGCCGCGCCGCGTGATTGCCAGTGTGCCTGCCATGCCGTGCCCCCTGCCCCGTTGCTGGCAGCATGGTGCGGGCAGAGCGCGGCACTGGCAAGGGGGTAGGTAGCGAGGGAGCGCTGCTACATCACCCGCAGGATATCGCCCTGCTCCTTGCCCTTCCACTTGAGCGTGGCGGCGAGGAGCGCGCGGATCACGGTGCAGCGTTCGGACGGAGTGGCCTTGTCCTGCAGCGCGGCGCGCACCCGGTCATCGGGAAGACCGGTGGCCTTGATGACCTGACCGACGAGCGCGCCCGGGATGCTGGTCTCGCGCTTCCCGGCGGGCAAGGGCCGTTTCGAGCTGCCATCCGAGACGAGTTCCATCGCGACGGCACGTTCCTGAACGCGCACGCTTTCGGGCATGGTGACGCCGCCAAAGTCGCCCGAGCGCAGGAAGCGATTGCAGGCTTCCGACCCGCCTTCCTTGCGCACAACATCGGTCTGCGCGAGCCTGAGCCGGGCGAGATCGCGCAGGATCGCACCTTCGGCAACGAGGCCAGCCAGAGCCGCGCGATTGCGCAAGAGTTCTATGCTGCCATCAATCGCCTCGGCATCGGCCTTCTTCTGGAGCATGGCCTGCATGATCTGCCGATCGAAGTCTCCGGACAGGCCCGGATCCTTCTCCAGCAGCCACGCGATCGTCTTGCCCTTGCCGAAGACTTCCTCGACCGCGGCAGCGCGGACCTTCTGGAAGTGCGGATCCCTCGACGAAAGATAGGCAGGCGGCGGGGCGAACACGTTGGCGGGTGGGACGACGGGATCGGGCGACAGGCCGCGCAGGACGGCCATCAGGACCTGCAATCCGACGACGACCGAAATGGCATAGCCGCCGTTGAACGTGAGGCCGGTCCCGCGAATGCGAAAGATCCCGAAGCCGCCGCCAACGCCGCCCGCCGCGCCATCGCCCCATGAGACCACGCGTTCGCGCGCGAAGTGGTGCTCAAGCTCGGGGAAGTGCTTGCGCACGCCTTCGAGCAACTGGTTGATATCGGCGCGCCTGATCCGGAACTTGTCGATCAGGGTCGCGCTGCCGGGACGGGTGAGTTCGGCCCAGGCCTTGTGCAGCGGGTGATCGGGCTCGGCCACCTTGTCCTGAAAGCGCAGACCGCGCAGGCGCATGTTGAGCCAGCCGATCGAGGGGCGTTCGTTGATCTGCCCGCGCTCATTCTCCCAGCCGAACGCTTCGGCGGCGGGGCGCAGCAGCGGCGCACTGCGCGGCCAGGTTTCGGCGAGGAGATCGGCCAGCCAGTCCTCGATCTGCCCGTGGCGGGTAAGATTGGCCGCCGCCGCTTCGGCGAGCAGCGCATCGAGGCAGCGCAGGGCAAACGCCGCGCCTGCATCATCGAGCGGAGCAAGATCAGCCTCTGCATCATGGAGCAACCGCGCCAGATCGACATCGGGCCGGGCAAGATAGCCGACATCGGCGCGCACCGGGCCAGTGCTGTGGATGACAGGCGGGCCGGCGAGCGCACGCCGCAGCGCATCGGGGGTGTCCGGAACATGGGCCAGTTGCGGCGCAGCGGCTGCGGCTTCCGGATGCGGCACGTGCCCCGCGATCAGCAGCGGCACCTCGCCCGCGCCGGGCAGCGTGACCGCCGGTGCCGCATAGAGCCACGGCGCGGCGGGTTCGACAGCGGCTTCCTCGGCGGTCTCAGGCTCCTCCGCAAGCGCCGGGGGCGGAGCAGCAGCCAGCTTGGCGGCGCGCAGGGCGACATCGCGGGCCTGACGCAGGCGCGCGTAGCCTTCGGGATCGGCATCGACATCCATCGCCTTGAACAGCGCGGCATAGGCCTTGCGGATGGCCGCGACATCGGCGTCCTTGGCAAGGCCCAGCCGCTTGAGCGCTGCGGCGGGCGTCACAGGATCGACGGTCCGCTGGCCGTGTCGAGCTGCAACTGGAGCTGCGCGCGGGCATCGGCGATGCGGCGGGGATCCTGACTATCGAGCGCACCGACGAAATCGGTGATCCACTGGCCGATCATGCGCCGCTCATCGCCGACGAAGTCCTCGTAGACGCGCTCGGCCCGGGCCATGAGTGCGACGTTCTCGGCATCCTCGCGCGGGTGGAACTTGAGCTTGGCCAGTGCCTCGCGGCGCGCCGCGACTTCGCGGTCCGTCATCGTCTCGGCCTCGCCGGCGATGACGAGATTGCGGGTCACGCCGGTCTCGTGGACCGTCACGTCGACCTCGAGCATGCCGCTGCTGTCATAGCTGAAGCGCACATCCGCGCCTGCCTCGCCCGCCGGGCGCGCGGGCACCGGCACCTTGATCGCACCGAGGTGGATATTGGAAGAAACCTCCCGCGCCTCACCCGGGTAGATGTTGAACAGGATTTCCTTCTGGTTGTCCTGAACGGTGCGGTAGTTGCTGACGCGGCTGACCGGCACGGGCGTGTTGCGGTCGATGATCGGCGAGAACACGCCGTGCTGAAGCTGGCCGCGCGAATCGCGTTCGGCAGAATCGACGCCGAGCGTGAACGGGCAGACATCGGCGATGCGGATCTCGTCGAGCGCGGCATCGCGGCTGAGCAGCCCCGCCTGAATCGCAGCGCCCAGCGCGACGGCGTGATCGGGATGGACCGAGCTGTTGGGAAAGCGCCCGAACATGCGCGTGATCGCCTTGCGCACCACGGGCATGCGCGTGGACCCGCCGACGAGGACGATGTCGCCCAGTTCCGCCACATCGAACGCACAATCACGCAGCGCGCGCACGACCGGTTCGCGCAGACGGCGCAGCAGGTCTTCGCAGGCGGCCTCGAACATGTCCGTGGTCACATCGGCGGCGAGGCGGTCCTCCCCCAGCACGAGCGCGAAGCTGGCCTTGTCCTCGGCGGAAAGCTGGCGGCGCGCGGTTTCGGCAGCGCGGTGAAGCATTGCCTCGCGCTGGCGGGCATCGACCTTTTCGAGCCGGCCCTCGGGATCGACCAGCGGCTTCATCCGTACCGCGAGCGCGGTGTTGAAATCATCGCCGCCCAGCCGGTTGTCACCCGCCGAGGCGCGCACTTCGACCACGCCTTCGAACTTCTCGACAATCGAGACATCGAACGTCCCGCCGCCGAGATCGAACACGAGGAACGGCTCGCGGTCTTCCTGATCCTGCAGACCGAAGGCCAGCGCGGCGGCGGTCGGCTCGTTGATCAGGCGGCGCACGGTGAGCCCGGCAAGCTCGCCCGCCTGCCGTGTCGCCTTGCGCTGGCGGTCGTTGAAGTAGGCGGGGACGGTGATCACCGCCTCGACCGGGCGCGTGCCGAGGAAGGCCTCCGCATCATCGCACAGCGTGCGCAGGACCAGCGCCGAGAGGTCTTCCGGGCGCCAGTCGGTCTTGCCGAGGCGCAGCTTGCGCTCCGTGCCCATGTAGCGCTTGAAGCTGGTGCCCGTGCTTTCGGGATGCGTTGCGAGCCGGTCCAGCGCGGCCGCACCGACATAGGTGGTGCCGTCCTTGCCGACTGAAACCGCCGAGGGCGTGAGCATCTCGCCCAGCGCGTTGGGGATCAGCTGCGGCGCATTGTCCCGCCAGACGGCAATGGCGCTGTTGGTGGTCCCAAGATCAATTCCGACGATCATTCCGCACACTTGCCCCTGCCCGGTATCGGGCAAGGACTTGCCCGCCACTGGAGCCTTGCGCAAGCCCGCGAGGTCCGGATCGGACTGATCTTGCTGGCAGTGCCCCGGTCAGGCCTGATGTTCGAGCGCGCTGCGGGGGGCGCGGGTCCAGGTCTGGCTGCCGGTAAGGAAAGCATACCAGCCGAGCGCGGCGCCGGCGTGGCGCAGCAGCTGGAAACTGAAGGGTTCGGCGAGCGCCGCGATCAGCGCAGGGCCGAGGCGCAGGCCTTCGCGCCGCCCGGTCCAGCGCTTGTAGATGCCGAGCGACCAGAGGTGGAAGGTAAGGTCGATCACGATCTTGGCGATCATCACCAGCAGGATCGGGAAGGCGAGATAGAAGCGGCCCGTGGCGACGAGGAAGATCAGGATCGCGAAGGCGGCAAGGCCGTAGATCGGCTGGAGCGTATCGAGCGCCTTCACCGGCAACATGCGCGTGCCGACGAGCCCGTAGCGGCTGTTGCCCACCATATCGCGGTTCCAGTGCTGCGTCTGGAGGAAGCCGCCGAACCAGCGCTGGCGCTGCTTGAGGAAGCCGCGGATCGAGGCGGGCGCATCGGTGCGGGCGAGCGCGCCGCCGACGACGCCGACATGCCAGCCGAGCGCGTGGTCGTTGGAATGGCGGTGGAGGCGGTGGATCAGTTCGTAATCCTCCACCATGCAATCGGGATCAAACCCGCCGACGGCAAGCACCGCCTCGCGCCGGAACGACGCGAAGGCGCCCGAGATCAGCAGGAGGCCATTCAGTTGCATCCACGCGTGGCGCGAGAGGAAGTTGCGCACATATTCGTAGGATTGGAACCATTCGAACAGGCGGCCCGAAAGCGACGGTCCGCAGATCGGCTGGAGCACGCCAGTGGCGGCAACGAGCGCGGGATCGCGCAGGAACGCGGTGCGCATCGCGGCAATCGCGCCGGGTTCGAGCAGGGTATCGGCATCGACGGTCAGCACCACATCGGTGCGCGCATGCTGAAGCGCCTGATTGAGCGCGCGCGCCTTGCCGCCATGAGGCAGGCGCAGCCATTGCAGCCGGGTCGCGCCGATCACCGTCTCGGCCATGCCGCCGATGCAGGGCGCGGCAAGGCCGTAGTTTGCGAGCATGGCGGCGGGAGTGCCGTCGCTTGAGCCATCGTCCGCGATCATGATCGCCTCGGGCGGCTGGGCCTGCGCGAGAAGGCGGTTGATGGTGAGGTGGATGACGCCCGCTTCGTTGTGCGCGGCGACGATGACGCCCAACGTCGGCGCATCGGCGGTATGGGGCACGGGCCGGCTGGTATCGGCGACCAGTTTGCGGATCTGCCACGCGGTGAACAGCAGCAGCGCGGTATCGTAGAGGATATAGACCACGCCCACCGACCACATGCCGAGGCCCTGACGATAGAACGCCTGCGCCGTGAGAGCCACGAACAGCAGCGGCGCGGCGATCCCGATCAGGCGGCTGACGAGCGGGATCGGACGCGGCGTGAAGCGCGGGGACTCGGCGTGAAGGATGGCCTGGAGGCTGGTCACGTGGGGGGACATGGCACGCGCCTTACGCGCCTCAAACTGAACCGGCTATTGCGTTTGAGGGGCAGGTAGGTGAACAATTGGCAATGGTCTGAAACCGCATGGAGGCAGCATGGTCAGGAAATACAGTGGTGTAGCGATTGCCCTGCACTGGATTGTCGCGCTCGGCGTGTTCGTGAACCTGATGCTGCCGAATATCTGGGAAGCTGTGGGCGACGAGAACGTGCGCCCGCTGATCGACGCCCACAAATCGATCGGCGTCACCGTGCTGGGCCTTGCGGTCATGCGGCTGCTGTGGCGGCTGACGCATCGCCCCCCTGCCCTGCCCGAAAGCTACAAGCCGTGGGAAGTGAAGGCGAGCCATGCCGCGCACTGGGCGCTCTACGCCTTCATCTTCGCGATGCCGCTGACGGGCTGGATCATGGATTCGGCATGGAAGGACGCCGCTACTCATCCGATGCAGTGGTTCGGCCTGTTCGAATGGCCGCGCATCAGCATGGTGATGGGCCTTGACGCAGTGACCAAGAAGACCGTGCATGACAGCTTCGGCGAACTGCACGAGATCCTTGGCTATGCGCTGTGGGCGCTGTTCGCGCTGCACGTGATCGGCGCGCTGAAGCACCAGTGGGTCGACAAGGAGCAGGAATTGCAGCGGATGCTGCCCTGATCGCCTAGGCGAGCACCGCCGCGGCCGCATCGAAGGCAGCTTCGAGCGCCGCGTTGGTGCCACGCAGGCCCGCGACCACTTCGCGCGCCCACCGAACGTACTCCGCCTTGCGCGCCGCGTCCCAATCAGCCGGGGGCGAGCCTGCAAGATCGCGCAGGTTGGCGATCTTGTCGGCGAGCTTGACCAGCCTGGCCCCCGGCGACTTGTGCGCCGCACGGGCGACTTGCAGGCGCTTGCGTTCGAGCTTGGGCAGCGACTTGTCGTCGGTCACCTCAGCTACCATGCCCGCGACGTCCGGCCCGAAGCGCGCCTCGATTTCGGCGAGAGTGGTCTCGGTATCCTCCACCGTATCGTGGAGCAGCGCGGCGGCGATCACCTGCGCATCGTCCACCCCGCCCTCGCGTGCGAGGATCGAGGCAAGGCTGAGCGGGTGGTTGATGTAGGGCGTCGCCTCGGCGTCCTTGCGGCGCTGGGAGCGGTGCCGGTCGGCCGCGAAAGCGGCGGCATCGAGGATGAGGACGAGATCCGGGTTCATGGTGGTCTCCTTGGCTAAAAACGGCGCTCACGGTGTCCGCGGCTGACAGGAACGACCTGCCGCTCAGTGCGTTGGCGATGTGAGTGCTGTTGCGATGGGGGATTGGCAAGCGGCGGGGAGCGGACCCGTTGAGGCACGGTCCCGCTTGACAGCGGAGGGCCTGAGCTTACCCCTTGGCCATAAGGGTGATCGGGGGATCTGGCTATGCAAAAATTCACAGTTTCGGGCGTGGTGGCGCTGGCTCTGGCTGGATCGGCGGCAGAGGCGAAGGCCCCGCTGGCTGCCGACACCGTACTCCATCATGGCACGATCCTGACGGTCGATGCGAAGGACCGCGTGGTCGAAGCCGTCGCCATCCGCGGCGGGCGGATCGTCGCGCTGGGGAGCGACAAGGCCATCCGCGCCTATATCGGCAAGCGCACCAAGGTGATCGACCTTGCCGGGCGCACCGCGACGCCGGGGATGATCGATGCCCATGCCCATGCGCTCGAAGGCGGGATCGACGAAGTGGCGAACCTGCAACTGGGCGAGGCGTCCAGCGTCGCCGATTTCCTGGCGCGGGTGAAGGCACGTGCGGCGGAGCTGCCGCCAGGCGCCTGGCTGACGGGATCGGGCTGGAACGAGAGCCGGATTGCCGAGCACCATCCGCCGAGCCTTGCGCAGCTGGACGCCGTCTCGGATGGCCATCCCGTCGCGCTGGGCAACACGACCGGGCACTACACACTGGTCAACAGCGCGGTGCTGAAGCTGGCGGGGATCACCGCGCAGACGCCCGATCCGGCTGGCGGACGCTATGACAAGGACGCGGCTGGGGCGCTCAACGGCGTGCTCTACGACAGCGCGCAGGACGTGCTCGAAAAGCTGGTGCCGCCGGTCGATGCGGCAACGCGCGCCAAGGGGCTGACCCATGTGATCGAGGGGGCGCTGTCCGAAGGCCTGACCGGCTTCAAGGATCCGCGCACCGACCGGCGCGAGTGGGACGTCTATGCCGATGCCGCGAAGAAGGCGCCGCTGACCATGCACGTCTGCACGCTGACCTTTGCACGCACGGACATGACTGGCGCGCGGGGCGCGGTGGAGGACTACCGCCAGCGCAAGCGCGAAGTGGCCATGATGAAGGGCCGCAATCTAGATGTCTGCGGGGTGAAGATCTTCCTCGACGGATCGGGTGCGGGGCGCACGGCGTGGGTCTACAAGCCGTTCGAGGCCGATGCCTCGCATGCCAATCCCGGCACCGGCCTCCCGCAGATGGCGCCCGAGGTCTACCGCGAGATGGTCATGCTGTTCACGAAGGAAGGCATGCCGATCGGCACCCATGCCATCGGCGACCGGGCAATAGATACGGTAGTCGATGCCTATGCCGATGCGCTGAAGGCCTTCCCGAAACAGGGGCTGCGGCACAGCCTGATCCACGCCAATCTGCCAACGGATCATGCCATCGACGTGATGGCTGAGCTCCAGAACAAGTACGACGCCGGCTATCCCGAAGCGCAGGCTGAATTCCTCTGGTTCCTCGGCGATGCGCTGGCGGCAGGCTGGGGTCCGCAGCGCAGCGTGAAGATGATGCCGTTCGCGACGTATGCCAAGCGCGGGATCCTCTACAGCGATGGATCCGACTATCCGGTGACGCCCTATGCCCCGCGTTATGGCCTGTGGTCCTCGGTAGCGCGCGAGCCCGATGGCGACCGCTTCGGCAAGGCCCCGTTCGGCTTGAGCGAAGCAGTCGACATTCACACCGCGATGAAGAGCCACACGATCTGGGCAGCGCGGCAGCTGTTCCTCGAGAAGGAGACGGGCTCGCTCGAAGTGGGCAAGCTGGCCGACATCGCGATCTGGGACCGCAACCCCTATGCCGTGCCGACCGCCAGCCTCAAGGACATGCGCTGCATGATGACGCTGTTCGGCGGCAAGGTGGTATTCGAGAGGAAGTGATGGTGCGGCAGTTTCATACCGATGTGCTCGTGATCGGCGGCGGCACCGCCGGGTTCGGCGCTGCGCTGGGCGCGGCGCGGCAGGGCGCGAAGGTGCGCCTGATCGAGGGGACGAGCAAGATCGGCGGCGTGATGGCGTTCTGCCCCGGTATGCCCTGGGGCGGCGGCTATCCCACCGGGCGGAGCATCGGCGGGGTGTTCGGCGAACTGACCGACATGCTCGCTTGCATGGAACCGCCGATGGCCGAAGTGCGGCCCTCGACGCTGGAGAACTTCGGATACGAAGTGATCTATGACCATGAAGCCGCTGTTTTCGCGATGTTCCAGATGCTCGAGGATGCGGGCGTCGAGGTCCATCTCAACACCTTTGCAGGTGCGCCGGTGGTGGAAGGTGGCAGGATCGTGCGTGTCGAATGCACCGACCGCACCGGGCCGATGGTGATCGAGGCGGGCATGGTGATCGACTGTTCCGGCGACGGCGACACCTCGGCCCGCGCGGGCGTGCCCTATGTCGTCGGCGATGGGCGCGGCAACATGATGGGGGTGACGCTCTCGTTCTCGATGGTGGGGGCGGACTGGGAGCGCGTGTTCGCCAAGGGCGATCCCTATTTCGAGGAGGAAGCCGCATTCGGCATCGCGCAAGGGCTGCTCCATCCCGACCTTGCCAAGCTCTATCTGATGAAGGGCTTCCACCGCGACACGGTGTTCTGCAACTCGGTGCATATTCGCGGGGTGGACGGGACAGACCCGCAGGCGGTGGCGCGCGCCACGCAGGAGGGGCGGCGCCGCTGCCACCAGCTGGCGCGGTTCCTCGCGGGCCATGTGCCGGGCTTCGAACGCGCGCGGATGAACGAGCTTGGCCCCACCGTCGGCGTGCGCGAGACGCGCAAGCTGGAGGCGGTCCACCGGATTCTTGCCAGCGACCTCAGAGCCGGTGCGAAGCCTGCGGACGGCATCGTTGCCTGCGACAATCCGATCGACGACGTGATGCGCGGCGATGCGGACATGACCCACGATGCCATCGTCGCGCAGGGGGACTACTACACGATACCCTTCCGCGCGATGGTGCCGGAGGGGATCGCCAACCTGCTCTTCGCCGGACGGCTGGTCTGCGCCGATCCGGCCGCCTTCGCTTCCGTGCGCGGGATGCCGCAGTGCATGGCGATGGGCCAGGCCGCAGGAACGGCGGCAGCGATGGCGCTGGCTGATGGCGTCTCGGTGCAGGCGCTCGATCCGGCGCGGGTCGTAGCCTCGCTTGCCGCGCAGGGGATGCGCGGCATTGGCGGGGACGCGCTGCGGCGCCATGCCCCCGCGCTGGAGGCGGCCTAGCCGAAGATCACCTTTTCCTCGCCCAGCCAGAGCGGGGAACGCGCGAGATCGATGAACTTGCGCTCGTCTTCCAGCAGCAGCGCACCCGCCGCGCGCGCTTCGGGCGTATCGCTGGCGAGGTCATCGAGGCTTTCCCACCACAGCTGCGCAACGCCATCGTAAGGCCCCGGCGCACCGCGAACCTGCGCGAAGGGCGCGTCTTCCGCAGCGGGCAGCGAGTGGAGCTGGACATAGCGGCGGATCTTCAGCGCATCGCGCACGCTGGCCACCAGCGGCGCGTGGTGATTGAACCAGTAGTCCTGAAACGCCTCGCGGCTGAGATGCGGCAGACGGTGGAGGCAGAAGGTGAGCTTGATCATCACACGGCCCCCTTGCGCGCCTTGAGCCACGCCTTGCCGGCGTTCTGGATGGTGAGCAGCGCCTTGAACGGCGAGATGCCGATATTGGCGCTGCCGGTGCGAGCGATGGCGTCGATCTGGGCGTAGTACCAGTAGGTGACGGCAAAACCTTCCACCGCGCGCAGCATCTTGAGGCCGCCGAGAAACGAGAGCCACGGCGGGAGCAGCTTGAGCTTGTTCTCCCAGCGATCAAGTTCATCGGCGCCCGCGAGCAACTTGGCGGGGCCAGCGGTATCGACGCAAATCGGGCGGCCGAGGCCGATGACATCCGCCCCGCCCGTCTCCAGCGCGGCATTCATCGCGCGGCGGGTGCGGAAACCGCCGGTGACGAGGAGCGGCATGGTGAGCGAGGCGCGCATGGTCTTGGCGAAATCGACGAAATAGGCCTCGCGCGCCACGGTGGACGCGGCCTTTGGCGGCGCATCGGGCGCTTCCATGCCCTCGATGTCCATCATCGCGGGCTGTTCGTAGGAGCCGCCGGAGATTTCGAGCAGATCGACGCCAGCATCCTGAAGCCAGCGGGCGACGATCATGCTGTCCTCGAAGGCGAAGCCGCCCTTCTGGAAATCGGCAGAGTTGAGCTTCACGCCGATGGGAAACGCCGGCCCCACCCCTGCCCGCACCCGCGCGACGACGGCGAGGAGCATGCGCGCGCGGTTCTCTAAGGAGCCGCCCCACTGATCGGTGCGCAAGTTGGCGCGGGGGCTGAGGAATTGCGAGAGGAGATAGCCGTGCGCAGCATGGATCTGGACACCGGTGAAGCCGGTTTCCCTTGCCACCTCGGCAGCATGGCCGAAGCGCTCGATGAGATCGAGGATTTCCGCCTCGGTCAGCGCCTCGGGCACCCCGAACTGCTTGCCGGGCAGACCGACGGCGACTGCGGACGGCGCCTTGGGGTGCGGATTGACGGTGACCTGCGTCTGCCGTCCGGCGTGGCTGATCTGCATCCAGATGTGGCCACCGGCGCGGGTACCGGCAGCTGCCATGGCGCGGAGGCCTGCAAGCGCCGCCTCATCCTGCGGACCCTGGATGATGACATTGCCGGGACGCTCAAGATGATCGCGGTCGATCTGGACGTTGCCGCTGATGAGGAGGCCGCTGCCGCCGTCCGCCCAGAGCCCGTAGAGCCGCTCGAGTTCGGGCGTGGCGCGGCCTTGCGGATCGGCAAGGCCCTCCGTCATCGCCGCCTTGGCAAGGCGATTGGGAAGCACTGCGCCGCAAGGCAAGGCAAGGCTGTCGGCAATTGTCGGCATAAGGCGATCCCCCCGGATGTTATCTGTTCGCCGATGTATTGCGCGGCTTCACCCGGCGGGCAAGCCGTTCAACCGCTTGCGGGCGGGAGCGGCAGGCTGGTGGTGTGCTTGATCCGGTCGAGCACCACGCTGGAGCGCACGCTGGCAACATCGCCGTGGCCGAGGAGCTGCTCGTTCATCAGCCGCGAATAGGATGCGAGATCGCGTGCGACGATGCGCAGGAGATAGTCGGAATCGCCCGTGGTAGCGCGGCAATCGAGCACTTCGTCGAGCGCGGAAATACGGGCATGGAAACCGCGCACGACATCGGGCGCATAGCTTGCCATGGCGACAGCGACATAGGCTTCGACCTGAAGCCCGAGCGCGGTTTCACTGAGCAGCGCGACGGTGGCGCGGATATAGCCTTCCGCTTCGAGCCGGGCGATGCGGCGAGACACCTGGCTGGGCGAGAGATTGACCAACTTGGCAAGATCGGCATGCGCGCGCGAGGCATCGGTCTGGAGCAGCGCGAGGAGCTGGCGGTCAAGCTTGTCCATCGCCATTTCAGGCCGCCAACGCCGCAACGATGGCGCGGTCGACAATCGCTTCCGCAAGGTCCGCGGTCGTCATTGCGCCGGGAACAGGGCGGATCACGCCCTTGCGGCGCATCGAGGCAAAGCCATAGATCGCGGACCAGAAGGCAAGCGTGCGCAAGTCTGCCACCCCTTCTCCAAGGCCGGGCATGGCGAGGTCGATTTCCTTGCGCAGCGCGGCGTGGCCCTGCTGCTGAAAGGCAAGCAGCTCCTCGTCGAGCGCGGGATTGGTCAGTTCGCTCTCGTACATCAGGTCAACGAGCCTAGGGTTCTCCTCGGCAAAGCGGATGAATTCGGTGCCCATCGCGTGAAGCTTCGCCGCCGGATCGGCCTTGGTGGCGGCAATGCCCTGCGACTGGGCCAGCATCTCGCGAAAGCCATCGAGCGCGAGCGCGAGGAGGAACGCACGGCGATCCGGGAAGTGGTGATAGGGCGCGCCGGGTGACACACCGACCTGCTGCGCCAGCGTGCGCATCGAAAGGCCGACGTGGCCGTTCGCTTCGATCCACGCGCGGCCGGCCTTGAGCAGATCGCCCCTCAGGTCCTCCTTATGGTACGGCTTCTTCGTCGACATGCGCCTTCCCGGTTCCTGCGCAG
>CANGJI010000070.1 GCA_947454135.1 Sphingomonadaceae bacterium
GAAGCTGTTGCCCACGACATGGGCCTTCTGGATGCCCAGACCATCCATCAGCGCGATGATCTGTTCGACCCACGAGTCCATGAAGCGGAATGTGAAGTCGGCTGGTGTTTCGGTGTAGCCGAAGCCGACGAGGTCCGGCGCGATGACCTGGAACCTGTCCTGCATCGCCGGGATGAACGTGCGCCAGTTGGCCCATGCGCAAACCCCTGCGCCCGAGCCGTGAAGGACGAGCATGGCCGGCCCGGTGCCGGCCACATGGACATTGGTTCGGTAACTGCCGGTCTGCACGAACTGGCCAATTTCGGGGTTATCGCTCATGCCATCTCTCCGCCGAGGGTTTTTGCATCGAAAGTCTATCGATGTTCTATCGCTGCGATAGCGCGTGGCGAGCGGAACCTCAAAATGTTTCTGGACAGGTCGGCAATTTAGTTTAAGCTTTAAATAAATCGAGGGTTCGGAAATCCAGAGATCGGAGTGCATGCAGACCAGGCAAGCCTTTGACGGACAGCGGCGTGACCAACACGGGCCGGACAGGCGGACCTTGCTCAAGGCCGCCGGAATCGGCCTGTTCGCCTTCAATGTCGCCGGCGTCGAGGTGCTGCTCTCCCCCGCCGAAGCGCGCGCCCGTGGCGCCGTTCTTTCCGTACTCTCTGCCGAAGATGCGGCGCTGCTCGAAGCATTCGGAGAGGCGCTGGTGCCCGGGGCTCGCGCTGCCGGGATCGCGCATTTCGTCGATGCCAACCTTGCCCGCCCGCACCACGAGTCTTTGCTGACGGTGCGCTATCTCGATGTGCTGCCGCCGCACGATGCATTCTACAGGGCAGGGCTCGCGGCGCTCGACGCAGCGAGCCGCGCGGTGCTGGGTGTTCCGTTCGTGCAGGCTTCCGCGGCCGCTGCCAAGCCGCTGATCGCCGCCATGCTGCCGGGCACGATAGCGCCGTGGCAAGGTCCGCCTGCTGCGCTGTTCTACCTTACTGTGCGCAGTGATGCCGCAGACCTCGTCTACGGCACGCGCGCCGCCTTCGACCGCATGCAGGTGCCCTATCTGGCGCACATCGATCCGCCGAGTGACTGGTAGGCGCATGACCGGGAGCCACACAGCCAGCGCGCAGGCGCCGAAGCGGACCGACGCCGTCATCGTGGGGGCCGGTGCGGCCGGAAACCTGTTTGCCGCCGTGCTTGCCGAAGCGGGCAAGTCCGTGCTCGTCCTCGATCCCGGCCCGGCCTGGAAGGCCGGCGATCTCTACAGCTCATCGATCTGGTCGCGGCGGCTGCGCTGGGGTGGCCCGCCCGTCGAATCGACCGGGGCGAATGCCTTCGGCGCGGGCTTCAACATGGGGTGGGGCACCGGCGGCGCAGCGCTGCACCACTACGGCACCTGGCCGCGCCTGATGCCCTCCGATTTCACGATGAAGTCCGAATTCGGCAAAGGGCTCGACTGGCCGATCGGCTACGATGATCTGCGCCCGTTCTACGACCGTGTGCAGGAAGAAGTCGGCGTATCGGGCGATGCCGAAGCGGAGGTCTGGCGTCCGGCGGGAGCGCCCTATCCGCTGCCGCCGCTGCAACAGTTTGCGCAGGCCCGCCTGCTCGCGAAGGGCTTTCATGCCAAGGGCATGAAGACGGCGCCGAGCCCGATGGCCATCCTTTCGCAGGACTACAAGGGCCGGCCCGCCTGTCTCTATGACGGGTGGTGCGATGCGGGCTGTCCGATCGGCGCTCTCGCCAATCCGCTGGTGACCTACCACCCGCGCGCGGTGAAGGGCGGCGCGCGCTTCGTGAACGGCGCGCATGTGACGCAGCTGATCCCCGGCAAGACCACGCGGCAGGCGGCTGGCGTCGAATATGTCGACAGCACCGGAACCACGCACACCGCACTGGCGGACATCGTCATTCTCGCCGCCTCGACCGTCTCCAACCCGTCCATTCTGCTGAACAGCAAGGGCGGCGACTGGACCAACGGTGCGGGCAACGGGTCCGGCCTCGTCGGCCGCTACTTCATGACGCATTCCATCGCCTCGGTTTACGGCTTCTTCGATGACGAGGAGACCGAAAACTACATGGGCGTGACCGGTGCGCAGGCCACGAACATGGATCACTACGGCAAGCAGAGCCTCGGCGGAGGGGCATTCGGCAGCCTGCAGTGGCAGCTTGCGCCGACGATGAAGCCCAACGATCTCCTCGGCGTTGCCATGGCCCGCGCGGACCTGTTCGGCGCCGATCTGACCGCCTTCATGGAGCGCGCGGTGCATCACCTCGCGGTCATGTTCGGTTTCGGCGAAGGCCTCCCCCTGCTTGAAAACCGGATCGAACTTTCGGATCGGATTGGCCCGGGCGGCATGAAGACCCCGCGCGTGGTGCACAGTTTTGCCCCGGAATCCGTGAAGGTCTCCGAGATGGCGGCCCAGCTCGGACTTGGCATCATCAAGGCTGGCGGCGCGAGCGAGCCCTGGGCGGGGCCGATGGCGACGGCGCACATGATGGGAGGCACGATCATGGGCAACGATCCGAGCGCCTCGGTGACGGACAGCTTTGGACGCAGCCACGAGATCGACAACCTCGTGATCGCCGGCCCCGGCCTGTTTCCGACGGCAGGGGCGATGAACCCCAATTTCACCAACCACGCGCTTGCACTGCGCAGTGCGGAGCACCTGGTTGAGCGTTGGCTCTCATGATGTGAGATCAATATGAGGACATTAAATTGACTTTCTATTGAAGTTTGCCATCATCACATGGCGACAAAAGGCCCGACGCACGGAAGAATGCGCGGGAAACGACCGGACCGCAGGCACCGGAACAGACAGACGCACAACGGGCACCCGGGCGATGAGCCAAGGGAGGAAAGGGGAGTATCATGGGAAGCATCACGAAACTGACGCTCGGCGCATGCGCGGGCACGCTGGCAATGGCTTGGGCGCTGCCCGCCATGGCGCAGGAAACGCCGCCGCAGGCCGCGCAGGAAACCGCTGCGCAGGACAATTCGGTGCTCAACGGCGAAATCGTCGTGACGGCGCAGAAGCGGTCGGAGAACGCCCAGAACGTGGGTATCGCGATTACCGCCTATTCGGGCGATCAGCTCCGCGCGCTGGGTATCCAGCGCAGCGCCGACATCGCGACCTTCTCGCCGGGCGTTTCGATTTCGGGCAGCCTTGCCGGGCAGAACACGCAGTTCACCATTCGCGGCGTCGTCCAGAACGACTTCAACGACATCGTGGAAGCGCCCAACGCGGTCTACCTCGATGAAGGCTACATCGCCATTGCGCAGGGCCAGTCCTTCGCGGTGTTCGACATCGACCGCGTCGAAGTGCTGAAGGGCCCGCAGGGTACCCTGTTCGGCCGCAATGCCACCGGCGGTCTCATCCACTACATCAGCAAGCTGCCCTCGCTCAGCAAGTGGGAAGGCTATGCCGATGCGCGCTATGGCATTCTCGACAGCACCGGCAATCCCGGCGTGTTCACGCTGGAAGGCGCCGTCGGCGGGCCGATCAGCGACAAGGTCGCGGTGCGTGCCGCCGGTCGGTGGAACAAGCAGGATGCCTATCTCAAGAACCTTTATCCGCAAGGTGCGGTAGGCGGGGCGCCCGGCGTTGGTGCTGGTGCCAATCTTGGCAACGACGATACGCTCGCTGGTCGCTTCACGATCCTTGCCGAGCCGAGCTCGACGAGCCAGTTCATCCTTTCGGCAAATGCCTCGCGCTCGCGCGTCAACACCGGTCCGTACACGCAGAAGGCAACCATTGCGCAGTTCGACGCCAACGGCGAACTCATCAATGTGCTCGATGCCGGCCCGAACGAAACGCGCGCCTCGATCGGCGTGCCGGGCGGGCCTAACGTGATCAATGGCGATGCCGGTTCGGACCTCAACAACGACGGCGTTTTCGGCGGTCCCGGCGAAATCTACGGCCGTGCCCCGGGTGCGGACTTCTTCGGCTACAAGGCTCCGGATCCCAAGACCCGCACGCTGTCGAGCGACTTTGCGTTCAAAAACCAGGGTCATGTCGATACCTGGGGCGTGAACCTGCGCGCCAAGTTCGACCTCAACGACAACGTCACGCTCTCGTCGGTGTCGGACTACAAGAACTTCAAGAAGCTGCTGTTCATCGACGTCGATGCCGGCCCGGCCAACCAGCTGGCCAACTATGGCAATGTCGATGCCAAGAGCTTCACCCAGGAACTGCGCCTGAACGGCAAGGCGGATCGCCTCAACTGGACCGCCGGTCTCTACTTCCTCCATATCGACAACCTGTCGAACAACGGCCTCAAGGCGCCGGCCAATGGCCTCGTCCCTGGCGCTCCGCTCGACATCGCCTCGATCGCGCATCTCAAGACCACGAGCTATTCGGCGTTCGGACAGTTCGACTATGACCTGACCGACAAGTTCCGGGTCATCGTCGGCGCCCGCGTGATCCGCGAGAAGAAGGACTACGACTTCGTCCAGAAGCTGTTCATCTCGCCCGATCCGATGGCGATCCAGCCGGCGCAGACCGTGCCGGGCTTCCCGCTCACCATCGGGCCGACCTATCCGGGCGGCGTGCCGACCCCCTATCTCGACAAGGACGGCAAAACGCTCTGGGCCGGCAAGGTGCAGTTCGAGTATCGCCCGGCCGAGGGCACGCTGCTCTACTTCGGCGTCAACCGCGGTGTGAAGGCGGGCAGCTACAACGCCCAGCTCAACGGCGGCCTGCCGACCCCGGATTCCGCGATCAAGTACGGTTCGGAAACGCTGTGGTCCTATGAAGGCGGCTTCAAGCTTTCGATGCTGGACAACAAGCTCCGGCTGAACGGCGCGCTCTACTATTACGACTACAAGAACTACCAGTCGTTCCTGTTCACCGGCGTCGCGGGTCTGGTCATCAACGCCGATGCCCGCACTTACGGCGGAGAGCTCTCGCTGATCGCGAACCCGATCCCGGGGCTCGACATGGCGGTGACGTTCTCGCAGTTCAACGCCAAGGTGAAGGATGTGCCGCTGCGCGTGGGTGGTCCGATCCGCAAGGATCTGAAGCCCACCTATGCGCCTGAAACGCAGGCTTCGGGCATCATCCGGTACGCATGGGACATGTTCGGGGGCCAGATGGCGGCCAACGCCAACATCTCGTACTCGTCCTCGTTCTTCTACAACTTGCGCAACTTCGATGCGGACAAGTTCGGCGGCTATGCCAACGTCGATCTCGGTCTGAACTGGACGTCCGCGAGCAAGCTGTACGAGATCGGCCTGCGCGTCGACAATGCGACCAACCACCTCATCGGTCTGCAGGGCTATGACCTTGCCGGTCTGTGCGGGTGCAACGAGGTCTCCTACAAGCCGCCGCGGACCTTCTCGGTGCGCACGCGCGTGAGCTTCTGACCTGACGCGGCGGCCTGATCCTCTTTCGGATCGGGCCGCCGTCCCCTTTTTTGCCGAGCAAGGACACTCCCCGCGTGGCCGCCATCAAGCGCATCCTGATGATCGTTCCGGTTCCGGTGCCGGCGTTCGCCATTCCGGGCTTTGCTTCGCAGATTCCGGCGGAGCTGATCCGGCCGGATATCGCGATCGATTTCGTGGGGTGCCGCAACGGCGCGAACCTGATCGATTCCCCTTACGAACAGGCGCTTGCGGATACCTGGGTGCTCGAGGCCGGAGCGCGCGCGCAAGAGCAGGGCTATGCCGCCGTCTGCGTCAACTCGATGAGCGACAGCGGGCTTGCGGCGCTGCGTTCGCGCCTCACGATCCCGGTTGTCGGACCGGGGCGTTCGTCGTTCTTTCTGGCCGCTGATCTGGGCAAGAAATTCTCGGTTCTGACGATGTGGAAGCGCTGGCACTCGCTCTACGAGAAGCTGGCGCTGGAAACCGGGCTTGGCCCGCGCCTCGCCTCGATCCGCGACATCGACGTGCGGCCCGATACCGCCGAACTTCTCGCGGGCAAGGAAGACATCGTCTTCGCCAAGCTCAAGGCCGAGGCCCGCAAGGCCATCGACGAGGATGGCGCCGATGTGCTGATCCTTGGCTCCACCACGATGCACCAGTCCGCCACGTGGCTGGCCTCGCAAGTCGAGGTGCCGGTGCTCAACCCCGGGCTGGTCGCTTTCAAGCAGTGCGAGATGCTCATCGATCTTGGCCTTGCGCAGTCGAAGAGCACCTATTTCGCGCCCGAGACCGCCAAAGACGATCTGCTGGACCCGGTGGCATCGCTTTTTCCATGATGAGACCTTACGGCGCCGGGCAAATCGTGCCCGGCCTAGACGCAGCCTTGTCTGCATGACCCGCTTGCTCGATAAGGCCGCCACGTCGCCTCTCAGGAGCACACGGAGCACCATGAAATCCGAGTATTATCGCAATTGGCACCTCGCCAAGGACGAGACCGAGTTCAAGGTCACCGAAATGGAATTCGCGCTGATGCGCGTGATCGAGGCGTTTGCGCGCTGGGTCGCGGCAGCGGACGAGATCGTCGGCCTGTCAGAGCTTAAGCATGCCGAGCACGTGATCCTGCATGTGATCCGCATGCAGAACCGGCCCAAGAGCGGCGCCACGATCGCCCGGCTGCTCAACCGGGATGACCTGCCGAACATCCAGTACAGCTTGCGCAAGCTCGAAAGCTCGGGCCTGATCCACAAGAACAAGGAGGTGGGGACGAAAAACCACACCTACTCGATCACCAAGATGGGCGAGCGGCTGACCAACGAGTATTCGAAGCTACGCAGCGACATCCTGATGCGCAAGTTCCGCAGCCTGACCGACTTTGACGAGCGGGTCGAGAACGCCACGGAACTGCTTTCGATCATCACCGGAATCTACGAGGAATCCGCGCGCACTTCGGTCACGCTCAACCGCGCCAGCGACGACTAGGCTGCGCCCCCTATAGCCCCAACTCGCCTCGCGGCCGCATCAGGGTATCGATGCAGGCGTAGAGGATCTTTTCGAGGCAGGGCATCAGATCAGGCACATAGGTTGCGCCCATGCCGCCGAGCCCTTCCGCGATCGGTTCGGGCGAGCCTTCCGCCGGCCAGGGCCAGCCGATCCGCGCCGTGGGTACGCCGAGGCGACGCAGCGCCGCGCCGTCGGTCTGTCCGCCGAGTGGATCGGGGGTGACGTAGGGGCGGTTCTCGATCGTCTCCCACCCGCGCCGGCAGGACTGGATGATCCAGTTGTCGGGATCGGTGGTGCCGCCGGGCGTCGAACCATACATTTCCCAGTCGCAGTCGATCTCGGGGAAACGCGCGGCCAGATCGAGCATGAACGCCTCGAACTGCGCTTTAACTTCGCCCGGCGTGGTGCGCGGGCTGATGCGGACGTCGAAGAAGATCTCGGTGACGGCCGTGGGGAAGGCGGGGCGCTCAGGCCATCCGCCGCGTACGCCGGCGATCCAGCCGTGGGGATAGAGGTCGCCCGAGCGGTTCTTCTCGGCATAATCGATCAGCCACTGTTCAAGCTCGAGGATCACCGTGGCGGCGGGAACCACCGAGCTGCGGAACGCGGGCAGTCCGCGCGGCACACCGGCATAGCCGAGCGTGCCCTTCACCTGGATCTTGAACCAGCCCATGCCGGGTTCTTCGTGATAGACCCAGTTCCACGGCTTCATGATGATCGCGAAATCGGGCGCCATGCCGCGATTGAGCAGGTGGTGGACCCCGTGGCTCATCCCGGCATTGTCGCGCTGGGGGATCGTCACGGGCATGCCGCCATCGGCGAAGCCGACATTGAGCGTGCCCACCATCGGCACATCAGCCTCGATCAGCGCGGTGGCGACTTCGAGCAGGCTTGCGACCATTGCCTTGGGATTGGAGGAGCCGAGGCCATAGACCCAATCGCCGACCATCTTCGCCGAGGGGCGCAAGTCGGCGAACTGTTCGGGGCCTGCCCAGGGGAAATCGGTCTCGTCGCCTTCAAGGTGCGTATCGATCGGCGCGTAGAGCAGCAGGGTGGCGCCGCCGCCCGAGCCGCGCTTTTCGCCGAGCACATTGGACGAGATCGGCGTCATCGGATCGAGCTTGGGGGTAAGACCGACTTTCGCCATGTAGTCCGCCACGAACTCGGCCGCGCCCCGCGTCGCGCCGGTGGGCGAATGAATATCGGTGATATCGAACAGGAGCTGCTTGAGCCGCGCCGGATCGAGACGGGCCCGGGCGCGGGCATAGGCCGCTTCCATTTCGGGCGTGAAGGGCGCCGCTGCGGTGGGTTCCATGTTCAAATCTCCCTGATCGCGGCGAGGGCTTCGATGGCCCTCGCATTGGAAAGCAATTGCCGGTCCGTGCCCGGCGCGCCGATCACTTGCAGCCCGAGCGGCAGGCCGTCATCACGCCATGCAGCGGGAAAGCCCAGGCAGGGCGCACCGAGCGCGGTCCAGATGCGCTGGAACACCGGGTCGCCGGTTGCGGCGAGCCCGGCTGGGGCCGCATCCGGAGCGCCGGGGACGAGCAGCAGGTCCACGCCCGCGAACACGTCTGCCGCCAGAGCCTTGCATTGCTGCTGCACAGCAAGCGCAGCCTGATAGTCTGCCTCGCTCTCGGCCGCTCCGGCATCGATCATCGCGGCGAATGCGGGGCTGACGAGCGCGGAATGGTCGCGCCGGATGTGCCCCATGACCATCGATGCCTCGCGCCGGTGGATCAGCGCCTGCGCTGCGCCGAGTTGTTCGAACGGGGCGAGCAGGTCGTGGTCCTGAACGGTATGTCCCGCTGCGCGCAGCACGTTGGCAAAGGCGAGGAAAGCGGCCTGCATGGCCGGGCTTGCTGCATCCCAGGCCGGGCTGCGGCATAGCCCTACCGTGAGGTTTGCCGGGGCAGGGGGCAAGTCATTCTCGTCCGCCAGCACGGCATCCGCTGCGGTAATCAGCGCCAGATTGCTGCCGAACAGCCCCAGCGTATCGAGGCTGGGTGCCGTCTCCAGCACGCCGCCAAGGGGATAGCGCCCAAACGTTGGCTTGAAACCGAAGGTGCCGCAGAAGCTTGCGGGGCGGATCACCGACCCTGCAGTCTGCGTACCCAGCGCCAGATCGGCCTGACCATCGGCAACGACCGCAGCCGAACCGCTGGATGACCCACCGGGGGTGTGCTCAAGATTGCGGGGATTGGCGGTCGGGCCGGGGTGATAGGTGGCGAACTCCGCCGTCACCGTCTTGCCCAGCACCACGGCGCCCGCCGCGCGCAAACGCGCTACGCACTCGGCATCAGCCGCGGCGATGTTCCTGCTGAACGCGGGCGAGCCGTGCGTGGTGGGCATCCCCGCCACGTCGATCACATCCTTGACGCCGAGCACCACGCCCGCCAGCGGCCCCGCACCGACGCTCGCGGTCTTGTCCAGATAGGCCCAGCCGCGCACTTCGGCATCGCGCGCCTCGATCCGGGCGAGGCAGGTCTCCAGCGTCATCCGCTCAGCCGCCCACGAACCGGTGGCCCCAGAGCATCGGCGCGTCATAATTGCGGATTTCCCAATCCGGCCCGATCTCACGCCCGCCATAGCCATATTCGAGCCAGAAGCCCGAAGGGGTTTGCAGATAGAAGCTCTGCATGTGGTCGTTCGAGTGCTTGCCCGGCTCGATCATCACCGGGATGCCCATGTCGCGCACGATGTCATAGCCATAGCCGACGTCGTCGTAGTTCGTGGCCTCGACCATCAGGTGCATGAGTTCGCCCGCCGGCGAATTGGGGCCGTCCTTCATCAGCGCCAGCGTGTGGTGGCGGCTGTTGCAGTGCATGAAGACGGCGTCGTTATCGTCCCACGCGATGTAGTCCGAGATCGAGAAACCCATGATATCCTGATAGAACTTCACGGAGGCGGCGAGGTCTTTGACCCAGTAGACGACATGCCCCAGCCCGAGGTTGCCGGTCTTGTAGCCGCTGATCCCCCGGCTTGGTGCAAACGGCGTGTTGGACACCAGCGGGCCGTAATAGAGCTCCTGCCGATTGCCGATCATCGGGCAGGTGAAGCTGTAGAGCTCCTTGACCTTGCGCGCCGCGCGCAGTTCCGCGCTCTCTGCGGTCACAGCAACACCGATGCCCTGCAGCGTGGCGACAAGCGCCGCCAGCTTCTCGCTGCTGCCGACTTCCCAGCCGATGGCCTCGACGCTGTCGGCCGAATCCGGGACGAGGGTCAGACGGTGGTGATAGCTGTCGAGCCGGTAATCGATGGCGCCGTCACGTTCGCGCGGCTCCATGCCGAACACCCGCTCCAGCAGGGCGCGCCATGCATCGAGCTTGCTCACCTTGAGAGCCATGTAACCCAGACTGTCGACGCCCAAGTCCCTTGCCATTTCCCCACTCCCTCTAGCGGTCAGCTCGCGACGAACTGTTCCGCGTGAATATTGCCGGGCGCGACGCCCAGTGCCTGCAAATGGCGGCGTGCCGCCTCGATCATGCCAGGCGGGCCGCACAGATAGGCCACTGTTTCCGGATCAAGCGGACCATCCGCGCCCACCGCCTCGACCGGGTTGCCGATGCGCACGCCATCGGGCGCCGGGCCGCGGTCGACCGATGTCGTGACCGTCAGGCTGGGCAGCCACATGCTCCGCAGGGCAATCGCCTCGCCGTGAAAGAGGCCCTCGGCGCTCTGGCAGCCGAAGCTGAGGTGGATGGGCGGTTTGCGTCCCGGTCTGGCGCGGATCACGTCGATCATCGCCATCATCGGAGCAAGGCCCGTGCCTCCCGCGATCATGACCACCGGCGCCTTGCTCGCTTCCTGCAGGAAGAACGCGCCATAGGGCCCGGAAATTTCTAGCGCCGTATCGACTGCGGCCTGCCCCAGCAGCCATTCGGACATCACGCCGCCGGGCAGGAGGCGGATCAGCAGCTCGATCTTCGGCAGCTCCGCCGGGGTGGAGGCAATCGAATAGCTGCGGGTCTGGTCGGTGCCCGGCACCTTGATCTGGATGAACTGGCCCGGGCGGAACTCGAACCAGCAGTCCTCTGCCAGTTCGAGCTCAAGCCGCATCACATCGGCGGCAACCCGCTCCACCGCATTGACGAAGGCATGGCCCTCCACGGCGCGGTTCTCACCGACCTTGCTGTCATAGGGCAGGGCAAAGCGGCAATCGCTGCTCGCGCCCGTCACGCACAGCAGGCGCTGGCCTGCTGCGCGTTCGGACGCAAGGAGCGAGGAACTGCATCCGGGCAAAGTTGCCGCTTCCCCTTCCACCAGCGTGGCCAGGCAGCTGGAACAGCTGCCCGAGCGGCACTGGTGGAGCAGGGGAAGCCCCGCCGCCAGCCCGGCTTCGAGCACGCTGCCGCCGGGATCGACCGCCATTTCGTGTTCGACGCCGTCGCTGAAGGCCAGCGTTACCCGGTGCTGCGCCGTTCCCGTCATCAGTAGCTGTTCACGTCTTCGATCTTCTGCACGAAGTAGCCGGGGGCCTTGCCCTCGGCCAGGCGGCGCAGACGGATGCTCGATGTCTTGGTGGCGTTCGGCACGCCCTTGCCCGGCTTGGCGATGCCCCGGTTCCAGCGCGAGGCGAGCTTGCGCCACGTGATCGGCGAAATGTCGGTCGAGACGAGCTGTTCCGCATCCCAGCCGGTGCCATCGGCGTAGAATTCCTCCATCGCCTCACGCGCATAGAGATCGCAATCGTTGAAGCCGCGCAGGCACATCGGCAGGAACACACGATCGAAGCGGTGCTTGAACGCGGCCTTCTCCTTGTCGGTCGGGCACACCTTCACCATGACTTCCCAGTATTCGTACATGTCGTCGGTGATTGGCACGTACCATTCGTACTGGACGATATGCTCCTCGGGCCAGTTCTCGACCATCAGCACGCCCGGCATGACCACCGAGGTGCGGTAGAAGCGGCCATTGAGCGCATCGATCTTGAGGCCGAGAGCCTCGTTCTCCAGCACCGGCTTCCAGCGATCGGTGAACAGCCACTGCATCATGCCCTTGGGGCCGTCTTCGTCCTCGATCAGCGTGATCGGCTCTTCGTGATTGGGGAGAATGCCCAGCGGCAGCACCCAGTTCAGCGCGTGGACGATGGTGTTGTCCATGTGGACGAGGATGTGCGCGTTATCGAAGCCGTTCTCGCAGGCGATGCGCCAGTTGCTCTGCCCGGTGCGGTGCATGCCGAGCGCGACCGCGCCTTCGTCCATCAGGCTTGGCGCGGCAGGCCACAGCGGATGCGGAAACTTCTCGCTATTTTCGGGGAAGCGGATCGGCAGGTCGGACGAAAGCGGCGGCACGTCTTCGAGCGGGAAATCATCCTCGCGCACGAACACGAAGATCATGCCGGCGACTTCCTCGACCGGATAGGAGGTGATGCCGGTGGTGCCGACGAGCGGATCGTCAGGGTTGGCGACGATTGTCGAAAGCTTGCCGTCATCGAGATCGAAGGTGAAGCCGTGATACCAGCAGGTGATCGTACTCTTGTTGAAGCACATCGGCTTGGCGGAAAGGCGCACACCGCGGTGCAGGCACTGGTCCTTGAGTGCGAAGACCTTGCCATCGACACGGCGCAGCACGATCGGAATGCCAGCGATCTGGATGCCCTCGACCTTGTCCTCGGGCAGCTCTTCGCTGAACAGCGCGGGATACCAGTGGTTTATGAAGCCCCAGGCCGCGTCCTTGTAGGGCTGGTACTGGCTCTGGGTCTTGCTGTCGTTGATGCGCTGATCGCTGGTGGTGTTGATCCGCACGGTGGAGCGGCGGCGGACAGGCGTGGCTTCATTCATCTCGTGGGGTCCTTTCAGGCGGACGGGCTCAATTGTTGTTGTCGTTGTCTTTGGTAATCAGAGGGTTCCGAGCAGGAAGCGGGAGACGACGTCGTCGTGCTCCTCGGGGCGTTCCCACTGCGGCCAATGCGCGCAGCCGCGCATGATGTGCTTCTTGGCGCCCGGGATGATCGCTTCCAGACGGTGCGCGGCATCCTCGCCATGGATGGGGTTCTTGTCCGTCCACAGAACGAGGGTGGGGCAGGCGATCTTCACGATGTCCGCTTCCTGCCAGTAGAATTCGGCGATGTTGGGCGCGAACAGGCGTTCGTAGTATTCGATCAGCGCGGTGCGGGTTTCCGGGATCGACCACAGCGCGCGGCGCAGATCGACCAGTTCGTCGGTCACCCCGCCAAGCGGCATCAGCCATTCCAGCCGCTTGCGCAGCAATTCGGGTGTGGGATTGAGCAGCGCATTCATCGAGGTCTGGCGCAGCGCATCAAGATCCGAATTGCCTTCGTGAACATGCTGCGGATCGAGATGCATCCCCCAGGTGGTGTTGAGGATGACCTTCGAGGTGCGGTCGGGGTGGTTGATCGCCATGTCATAGGCAATCCAGCCGCCCAGCGACTCGCCTTCGACCACGGCCTTTTCAATGCCCATATGGTCCATCAGATCGAGCAGCTGGTCGGTGAACTGGGTAAGCCAGTTTTCCTTTGCGCGCGGTGCGCCGTCCGAGAAGGCCGGCCGCGAGGACATGCCGTGCCAGATGAAGTCGATGGCGTGCGGCTGGCATACTTTGGCAAGGCGCGTCATGTTGCGCGAGTAGGTCTCGGCATGCCCGCCGCCGCCGTGGAGGAGGAAGACGTGCTCGCCGTCCTGAACACCGCGCCCGGAGATGCAGCGCGTCACATACTTGCCCGTGTCGATGAAGCGGGTCTCGGTACCAAGCAGGTCGATATGGATGCTCACGCAGAAAACTCCCCATGGGTCTTGCGGTCATCGCCGCCGCCCTCTCGCATGTGCTGGCAGAGAGTAGATCGAAAATCAATTGAAATCCCATCGAGTGTCGTCATTGTGCTTGACAGCGCTCGGGGCGGCCTGCAGATATAGTTTAACCTTGAAATAATTTATCGGCCTGCGTGCGATCGGTGCGGGGCTCATGGAAGGAGGGACAAATGCCAGCAGTCGAAAACCGGATGCGCAGGGCCAATCACTTCAAGCTCGGCACCTTCTCGACAAATTGCTCCAGCGGCATGTCTGTCACCAAGATTCCCGAGCGCTGGGATGCCAGCTGGGACAGCAACCTTGCGCTTTCGCGCATGCTCGATGATGCCGGGATCGACTTCATGCTGCCGATCGCGCGCTGGATCGGCTATGGCGGCGAGACCAACTTCCACGGCCACGTGCTGGAAACGATGACCTGGGCGGCTGGTCTGCTTGCCTCGACCAAGCGCATCTCGGTCATCGCCACGATCCACACCGCCTGCAACCACCCGGTTGTCGTCGCCAAGCAGATCGCCACGATCGACGCCATCGGGCAGGGCCGCGCCGGCCTCAATATCGTCGCGGGCTGGAACAAGCCCGAATACGAGGCGCTCGGCCTCACGCTGCCCGATGACCACGAGACGCGCTACGCCTATGCGCAGGAGTGGTTCGACATCATTCAGGAGCTGTGGGCCAAGCCCGGCGCCTTCGACATCACCACCGAGCACTTCAAGCTGAAGGGTATCGAGTCAGAACCCAAGCCGGTGGCCGGACGGCCGCCGATCCTCAACGCTGCCGGCTCCGGCCTCGGCCGCGAGTTCGCGACCCGCAACGCTGATTTCCTGTTCACCTCGGTGATCGATTTCGAGCGTTCGCGCGAGGAGATCGCCGAGCTGAAATCGCAGGCTGCCGCGCAGGGCCGTGATGTCGACGTGCTGACCTTCAGCCACGTCGTCTGCCGCCCGACCGAGCAGGAGGCAAAGGATTACCTCCAGCACTTCGCGCAGGACAACGCTGACTGGGAGGCTGTCGACAACCTCGTCCGACTGCAGTTCGCACATGCGCAGAGCTTCCCGCACGATCTGCTGGCGCTGATCCGTGACCGGTTCGCGATGGGCCACGGCGGCATTCCGCTTATCGGCACGCCCGAACAGGTTGCCGACGGGCTGTGCCAGTTGCACGAGCTTGGCCTTGGCGGAACAACGCTCTCATTCGTGGATTATGGCAAGGAATTCCCGTATTTCCGCGACAACGTGCTGCCGATCCTCGAAGCCCGCGGCATTCGCCAGCCGGGCTGAGGCAGTTCCCTATGCGCCTGCCGCCGCCGCGGCGGGCGCGTTTTCCGGCATGTAGTAGCGTTCCATCCGGCGTTTCAGGTCAGCCGGAATGGGTTGCGATCCCTTGGCGTTGGAGTCTGTGAAGAGCAGGGTCTGGTGCGCGCGCATGCGCAGCTCGCCGCGGCAGGACACCTGGTGGCACAAGTCGAACGAACTCGTGCCGAAGCGGGTGACCGAGGTTTCGAAGGTCAGCCGGTCTCCCATCATCGAGCGACCGGTGAAATCGACATTGAAGTGGACGGTCGGCGTCGCGAGGTTGCGGTGGAACAGCAGGCCCGAGAAGCTTGCCTCCAGCGCATCCTCGAACCAATCCTCGACCACGCCGTTGATCATCTCGAAATAGCGGGCGTAGAAGACGATCCCGGCAGGATCGCAGTGCGCGAAACGGACAAGAACCTCACGTTGGTAGGCTGGCATCATGTGACTCCGGCGCCGCCTTGGACGTGGCGGCAAAGCACAGCTTCTGCACGTCCCGGCCGCTTTCGTAAATCCGCAAGCGGCGTAGGGCGGCCAGCAGGTGGCCAGCAGGTGGAACGCCAACCGCATCAGCGCGGCAGCGTCAGGCAGGCAGCACGCCCGACAGCACAGCTTCCACTTCCGCCGCAGCAGAGCGGATATCCGCGAGGGTCGCCTCGGGAGGGTTCGCCGCAACCTGCGCGCGCCCGCGTGATGCGGACAAGGCGGCAAGGACGCGTCCGTCGCTGCTACGGATCGGTACAGCAATGCACTGCAAGCCTTCCGCGATCTCGCCATCGTCCATCGCGTATCCCTGTTCGCGCACTTGCGCGAGCTCGCGGCGCAGCGCGTCCGGTTCGGTGATCGTGCGGGCGGTGAGTGGCGGGAACGGGCCGGTCGCGAGATAGGCCTCGCGCTCCCCGGCAGGCAGCCAGGCTAGCAGCACTTTGCCGATGCCGGAACAGTAGGCCTCAAGCTGCATGCCGACACGGGTGAACAGATCACCCGCGCCTTCACCGGTCTTGATCCGGTAGGTCACCATATCGCCTTCCAGCGTGCCGAGCTGGACCACGCAGCCGAGCTGCCCGGCGAGGCGGTGGAGCACAGGCGCGGCGCAGTTCACGATGACCTGCTTTTCATCGAGCTGGCCGAGCAGACGCAGCAGGCGCGGTCCGGCGACATGGAACCCGCGGGCCTGCCGCGCGAGATAACCCTCCGCGACAAGCGACGCCACCTGGCGATGCGCGGTGGCAACCGGCACATCCAGATCGCGCGCGATGGCCGCGACGCTGCGGCCAGCGCCTTCGGCGATGATCGCCTCAAGCATGGCGAGGGTCCGAGACAAAGAGCTCAGTAGCGGCGTTCCGGTTCTCATGATGCGAGATTTTAGGCCACCGCACCAGTGGCGCAAGCCCTGAACTGGCGGTAATTCTCGAAGCCTTGAGGAGAGCTAGAATGACGACCAGCCACGATGATCTCGCCCGCCGCCTGCGCGATGCCTACACGGGCGGAACCGTGCCCCCCTTGCGTGACGGGCTGGAGCCGACCGATGCGGCGGGCGCCTATGCGGTTCAGGAGATCAACACGCGGTTCTGGGAGGCTCAGGGGCGGCGGATCGTGGGCCGCAAGGCGGGGCTGACGGCCAAGGCGGTGCAGGTCCAGCTTGGCGTTGACCAGCCCGATTTCGGCGTGCTGTTTGACGACATGCGTGTGGCTGATGGCGGCACGCTCGATCCGGCGAAGTGCATCCAGCCCAAGGCTGAGGCCGAAATCGCCTTCGTGCTCGGCGCGGACCTGCCGTCGCCGGATACGACGGCCGATCAAGTGGCTGCCGCCGTCGCCACGGTTCACGCCGCGATCGAGATCGTCGACAGCCGCATTGCCGACTGGAAGATCACCTTCGCCGATACCGTGGCCGACAACGGCTCGTCCGCATTCTTCGTGCTGGCAGGGGAGGGCTTGCCGCTCGCGGGGCTCGACCTTGAAGGCGCCGCGATGGAAATGACTTTCGACGGGGAGGTTGTCTCGACCGGCGTGGGCGCGGCAGCGCTTGGCAATCCGCTCAACGCCGCGGCCTGGCTCGCGCAGACCCTCGCCGCGCGGGGTGAGCCGCTGCGGGCAGGGGACGTGCTGCTGGCCGGTGCGCTCGGCCCGATGGCTGCGCTGCGGCCCGGCGTCCGCGTCGAGACGCGTATCGCCGGGATTGGTGCCTGCTCCTTCACCTGCGGGGAGGCCTGAGATGGCC
>CANGJI010000071.1 GCA_947454135.1 Sphingomonadaceae bacterium
GACCACCAACAGCTACAAGCGCCTGGTGCCGGGCTTCGAAGCCCCCGTGCTGCTCGCCTACTCGGCGCGCAACCGTTCGGCCTCGTGCCGCATCCCCTACGGTTCGGGCGCCAAGGCAAAGCGCGTGGAGTTCCGCTTCCCCGACGCGATGGCCAACCCCTACCTGTGCTACGCCGCGCTGCTCATGGCTGGCCTCGACGGGATCAAGAACAAGATCCACCCGGGCGAAGCCATGGACAAGAACCTCTACGATCTGCCGCCGGCCGAACTCGCCGAAGTGCCGACCGTCTGCGGTTCGTTGCGTGAAGCGCTGGACTCGCTGGCCGCTGACCACGACTTCCTGCTCCAGGGCGGCGTGTTCACCAAGGACCAGATCGAAGCCTATATCGAACTGAAGTGGCCGGAAGTGATGCGCTGGGAAACCACGCCGTCGGCCGTCGAGTTCGACATGTACTACAGCGCCTGATCTGTCAGCGCTTGGTCAGAAAAAGGCGTCCGGGAAACCGGGCGCCTTTTTCGTTTGGGGGCGCGGGGAAGGAAGACGCCTCCGGCGCACGACCTCAAATCGTCATTTCCGCCTGCGCGGGAATGACGAAGAGTTGGGGCGAGAGCTGCTTCGCTCTGTACCAACGGCGTCAAACAAGCACTGCTAACGTGTCCGCCGCCCGCTGTGATGTTTTCCACAGCCTCTGCCGGACTCGGGACGAGTCGAGATTGCCGCCCGATGAACGGAAGGGGCGCGGACTCCTCGAATCGGCAGCAATCCTTAGAGATGCTGCACATGCACAAGAACGTGGTCGCAGCTCTTATCGCTCTCCTGTCGCTTTTTGCGCTGCCTTCGGCGGCCAACGCGCGGCTCCAGTGCGTGACCTTTGCGCGCCAGGTTTCGGACGTGCAGCTCAGCGGTAACGCGCGCGATTGGTGGGGCCATGCAGAAGGCCGCTATGATCGCGGGCAGACGCCCAAGGTTGGCGCCGTCCTCGCCTTCGCTGGCACCCGTTCGATGCCCTATGGCCACGTCGCCGTCGTCCACAAGGTCGTCGATAGCCGCCACATCCTGATCGATCACGCCAACTGGTCGCGCCCCGGCATGGTCGAGCGCGGCGTGATGGCGGTTGACGTTTCCGCCGCCGGTGACTGGAGCGAAGTGCGCGTGTGGTACGCGCCGACCCGCTCGCTGGGCCTGCGCCCGAGCACGGCCAAGGGCTTCATCTATCCGCGTACCGTCACCGCGAGCGTCGAGACGGCTGCTACCGCTGGCTGAGAGCTTTTCGGGTAGGCAAGCGCCTGCCGATTTGCCAACACGCGGTTCCATGATCAGACCGTTTCTTGCCGCAGCCGCCTTGCTGTGCGCTTTCCCCGCGTCCGCGCAGTCTGCCGCCGACGCTCCGATGCCCGCCGCCGCTCGTGCGATCATCGATCATTACCACATGCAGAACATTCCCCACGAAGGGCCGTGGTTCCTGCAGACGTTCAAGAGCGACGACGTGATCGAAGGCGCGCTAGCCGAGCGCTATCCCGGCAAACGCTGGGCCTATACTGCGATCTACGCAGTGTTCACCCGTAGCGACTTTTCCGCAATGCACCGGCTCGCCACCGACGAGCTCTGGCACTTCTACGGCGGCAGCCCGGCGCAGATCCTGCTGCTCTATCCCGATGGCCGGGGCGAGGTGAAGATCTGGGGCGGCGACGTGCTGAAGGGCGAGGAGCCGCAGATCATGGTGCCGCGCGGCACGTGGATGGGCGCGCGTCCGATCGGCGATCCCAAAACCGCCTACAGCTTCGGCGCCAACACGCTTTCGCCGGGCTTTGAATACAGCGACTACGAACCCGGCTACCGTGATGAGCTGGTCAGGCTCTACCCCAATTTCGCGGCACAGATCACCGAACTGACCCGCGACGAATCCGCCAGCCGCCCCGCCGCGAGCACTGCGCCGAAGCCCCGGCTCGTGCCTCCGGTCGCGGTCGAGGAACTGGTCGGCCGGACGTCCCCGCAGCACTCCGAAGCGATCAGCGTCGCACGCTTCACCCTGCAGAAGGGGGCGGCCATCCCGATGACGGTGACGCGCGAGGGCAGTGAAGTGATGGTCGTCAGCGCCGGCAAGGGCCGCGTCACCATCGGCGGCAAGGAGCAGCAAGTGGCGCAAGGCGCGGTCGTGCTGCTGCCGCCGGGTGTGCCGCACCGCATCGATGCCGATAGTCGGCTGGAATTCACGGTCAGCGTCGCGCCCGCATGGCAGGCCTCCGACATGACGATCCTGCCGGAAAAGCCCTAGGACGCCCGCAGCAGCGCTGCTTCACCGTCCCGCTCGTCGAGCAGCATCCGCGCCTCCTGCGCCGGCATGGCCGCCCAGAACAGGTAGCCCTGCACCAGTTCGCAACCGGCGGCCTGCACCAGCAGGCGCTGCACTTCGGTCTCTACGCCTTCCGCGACGACCTTCATCCGCAGCGTCTTGCCCAGCGTGGTGATCGCGCAAAGGATCGAGTGCGCATCGCGGTCGCGCTCGATGTTCGAGACGAACGAGCGGTCGATCTTGATCCGGTCGAACTGGAACGAGCGCAGGTACGACAGCGAGGAATAGCCGATGCCGAAATCGTCGAGCGCGACGCGGATGCCCATGCGGTTCAGCTCGTGCAGAACGCTGACGACGTGCGCACTGCGATCGAGCATCACGCCTTCGGTCACTTCGAACACCAGCCGCTGCGGGTCCATGCCGGTTTCTTCGAGGAGGCCAGCCAGCATCGGCAGGAAATCGCCCGCCATGATCTGGAGCGGCGAGAGATTGACCGAGATATCGCAATCCGGCCAGGTGCGGCATTCGGTGAAGACATGGCGCAGCACCCATGTACCAAGCGGGATCATCAACCCGCCCTGCTCCGCAATCGGCACGAACAGGTCGGGTCGGATCTCGCCGCGCTCGGGGTGGTTCCACCGCAGGAGCGCCTCGAACCCGTTGATCGTGCCGGTGCCAGTCTCGACCACAGGCTGGTAGGCAATCGAAAGCTCGCCGCGCGTGATGGCGAGGCGCAGCTCCATTTCCATCTCGCGGCGCAGTTTCACGCTGGCGTCCATGTCAGGCGTGAAACGGCGATAGCGTCCGCGTCCGCGCTGCTTGGCGCGGTAGAGCGCGATATCGGCGCGGCGGAGCAGTTCGCCGGGATCCTCGCTCTGTTCAGGCCCCCAGCTGATCCCGCAGCTTACCGAAACTTCGAGCGTATTGCCGGAAATCAGGAAGGGCCTGCGCATCAGCGTGATGATCTTGCTGCCAAGCCGGTCAGCCGCGCGCGCGCCATCGTTGCTGGCATGGAGCACCACGAATTCATCGCCGCCAAAGCGTGCGATGAAAGCATCGCGGGGCAGCACTTCGCGCAGGCGGTGGGCGACCTGACGCACCAGTTCATCGCCCACGTGATGGCCCATCGTATCGTTCACCAGCTTGAAGCCGTCGATGTCGATATAGGCGACGAAGAGATTGCCCAGTGCATCGTCTTCGATGAACTCGGCGAGCAGGGTACGCAGGCGCTGCATGTAGTAGACGCGGTTGGGCAGGCCGGTCATCGCATCGTGCAGCGCGTTATGCTGAGCCTGCGCTTCGCTCGCCTTGAGCTCGTTGGCGGTCATCCGCATGCGCCGCACGATCACCGCGCCGCCCGCGACAACGCCGAGGAAGAACAGGATGAAGATGGCGAGCACCGGCGCAGTGCGCTGAACGATCTTGGGGCCCGGCACCTTCGCGGTCCACGTCACCCAGCCGATGTGATCGCCGAAAGCGGTGCTGAGCGGCACGGCATTGGCACTGCCGATCCGCGCATCGTCCGGCACGAAGCTGATGTCGCGCAGCACGAGGTCACTGCCCATCTTGGTGAGGATCGAACCATCCAGATAGCGCAGCGTGGCAACGTAGTTGGGCTCGCGCCGGAGCAGGCTGTAATCGTTGTCCGGCACGATCGCGACGACCGACAGGAAGGCCGGCCGGCCGTGGCGCAGAACCGGGGTTGCCGCCCACCGGTTGAGCGGCTGGCCCGATGCGGCGACCGGCCACTCGATATCCGCCAGCTTCTTCATCCCGGCGATACGCCCGCCGAGCGGGACGTTGTTTCTGGCCCGCTTGATCAGATCCTCGACATGCCAGCGCACTTCCTGATAGCCGACATCACTGGTGGGCCGGCCCTGCGCCCAGCCGTGGACCAGCGAGCCATCGGGGCGGACCAGAAACATCGCATCGGTCTCGAGGTTGTTCCACACGAAATCGCCGAGGAAGTGGTTGGACCAGGCCTCATTGTCGGCCAGCACGGCATTGCGCATGGCATCGTCCCAGGTCAGCTGCACTTTCTGCGCGGCGACGATCGAACTGCCGAGTTGATCGAGATAGCGGGCGACCAGCACGCGTTCGTCCTCGCGCGCCAGTTCGTCGGCAATGCGCGTCGAACGCGCGAAAACGGCGACCAACAGTGTGGAAAGACCGATCAGCGCGAGGAACGTCGCAAGCGCGATCCAGCCCGTGCGCAGATTGCGCACCGACGGACGCCCAGCGGTTCCGCTGCTGATGGTATCCCAGCCCATTGGACCGGACTTAAGCAACGGATGGAAACAAACGGTTAGCGCCGTTTACGCAATGCAAGGCCCGCAGTTTCGAATTCGGCGCAGATCCTGCCGTTTGGAGCGGTTAGCCTGCCCGATCCGGCCAAACCCGGCAACCGGCCTCGAGTTAGCGCCAAATGCGTTGCAATTGCAGACCGGACTTGCCATCGTCCGCACCGCCCCAACCTGTTTGGCACATCATAACCTCGGGAGAATACCGATGCGCGAGCATCTCCAGCACTACATCAACGGCGCCTGGGTCGATAGCGAAGGCGGCAAGCGCCACGAAGTGATCAACCCGGCCACCGAAGAGGCCTGCGCGGTCATCACGCTGGGCAGCCAGGCCGATGTCGACAAGGCCGTCGCCGCCGCCAAGGCCGCTTTCCCCGCCTTTGCCGCCACACCGGTGGAAGAGCGCAAGGCGCTGCTTGAGCGCATCCTTGCCGAATACAAGAAGCGCATTCCCGATTTCGCAGCCGTGATCAGCGAGGAAATGGGCGCACCGATCGGCTTCGCCGGCACCGCGCAGGTCGGGGCGGGCATCGGCTACATCGTCGGCACGCTTGAGGCGCTTGAAGGCTTTGAATGGGAATCTCCGGTCCCCGGCGCCAACGCCCGCTTCGTGCACGAACCCATCGGCGTGGTTGCCGCGATCACGCCGTGGAACTGGCCGCTCAACCAGATCTGCGCCAAGATCGCGCCGTGCATCGCGGCTGGCAACACGGTCGTGCTCAAGCCTTCGGAAGAGTGCCCCTCCAACGCGGTGATCATGGCTGAAGTCATGCACGCGGCCGGCGTGCCGGCAGGCGTGTTCAACCTCGTGCAGGGTGACGGCCCGGGCGTCGGCGTTGCGCTGACGGTTCACCCCGATGTCGACATGGTGAGCTTCACCGGCTCGACCCGCGCCGGCATCCAGATCGCCAAGAACGCGGCTGACACGGTGAAGCGCGTGCATCAGGAACTCGGCGGCAAGTCGCCCAACCTCGTGCTCGAAGATGCCGACTTTGCCGCGACGCTTCCCGCGACGCTGCAGGGCGTGGTCGCCAACACCGGCCAGAGCTGCATCGCGCCGACCCGCCTGCTCGTGCCCAAGTCGCGCAAGGAAGAGGCCGAGACGTTCGTGAAGAACTACTTCGCGGCGGTGAAGGTCGGTAACCCGGCCGAGGACGGCGCGCATATCGGCCCCGTCGTCAACAAGGCGCAGTGGAGCAAGATCCAGTCGCTGATCGACACCTCGATCGCCGAAGGTGCCTCGCTGCTCGAAGGCGGCCCGGGCCTGCCGGACAACGTCAACCGCGGCTACTACATCCGTCCGACCGTGTTCTCGGATGTCACGCCTGACATGACGATCTTCCGCGAGGAAACCTTCGGGCCCGTCGCCACGATCACCACCTATGATGGCATCGAAGACGGCATCGAGCTCGCCAACCGCACGGCCTACGGGCTTTCGGCGGTCGTCACCGGCGATGTCGAGACGGCCAAGGGCATTGTCGGCCGCCTGCGCGCCGGTCTCGTCGCGGTCAACCAGTGGGGCGGCGTCAAGGGCGGTGCCTTCGGCGGCTACAAGCAGTCCGGCAATGGCCGCGAAGGCGGCGTCTATGGCCTCAAGGACTTCATGGAACTGAAGACCATCGCCGGCGCGTAAGCGCGAGCTGACTGGCTGCAACAAGACCCCGCGCTGCCCCGGCAGCGCGGGGTTTTTGTTTGCCTAGTAGTCCTTCGATGCCTTGAGGTTGAGGCTCTCGTCGCCGATTGTCGAAACGGTGCCGAGCAGCACCAGCCACCGGGTCATGCGGAACTCGGCCGAGGTTGCGCTGTAACCGCGCCCATCGGTGATGAGTTCGACGAAGACTCGCCGCCCGAGGTACTTGCCCACCGCAATCGAAGTGCTGCGGCCGATGGAAGCATCGGCGCTGATGATGCGCAGCCGGTCGAGCCCGATGGCATTGCGGACCTTGTTGATCGGATCGAGCCCGCCGCCGCTTCGGAAAGCTGCCAGTGCGGACGCAAGCTGCACAGCCTCGGGCGCGGAAATCTGCGTGATCGAGCTGCCGAACAGCATGCGGCTGAGCAGTTCTTCCTCGGGCAGCGCTGGAACCGAGCTGAAGGTGATCTGCGGCTTGATCGCCGAGCCGCTGATGGCGATCTTGGCACTCACCCCGTTGGCATCGCCCTCGGCCACGATGTCGAGCCGGGGATCGACCGGCACCTCGCCCACGAAGCGGATGCGACCGCGCGTCAGATCGAAGCGGCGTCCGGCGAACTCGTAGCCGCCGCGCACAAGATCGGCGGTGCCGAAGATCTGCGGATTGGCGGTATCGCCGCGCAGCCGCACATCAGCGCCCCATTCGCTTTCAAGGCCGAGCCCGCGCACGTCGATGCGGTCTGCACCGGCCGCGTCGATCAGGTACTTCCACGGCGTATAGGCCGCGCGCGGCGGCGCGATATCCGCGCGCAGATTGCTCTCGTGCGTCCGGATCGTTGGCAGCTGCTCGATCACGTTGGCGCGCCCCAGCCTCCAGCGCGCACGGTCGATGTGCACGCGCCCGGCAATGGTGCCGCCGATGCCGTCGGACACGAGACGCAGCGGGCCGGTGACGGTTGCGCCCATGTCGTCGCGGTTGATCAGTTGGGCATTGTTCGCCGCGAGCCTGAGATCGAGGCCGACACCGCGCGCCACCGCGTTGGAGAGGTCGACCACGCCGCTGCCGCTCACCGTGCCGCCGCCTGCGGTGGTACCGCTGAAGTGCGCAAGGCTGAGACGCGCGTCGGCAAAGCTGCCGAGCGCCTCGACGTCGCGCACATCGGAACCGGTGAGGTTCGACTGTACCCGCAGTGCGCGCGTGGCGACGGCACCGGTAATCACCGGATGGTCGAGCGAACCGCTCACGGTTGCTGCGGCACCGAGCGGGCCGGTGAGGTCGATCACTTCGATGGCAGCAAGCCGCCACAGCGCTTCAGCCGGCCCGCTGTAGCGCAGCTCTGCCTTGAGGCTGCCGCCGCGCAGGCGCTCCAGCATGGTGCCCCCTCGCGGCAGATCGGACACGAGCGCCTGCACGCGCCCGCGCATCGCGGCTCCCTCGCGCGCTATGGCGCGGACCTGCAGCGCGGCAGGGTCGAGCGCGGCCACGAGGGCAATATCAAGCGGCCTTGAGGTCAGGACAAGTCCGGAGCGCGTCAGGCCTTTCACCTCGACGGCAGCATGGCCAGCAGGCGCGCCCAAGTGGTCGTTCTCATAGTCGATCACCCCAGACGCTAGCCCGCCGAGACCGAGATCGGGGAGAACGATGTCGAGCACCGACAGCGGCATGCGCGAGAGCAGGAGCTTGAGCTTGGTCGCCCCGCCCAGCACATGACCGCTGGCGATCATGCTGCCACGACCGAAATCGATCTGCGTCGGTTCGAGCCGCCAGCCTGCCGCATTCCCGCCGCCAGCTTCATCCGGCTCACGCGCCAGCACCGCGCGGCGCGGCATTGAAATGGCGCGGCCAGCGTAGTCGCCTGCGACGAAGGCGACGATCCTGTCGGGCGAGAACGCCGCCGTGCCCTGCAGGGCAAAGCTCGTCCCGCGCCGCCCGGCAAGCGAGGCGGTGACACTGCCCGATCCGTTGACGATTGCCGCATCTGCCGCAAGGCGGCCAATGAAGAGCTTGCCGGCGCTGATCCCTTCCGCCTTGAGCGAAGCCTGGATCGTGGTGTCCCCGCCCTCCATCCGGCCATCGGCGGTGATTTCGGCATTGCCGACCGCAATCGGATTGTCGCCGCCAAAGCGCGCACCGTGCGCCGTGATTGCGGCCTTGAGCGCTTGCCCGGCACCATCGGGAGCAAAGTCGATCGTGCCCTTCACCCCGCCGCCCGCGAGCGCCAGGCTGCCCGCAGCCCCCTCCTTGGCGATGGTCACGCTGCCGGTGATCTCGGTCTGGTAGACGGTGAAGCGCTCGATGCCGAGCCGCGCGGGACCATCCTTTGGCGCGGTGAGCATGACGAGACCGCTGAACGGACCGAGGCGCGAATCGCCCTTGGCCTCGATGCGGAAGCCTTCGCCTGCGGGGCTCAGCGCCAGGCGCACGTCCTTGAGGCTTGCGGCGGGCAGCGGATTGGCAAGCACAAGCGTGGCGGCGGGGCCGTCCTGCGTCAGCGCGGCATCGAAGGTGAAGCTGCCATAGTCGATATGCCGCCCCGAACCGGAAAGCGTCGCTTCACCGCCGCGCAGAGCCTCGCCGTGCAACGCGAAGCTCAGCTTGGTGGAGGTGAGGTTGGCGTGCTGCACGACGAACGGCTGCGCACCGCCCGCAGTAAGCGCGGCGCGCAGCCGAACCTTGCCGCCCGTCAGATTGGCAAGCGTGGCATTGTCGATCCGCGCCAGACCTGCGGCGCCATCAACGGCCAGCACCCAGCTCTGTCCGCCGCCGACGGCAAACTGTATCCGCGCCTCGCCATCGGCCAGCCCCACGTCCGGCAGGACGATGCCCCGCGCCGTGACCGGGCCCGATAGCGCAAAGCGGCTGCGCGCAAGATCGCCATCGAGCACCAGCTGCGCCGAGGCCCCCTTGAGCGTCAGGTCCAGCCGGTCGGACGTGAGCTTGCCGCCCGCGAGCACGAGATCGCCCGTCAGCCGCGCGCCGGGCAGTCGCGGATCGATCATGGCCTGGCCGGTCCTCAACCGCTGCACCGCGAGCGCGAGCGGCAGGCGCAGGCGTTTGCCGTCCCAGTACGCCGTGCCGGCGGTCCGCATCCCCTCGGCAAGCACCGGGCCGCTGCGCAGCCGCGCGGCGCGCAGATCGTGGATGATCGCGAGCGCGGTGAACCGGCCATCGACGGTGGCATCAAGCTGCGCGCCCTGAAGCTCGGTGCCCGTGCCCGCCAGCAGCAGGTCCGGCCGCGCGAGCACCGCGTGGAGCTTCACCGCTTCGGCACGGTTGTTCACCAGATCAAGCCCGCCCGCCGCCGTCGCCCGGAGCGCCGCGGCACCGGCGAAGAGCTTGCCCCGCAGCACGCCGCCGCTGGCCGTGCCATTGGCCACTAGCGAGACCTTGTCGCCGCTCGCGCGGCGCGCGGCCGTGCCCAGCAGGTCACCCGGGAACACCTGCCCCGCCAGCCTGTAGCGCCCGGCGCGGTTCTCCAGTTCAAACGCCGCGAGCTTGCGTCCGCCGTCGGTTGCGGCGCTCCAGCCGTGCCACTCCTGGAATGTGCCCTTACCGCCGGCGCGGGCGGAAATGTTGCGCTTCACACCGGTCAGCGCCGCCAGCAGCCCGTCCTTCGGCGCGTTGTAGATGAAATCGAGCGCGAACCTGTTGCGGTCAGGCTCGCTGTCCAGCCTCAGGCGCAGCCGGTCGCGTCCGCCGAGCCGGCCACCGAGGCTGACGAGTGCCCGCCCGCGCCGGATATCGGTGCGCGCGGCAAAATCGATGCGCCGGCGCTCGCCCATCACGCCGCGATCGATGGCAAGGTTTTCCGCCGCCAGCTTGCCGATCCGGATATCGAAATCGGGCAGGATCGGCTGGTTGGGATCGCCGGACCGCAGGCTGGGCGCGCGCAGCAAGGTTCCGCGTTTCAGCACGAGCCAGCGGATATCGAGACCCTTGAACAGACCCGAGCGCGGATCGAGCCCGAACCACGCCAGTGGCCGCCATTTCAGCGAGGCTTCGGGCACGACCATGAAGCGCCCGCCAGGATCGCTCAGCACCACTTCATGGAGGCTCATGGTACCGAACAGGCTGCCGTCGATCCGGCCAATGCGGATCTTGAGGCCGGAGGCTGCGTCGATCGCGGCAATGCGGTCCACCACGAAGCGGTGCCCGAGCGAGGAATCGAGCACCACAACCGAACCGCCAAGCGCCAGAACGAGGAGCAGGGCCGCAAGGAACAGGCCGCGCCCCCAGCCGAGCATCCGGCGCAGGATGCCCTTGCGCGGCGGCGGCACATCGGAAGACACTGCATCCGCCATCAGAACGCCTGCCCCAGCGAGACATAGACGCCGATCCGGCTGTCACCCTTGTTGGGGTTGATCGGCGTACCGAGGTCGATGCGGATCGGGCCGAAGCTGGTCTGATAGCGCAGGCCAAGGCCCACGCCGACCTTGAGGCCGTTGACGGTGGGCGAAGCGGTCGTCCCCACGGTGCCCGCGTCGACGAACGGCACCACGCTCACCGCGCCGCCCATCAGCCCGGTCTTGACGCGGGCTTCGAGCGAGAACTCCGAAAGACTGCGCCCGCCGCTGGGATTGCCAAGCGCATCGCGCGGGCCGACGCCCTGGAAGGCAAAGCCGCGCACCGATGCGCCGCCGCCTGCATAGAACCGCCGTGAAGGCGCGATGCTGGTCACGCTCGTGCCCGGGATCGTGCCCAGACGCACGCGCTCTGCAAGCACCACGCTGCCGGAGATCGGCTGGTAGGCGCTCGCATCGAACTGCGCGCGCACATAGCTCGACCGCATCCCGTTCTGCACCGAGATTTCCGGGCTGAGCCGCAGCGAGACGCGCACGCCGCGCTTGGGATCAAGCAGATCGTTGCTGCCATCATAGGCACCGCGCAGAGGAAGTGCCCCGATGAAATAGGTCGTGCGGGTGGAACCGACTGTGGACGGCAATTCGCTGGTGGCCAGCAGTTCGAAACCAGCCGACCAGACCCACGCCTTCTGGAAGATCAGCGTGGTCTGCTTCTCGAACGTGGTCGAGAACGACAGCGTGCGTGCCTGATATGCGTCCGTCCGCCGGGTCTGGGCATAGAGATCGCCGGTCAGCACCTGATCACGCCCGAAGAAGTTGTTGCGGCGGTAGGTCGCCCCCGCCAGCTGCTCGCGCGTGCCGACAACGCCGCGGAAGCGCACGAGGCCTTCCGGCGGGAAAAAGTTGCGGTTCTCCCAGCTCGCCTCGACCCGCACGCCCTCGCCGCTCGAATAACCGATAAGCCCGGCAATCGTGCGCTGGGGTGCCTTGGCCAACGTGATATCGACATCGGCGACGCCGGGCTGCGTGTCCGTCGCCGGGGTGACTTCGCGCGGGGTCACCGTCACCGCCGAGACAAGGCTCGTTGCAAGGATCGCCTGCCTGAGATCATCGACGCGCGAGCGGCGATAGGGATCGCCGGGGTGGAAACGGGCGATGCGCGCGATGTGCCGCGAGGAGAGGTAATCGGGCAGCGAACTGTGGATCTGCCCCATCACGTATTGCCCGCCGCTCGTCACCGGCACCGAAAGCTCGCCGGTTGCGAGGGCATGGTCGATAGAAAGATCCGGCTCGCCGACCTTGGCAAAGGCATGGCCGCCCTCACCCAGCGCCGTGATCAGATGGTCGCGCTCGGCGACGATCCTGTCGCCGTTGACAGGATCGCCGGGTGAGAGCGCAAAAGCGCGGGTCAGCGCTGGCGCATCGCGCGCCGTGCCGATATCGCCGAGGCTGATGCGGGAGAGGGTGTAGCGCGGCCCGGGCCGCACATCGAAGCGGACGCCGACTTTCTTGAGATCGATCGCCGGCCCCGGCCCGCTGCCTTCCGCCGGTGCGGCATAGCCGGTCGTGCTCTGGGAGATCTCGGCATCGTAGTAGCCATAGACCCTGAGAACCTGCTGGAGCAGATCGGTATCCTGCCGCGCGCGCCGGGTCAGCTGCGCAAGGTTGTCTTCCTCGTTGCCGAACTTGCGCAGCGCGGCCAGCGCGCCGAAGCGCACGGCAACCGCCTCGCGCTCGGGCAGCGCCTCGATCTCAGGCGGAAACGCCAGCACCAGCTGCGGGGTTACGGGCACCAGGCTCGCCCCGGGGATCTGGCCGATGCCGCGTCCGCTGCCCGGATCGGCATCGCTGGCGAGCGCCTGCCCGGCGGCCTTGGCCTGCTCTTCGGCTGCGCCGATATCGGGATCGGGCGTGAGCGGCGTGATCTGCGGCAGATCCGCCGCATCCGGCCATGCCAGCGTGATCGCCGGAATGCCGGTCAGCGGGGCGATGGCATCGGGCGACAGCAGCGTATCCGGATCGGGAACCGGCGCCTTGGCGGCATCGGCCTGGTTCACCCAGGCCGTGGGATCGTCGAGCGCCGAATCCGGAATGAGATCCTCGAGCGCCTGATCCGCATCGCGCGACTGGGCGTGCGCCAAATGCGGCAGGATGGCGAGGAGGGCGGCCGGCAGAAGGGCCAGCAGCGCCTCAGATGTGACGGTACGGTGCCTGCGCAGCGGAGAGCCCGTCCATGAGCCCGTCCTTCCCGGTATCATCCGCGATTCGCCGGTCTGCACCCCTTGCGGTCGCAGCGCGGTCGATCGCGCGGGCCTGCTCATCGGGGTCAAAGCGTTCCCATCCTTCGCGGCCGAGCCGTTCGAGGGGCCGGTACCGCACCTTGTACTGCATCCGCGCCGATCCTTCGACCCAATACCCAAGATAGACATAGGGCAGACCGATCCGGGCGGCATGAAGGATGTGGTCCAGAATGATGAAATTGCCAAGCCCCCGGCGCTCGGCATGATCGGGTTCGTAGAAGCTGTAGATCATTGAAAGACCGTCGCCCTGACGGTCGGTCAGGCAGGCGCCGACAAGCTTGCCGGGCTTCCCGTCCACGCTCGGTTCGCGGTACTCGATCACGAAAGTGCTGACGGGCGTGTGCTCCACCATGTCGGCGAAGTCCATCTCGTCCATCGAAGCCATGCCGCCACCGGGATGGCGCGCCGCCAGATAACGCTGGAGCAACTCGAACTGTTCCGGGGTCGACCACGGCTTGCATGCGGTAACGACGAGATCGGAGTTGCGCTTCATGTTCTTGCGCTGGGTGGCCGAGGCCACGAACTCGTCCGCAACGACGCGCACCGAAATGCAGGCCGAGCAATCGATGCAGCTCGGGCGATAGGCCACCGTCTGGCTGCGGCGAAAGCCGATGCGGCCCAGCGCATCGTTGAGCTCGTCGGCATTGGGGCCCTTCAGCTCCGTGAACACCTTGCGCTCCGTTTTCCCCGGCAGATAGGGGCACGGCATCGGGCTGGTCACGAAGAAGCGGGGAAAGCGGACGGGCGCAGTCACAGCCGGGCAATATCCTCTGTCGCGCCGCAGGCCGATCCGGCGGTGCTGACAGAGGCAACATGCCTCACCCGGACGATTGGTGAAAGAGCCATTAACCACCAAAGGTAGTTAATCGGCAAGGAATCGAATCTGCGGCCGCGGCCACCTAGCCAGCCGTCCCGAAACGGGATGCAAGCGGCTGGCTTTATGATGAAACAGGCTTAACCCAGCTCAACCTGCTGCACATCGTAGCCCTTCGCGCGCAGTCCGGCGACAAGCAGGTCGATCTGCTCGCGGTCGCGCGCTTCGCATTCGATCTCGGCGGTAAGCCCCTTGGCGGGGAGCGAGGTGAAGATGCGGTTGTGCCAGACCTCGAGAATGTTGACCTGATGGCGGTTGAAGTCTTCCACCACCTTGAACAACGCGCCGGGCCGGTCCTGCAGCGTCAGCCTCAGCCGCGCGAGGCGGCCCGAACGCGCCAGATCGCGCAGCAGCACATTGGCGAGCAGGCGCGTATCGATGTTGCCACCGCACAGCACGAGGCCGATCTTGCGACCGGCAAAGCGCTTGCGGTGCGTCATCACCGCGGCAAGTCCTGCCGCGCCCGCGCCTTCGACCACGGTCTTCTCGATCTGGAGCAGCAGGGCGACTGCGGTTTCCAGCGCCGGTTCGCCGACCAGCACGATATCATCGGCGATCCTCTTGAGCACGGCCGAGGTGAACGTGCCGGGCTCCTTCACCGCGATGCCCTCGGCGATGGTGTCGCCGCCGCACGGCAGTTCCAGCCCCTTGAGCTTGGCGTACATCGAGGGGAACAGCGTGGCCTGCACACCGACCAGCCCGATCGAAGGCTTGATCCCGCGCGCGGCGGTGCCCATCCCGCTGAACAGCCCGCCGCCGCCGATCGGCACGACGAGCGTCTCCAGTTCGGGCACGTCTTCCAGCATCTCGAGCGCGACGGTGCCCTGCCCAGCCGCAACCTGCGGATCGTCGAAGGGGTGGACGAAGGTCATGCCGCGCTCGGCTTCCAGCAGCCGCGCATGGGCATAGGCCTCGTCGAACGTCTCACCCTCCAGCACGACGGTACCGCCGACGCTTTCGGTCTGCATGATCTTCACCGTGGGCGTGGTGCGCGGCATCACGATGGTGACCGGCATGCCGAGCCGGGTGCCGTGGTAGGATAACCCCTGCGCATGGTTGCCCGCCGAAGCCGCAATAACGCCCTTCGAGCGCTGCTCGTCCGAAAGCTGGAGCAGTGCGTTCAGCGCGCCGCGTTCCTTGTAGGCCGCAGTGAACTGCAGGTTCTCGAACTTGAGCCAGATCTCGGCGCCGGTAATTTCGCTCAGCGTCTTGCTGTGAAGCGTGGGCGTACGCACGATCTGACCGGCAATGCGCGCGGCAGCGGCGCGAACATCATCGAGGGTCAGCAGCGGGGCGCCAGGGGCAGGCGACTTTGTGGTGGTGCTCATGGGCTACGGCCCCTAGTCGAAACATGCCCTCAAGGGAACCTTCGTCGGAGCGCGCTGTTCAATGCTGTCGTTTGCGGCGCGGGCGGTAGACCAGATGCATCACCAAGAGCACCAGACAGATCGCGAAAGTGTCGGCGATCCAGTCGCGGATGTCGCAATCGCGGTGGAGCGCGGGCATCGACTGCAGCACTTCAACCATCGCGCCGAGGAATGAGAGCCGTTCGGCAAGGTGCACCTTGGAAAAGGCCGGATAAGCCAGTCCGCCAAGCAGCGCCAGCGTGCCGAACGCGAGCATGTGCTGCTGCTTGTCGGTCATCGTACCGACCGCAGGCGGGTGCGGAATGAGCGCCAGAGTGATCGCCATGAGCAGGCAGAGCCAGAAGGCGGGCGCGGCCAGCGCGGCAATTCTGGTGCGGTGCAGCATGGCGGCGCAACTAGCGCCAAGGGGCAGGTGAGCACAAGCACCGTTTGCGCCGGTCCCGCGCGATTCTGGCTGGCGGCGCGCGGCAAAGCGGTTAGAACCCGCAGCCATGACAGACACACCTTTCACCCCCCTCAACGTCTCGTTCCTCGGCCTCGGCGTGATGGGCGGCGCCATGGCCCGCCATCTGGGTAGCGCCGGCCACCAGCTCACCATCTACAACCGCACGCCCGCGCGGGCAGAAGCATGGCAGGCTGCGCACCCGGGCCTTGCCGCGCGCGTCGCGACAAGCCCGGCAGAAGCCGCCGAGGGCGCGGACGTCGTCATCACCTGCGTCGGCAATGACGACGATCTGTCCGACGTCGTGCTGAGCCCCACCGGCGTTTTTTCGACATTGCGCCGGGGCGCCTTGTTCATCGATCACACCACCGTTTCGGCGCGGATTGCGCGCCAGATCGCGGTCGAGGGCCGCGACAAGGAACTGCTCTGCGTCGATGCGCCCGTCACCGGCGGGCAATCGGGTGCGGAAGCGGGTACGCTTTCGATCATGTGCGGCGGCAGCGCCAAAGCGGTCGATGCGGCGCGGCCCGTGCTCGCCGCCTATGCCAAGCGCGTCACCCATGTCGGCAAGCCCGGCGCGGGGCAGACCGCCAAGATGGCCAACCAGATGTGCATCGCGGGTGCCATTGCCGGCCTTTCCGAAGCAATCCGCTTCGCGCAGGCTGCCCGCCTCGATCTCGACAAGGTGTTCGAGGCGATCTCCGGCGGGGCCGCCCAATCGTGGCAGATGGACAACCGCTGGCACACCATGGCCAAGGACGAGTTCGACTTCGGCTTCGCGATCGACTGGATGCGCAAGGACTTGGGCCTCGCCATCGAGGAAGCCCGCAGCGTGGGCGCGAGCGTTCCCACCACCGCGCTGATCGACCAGTTCTACGCCGATGTGCAGGCGCTGGGCGGCGGCCGTCAGGATACGAGCGCGCTGATCCGCCGCCTGCCGCGCCGGGGCAACGGCTGATGCCGGGTCGGCCCACCCCCGCCCCCTCCCGCAAGCGGGAGGGGACGTACTCACGCGACAGGCTCCCCTCCCGCCTGCGGGAGGGGCTGGGGGTGGGCCTCGCGGCGCTCGCGATCACTCTCGCCTTCCCCGCCCATGCCGACACTCTGGTCGACAACGTACAGGGCCAGACCATCGGCGCGGACGGCCATGTCGAGCGCTTCAAGGCCATGCTGTTCGACGACGCGGGCGTGGTGAAGGCGCTGATCCACGAAGGCGAGAAGACGCCGAAAAAGGGCTTCCAGTACCGCATCGACGGCAAGGGCCGCATCATGCTTCCCGGCCTGATCGACGCGCATGTCCATGTCATGGAAACCGGCTTTGCCGCGCTCACGCTCGACCTTTCCGAAACGAACAGCCTTGCCGAAGCGCTCGAGAAGATCGGCGCCTATGCCAAGGCGCACCCGGACCGTCCATGGCTGATCGGGTGGGGCTGGAACCAGGAGCGCTGGAAGCTCGGCCGCTTCCCCACGGCCGCCGAACTCGACGCGGTGGTGAGTGACCGACCGGTCTGGCTCGAACGCGCCGACGGCCATGCCAACTGGGGCAACAGTGCCGCATTGAAGGCGGGC
>CANGJI010000072.1 GCA_947454135.1 Sphingomonadaceae bacterium
GCCATCACGCCGATGCGCTGGCCGACGCCGAAGGTGGTGAGGGCATTGAGGGCGCGGACGCCGACATCGACCGTCTGGCGCACGGGGGCGCGGTCCAGCGCGCTGGCGCGAATGCCGCCGGAGGGCCATTCGGCGCGGGCGGCGATGGGCGGGCCGCCGTCGATCGGCAGGCCCTCCCCATCGACGGCGCGGCCAAGGAAGGCCTCGCCAACCGGGAGCATGCCGGGCTTGCCTTCGGGGCGGACGCGCGCACCGGGGCGCAGGAGCACGGTATCGCCGAGCAGCATCATCAGCATGCGCCCGGCGCGAAAGCCGATGGTTTCGGCAAGGAGCGAACCGGCGCCGTGGGCGATCCGGCACTGCGCGCCGATGGGGAGCGAGAGGCCGCTCACTTCCAGCAGACCCCCATCGCAGGCGGTCACGAGGCCGTAGCGGCGGGGGGCGAAATCGGGCTGGGCTTCCTCGCAGCGGCCGAGGAGAGGGAGGGCGGCGGCTAACATCCGGGCTCCCGGCTTCGCTCGAACCGGTCCCTCGACTTCGCTCGGGACGAACGGGTGGGGATTGGGCTCAGCATGAGGACAGCGCCTCGCTCAGCGCCCGGGCCCAGGTGCCGGGGCCATCCTCGACCCCGCCCGCCGTGCCTTCGATGCGCAGCGCGCCGCGTTCAAGCGCGGGGTCGGGTTCGAAGTGCCAGTCTTCGGGCAGGCGCTGGCCAAGGAGCGCGAGGTCTTCGGGGTGGAGGCGGATCACGCGCTCGTCGGCGGCGCGCGCGAGCATGCCGGCGGCGACCTTGACGCGGGCGGCAAGGGCTTCCTCGTTGGCGGCATATTCACCCAGCAGGGGAGCGCAGAGCGCGAGCACGGTATCGCGCAGGCGGGCTTCGAGTTCGCGCGTCAGGTCATCGTCGAGGCGGCCGAAGGCGAGTTCGAGCTTCGCGCGGGCAGCGTCCTGCGCGGCGATTGCCTCAGCAAAGGCGGCTTCGGCATCGGCGGCGCCTTGCGCATAGCCGGCGGCGAAGGCGCGGGTTTCGGGATCTTCCTCCGGCTCTGCGGGCCGTTCTGCAACCTCTGGCAGTGCATCGCGCGCGAAGCGGCGATCCTCGCGAAAGCCGCCGGGGGTGAGCCCGAGCCCGGCCAGAGAGAGGGCGCGCAGCGCCTCAGACATAGTCGTCGTCGCCCGCGCCGAAGACGATCGTGCCTTCCGCCGCCAGACGGCGCGCTGCGGCGACCACGGCCTTCTGCGCTTCGACCACTTCGGCCATCTTCATGCGGCCACGCGCATCGATCTCGTCGCGCACGCCTTCCGCGGCGCGGCTCGACATGGCGCGGAAGAAGCACTCGCGGGTATCGGGCGCGATGCCCTTGAGCGCGGCGATGAGCGTATCGGAATCGACTTCGCGCAGGAGCGAACCCATCGACTTCTCGTCGAGCACGAAGAGGTGCTCGAACTTGAACATCTCGTTCTCGATGGCCTTGGCGAGCTGTTTGTCCTGCTTGGCGATCTCGGGCATCACGCGCTTCTCGACCGCGCGGACCGAGGCGTTGATGATGTCCGCCGCCTCGCGCGGGCCGCCCATGGAGAGCGCGCTGCCGCCGTGGCATTCGGTGATGCGCTGGGCGAGGAGGTCTTCGAGCATGGCAATGGCCTCGGGCGCAACGGGACCAAGCGTGGCGATGCGCTGGATGACTTGCGGCTGGAGCGCTTCGGGCAAGGCATGGAGCACGCCCGCCGCGACATCGGGATCGAGCTGGACGAGGAGCACGGCGAGCGCCTGCGGATGTTCGCCCTGCACCAGCGGGACAAGCGCATGGGGGGTGAGCCAGCGCGCGAGTTCGAGGCTGGAGCCCGGGCGCGGCGCATCGGGGGCAATGCGCTGCATGAGGTTGTCGGCCTTCACGTCGCCAACCGCGCTCGTCATCAACTGGCGCACCTGATCGACGCGGTCGGTGGCGCCGATGGTGACTTGTGCCGCGTTGTCGACGAAGCTTTGCAAGGCCTGGGAGATCGCGTCGGCATCGATCTCGCCGATCTCGCACATCTTGGCGCCGAGCAGCCGCAGTTCGTCAGGTTCGAGCTGCGAGAGGAGCCGCGCGGCGTGATTGTCGTCGAGCAGCATCATCATCACCGCGGCTCGCGTGGGACCGCTGATCTCGGGGGCTTCGGTGGTCATTCCATTCCCTCGGGCGCGGGTTCGTTGAGGAGCTGGCGCAGCGCATTCAGGGCGTTGTCGGGCTGTTCGACGACGATGCGCTGGGCGACGCCGACCTGGCGGCTCAGGGCATCGGGATCGATTTCGCCCGTTTCGGGATCGACGATCGGCTCGATCTGCTGGAGCTTCTTGCGGCGGCGGCGGACCGGTGTTTCCTCGCCGCTTTCGTCGTCCTCGCCTGCATCAGCGGCTTCGCCTGCCGCGACCTCCTCGTTGTCCTTGACGATGACGGGTGCCGGATCGCGCTTCAGCGCCTTGATCAGCGGGCGCACGCCGAGCAGCAGCGTGAGCAGGACCGCGAGCAGCGCGACGACATTGCGCACGATCATCGCGAACCACGGGGTTTCCCAGAATGCGGGCGGGGTGACGGCGACGGGGCTGAAATTGCGCACCACCACCGCGACCTGATCGCCGCGCGCGGCATCGGCGCCGACGGCGGCGGTGACGAGCTGCTTGATCTGGTCGATCTCGGCAGGCTTCGCCTTCGCCATGATCGCGCCGGACAGTGCGACGGCGACGGAGAGCCGCTTGATCTTGCCCGGTGTGGCGTTGGTGACGGCGACTTCGCGCCCGAGTTCATAGGTGCGCGCGGAGGAGCTTTCGCCGCCGGTGGGCGTGGCACTCGGGGACGGAGTCGCCCCGGGCGTGGGGGCCGCGCCGGGGGCGCCGGGCTGGGCTGTCGTGGGCGGCGGCGGGGTGTTGGAGAGGACGCCGGGTACGCCCGAGGCCGCGCCTGCGCCCGGGGTCTGGCTGGCGGACTGCGTTTCGGAGCGGACGACGCCCTGCTTGTCATAGCTTTCGCGCGCGGAGGTGAGCTGGTCCATATCGAGATCGACCTGGATCTCGCTGGAGAAGTTGCCTTCGCCGAGCATGGGGGTGAGCAGCTGGGCAATCTGCGTGCGCAGCTTTTCCTCCATGCGCGATTGCAGATCGAGCCGGTCGGTATCGCCATCCTTGGCCGAGGAGAGCAGTCGCCCATGCTGGTCGATCACCTTGACCGCATCGACGGCGAGCGACGGAACCGAGCCGGCGACGAGATTGACGATGGCGCTGACCTGACTGTCCGCCAGCTGCCGCCCGCGCGCGAGCTTGACCATGACCGAGGCGGTGGGCGCGGCATTATCGCGCACGAAGACGGACTTCTCCGGCTCGGCAAGGTGGACGCGCACGGCCTCCACTCCGTCGATCTGCATGATCGTGAGTTCGAGTTCGCGTTCGCGCGCGGCGAGCAGGCGTTCGCCTTCGAGGGTGCGGCTGGCGCCCATCGGCAGCTTGTCGAGCATCTGCGCGCCGGTTTCGGGCGTGGCGAGCGCGCCATCGGAGGCGGCGACCATGCGCGCCTTGTAGAGATCGTTCTCGCCGACCGAGACCGCACCGGTGGCGTTGTCGATCGAATAGCCGATCGAGGCCTTGTCGAGCGCGGCGACGACCTGCGCGCGCTCGCTGTCGCTGAGATCGCTGTAGAGGATGCGCTGGGGGGCGGGCGCCATGGTCATGTAGAGCAGCGCGGTGAGGCCCGCTGCGGAGACGCCGGCGAACCACGGCAGCGTGCGGCGCACCGGGGGCTGGCCGAGGAACGCGCCGATGCGTGCCATCACGCCGCCGCCCGCCGGATCGGTGAGCGGGGCGAAGATCGAGAGATCGGGATTGGCTGGATCGGCCATCTATCAGACCCCCATCCTCATGATGTCCTGGTAGGCGGTGAGCAGCTTGTTGCGCACTTGCAGCGTGGCTTCGAAGGCGACGCCGGCTTCCTGCCGGGCGAGCATGACCTTGGCGATGTCGGTGACCTCGCCCTTGTCGTAGCCCTCGCTCAGCTTCGAGGCGTTCTCCTGCACCGCGTTCACGTTATCGAGCGCGGACTTGAGCGCTGAGGTGAAGCCATTTGCCGGCGTTTCGCGCGCGGCTTCGGCAGCGCCTGCGGCGGGGGTGCGGACCTGCTGGAGGAGCTGCGAGCGATCGATGATCTGCTGGCGCAGCGCCATGATCTGCTGGAGGCCGCCCGCTCCATTGATGCCTCCGATGCCGCTCATCGCCGGCTACCTGCCACGGCAATGCCGCTCTCGCGGAATTCGGCGAGGCGGTAGCGCAGGGTGCGTTCGGAAATGCCGAGCTTGCGCGCGGCGGCGACGCGGCTCCCGCCGCAGCTGTCGAGCGCGGCGAGGATGGCGCGGGTTTCCGAAAGCTGGACGATGTTGGAGAGCTTGCCGCCGGGGATCATGGCCGCGTTCAGCGGGACGACATCGGCAGGGGTCGCTTCTCCGGCCGTGCGGACCGGGCGATCGAACACGACATGCTGCATGCCGATCTCGGGCGCATCGCCCGCCAGCAGCAGGGCGCGGCGCATGACGTTTTCGAGCTCGCGCACGTTGCCCGGCCAGGTGTGCGCTTCGAGCATGGCGAGCGCGGCCTCGCCGATCCAGGGAACGGAGCGGGCCGCCGGCACGTGGCGCAGGACCATGGCGAAGGCGAGCGGAGCGATATCGGCCGGGCGATCACGCAGCGCGGAAAGCTCGAGCGGGAAGACGTTGAGGCGGTAGTAGAGGTCGGCGCGGAAGCGGCCTTCCTCGACTTCGCTGGGCAGATCGCGGTTGGCGCAGGCGATCACGCGCACATCGACCTTGATCGGCCTGGTTGCGCCCAGTGGGACGACTTCGCCTTCCTGCAACACGCGCAGCAGCTTGGCCTGGAGCGCGAGGGGCATCTCCGCGATCTCGTCGAGCAGCAGCGTGCCGCCGTGGGCCGCGCGGAAGAAGCCTTCGGCGGCGGCATTGGCGCCGGTGAACGCACCCTTCTGGTGGCCGAACAGCATGGCCTCCAGCATCGTCTCGGGCATGGCGGCGCAGTTGATCGCGATGAAGGGCGCGGCGGCGCGTGGTGAGCGCTGGTGGATGAAGCGCGAGAGGACTTCCTTGCCGGTGCCGGTCGGGCCATTGATCAGGACGGGAATGTCGCTCGCGGCAAGGCGTTCGGCGAGGGCAAGGACGGACAGCGTTTCGGGATCGGCAGCGACGGGGCTTCCGGCGGGGGCGGCGCAGGCAAGGAGCGCGGCGAGCGCGGCGGGATCCGCGCTGTCGGCATAGGCGAGTTCATGGCGGCCGCCGTGGCTGCGCGTGATGCCGCAGGCAGCGGCGCGCGAAAGCAGCACAGTGCGATCGAACAGGCCCGGGGCGGGCGGTTCATCCGCGCCGCGCAAGGTGAAGGTTCCGGCCGCGCTGAAGCTGCCAAGGATCGACCGCGCCCGCGCCAGCAAGCCCGCGTGGGGTGTTCCGCCAGCGGCGGCACCTGCTGCGACCCTGCGTTGTGCCTGATCCGTGTTCATAATTGTGAGCCCTGTTCTTGCTGGCGTCTTAACCATCTTGCAGGGCTGTTTTTCGCGCGAAAACGTCAAGCGGGCCGAAACTTTAAGCTCCGCGCCGCTCCTAAGGGCTACTACTTGGATACGGCAGGCTGCTGCCGATCCCCCCCTTAAACCCGGCAGGTTCTTGCCGGTCTTTGCCGTGGCTGCCGCGTCGATCCCCGACCGGCGTCAACCGGGGAACGACCCCTCTCAGACGGAGACAAACCATGGCGGTTATCAATACCAACATCAGCGCCATCAAGGCTGCCAACGCCTCCAACAGCGCGGCCAAGATGGCCGGTACGGCGATGGAACGCCTTTCGACCGGCAAGCGCATCAACGGCGCGAAGGACGACGCGGCAGGCCTCGCCATTGCCACCACGATGACTTCGCAGATCAAGGGCATGAGCCAGGGTGTGCGCAACGCCAACGACGGCATCAGCCTTGCACAGACCGCGGAAGGCGCGCTCAACGAAGTGACCAACATGCTGCAGCGCGTCCGCGAACTGGCCGTGCAATCGAAGTCGGGCACCTATCAGCAGACCGACCGCGACGCGATGCAGTCGGAAGTCGGCAACCTCAACGCGCAGATCTCGGACGTGCTCAACAACACCAAGTTCAACGGCAACGCGGTGTTCTCGGTGGTCGGCGCGGCGCCTGCGACCGACGGTTCGGACGACAAGAAGTTCTCGATCCAGACCGGTGCGAACACCACCGACACCGTCGACATCGTGTCGAAGGCGTTCGACGGCACCAAGCTGTTCGGCGGCACGCTGACGGCCTATGATGCGACCTCCACGACGCAGGCGCTCGACGTTTCGTCGGACACGGCTGCCTCGACCACGATCGACAACGTCGATGCCGCGCTTGCCAACGTCAACTCGACCCGTGCGACGCTCGGTGCCGGCCAGAACCGTCTGGAATCGGCCGTCAACAACCTGAACGACAACATCACCAACCTGTCGGACGCCCGCAGCCGTATTCAGGACACCGACTACTCGGCCGAAACGACCGCGATGGCCAAGGCCCAGATCCTGAGCCAGGCTTCGACCGCAATGATCGCGCAGGCCAACCAGAGCCAGCAGAACGTGCTCTCGCTGCTGCGCTAAGTTCAAGTCCCCCTGCAAGCCCGTTCTCCACCGGGCTGGCACCTTTGCCCGGCGGTCCCTCCACGGATCGCCGGGTTTTTGGTGTTCAGCGCGGTTTCAGAACGCGGGGCAGCGCGGTGCCCAGGACGGCGAGCATCTCGGGGGCGTAGGCGCTGGAATTGGCCTCGAACTCGGCCTGGGTGATCCGGTCGGTTCCTTGTGCGCCGAACAGCACGACTTCGTCATCGAGCTTCACGTCGCGGTGATCGGTCACGTCGACCATCAGCGTGTTCATGGTGACGCGGCCCACCACAGGCGCGCGGCGGCCGCGGATGAGGACTTCGGTGCGGTTCTTGCCCTCCGCCGGAAACTCGGGCCGGTTGGCGTGGCTGAAACCGCGCCGCACGCCGTCCGAATAGCCGATGGGGACGTTTGCCAGAAAGCTCTCGCGCTCCAGCCGGAAGGTGCGGTCGTAGGCAACGGTCTGCCCGGCGGGGTAGTGGTTCACCGCCGCAACGCGCGACTTGATCGTGGGGACAGGGATGAAGGCGCTGGTCTTGACCGAGCCGGGATCGCCATAGAGCGCGCCGCCGACGCGGACCATGTCGAGCCGCGTATCGGGCTGGGTCAGGGTGGCAAAGGTGTTGGCGGTGTGGCGGGTGAAGCTTTCCGTTTTCAGACCTTCGCCTTGCAGCCAGCCGAGATCCTCCTTGTAGCGGGCGAGTTGGCCGAGAATGTCGGGCGCTTCCTCGCTGGGATAGTGCGTCATCGCGCCTGCAATGCGCAGGCCCTTCAGCGCCAGCATCGCGCGGGCATCGGCCTTGCCGTAGTCGGTGGAGAGTTCCACCCCGTTGCGCGACATGCCGCCCGCATTGAGCGCAATGTGAACCGGGAGCGGAAAGCGCGGGCGGCGCTGGCGCCAGAGCGCCTCGAGCCGGGCGGCAGCTTCCGGATTGCCGATGAGTTCGACAAGGCCGGTGCCCATGGCGTCTTCCATTTCTTCAGGCGCAGCAAGGCGGATGCGGTAGAGCCTCCCGCGATAGCCCAGCTGGCGGGCGACGCGGGCCTCGTCGTTGGAGGTGATCGCGACGTCGGCGATCCCGGCCCTGATCACGGAGGGGATCAGCAGCGCGATGCCGTTGCCATAGGCGTCGGCCTTCATCACCGCGCAGATCCGCGATGGGCCGATCATGCCGCGCAGGCGCGCGATGTTCGCCTCGAACGCGGCGGCATCGACTTCGATCCAGCCGTTTCGGCGCTGCGCCTGCGCGAGGGTGAGGCCGAAATTGGTGGCGGAGAGGATGGGGGCGGCCACGGCGCGGGTGGCGGCAAGGGCTGCGCCTGCTGCTCCTGCGGCCAGAAAAGTGCGTCTGTGGATCATGCCTCTATTCCCCGCCCCTTAGTGTTCAGAGGCTAGGCGGGGTGGAGGCGGGGGTGCAAGGGGTTTGGGGGTGGGGAAGTTACCCCTCCGTCATCACTTCGCTATGCCACCTCCCCATTTGCACTTTGTGAAAATGGGGAGGAGCTCTCAATTCATCAGCAGGATGCTCATTCGCCGGTTGCGCGGGTCGGTCGGCTTGTCCGCAATCAGCGGTTCCTGATCGGCGACGCCTTCGATGCGGCGGAAGCGGGCTTCGGTCACGCCGCTTTTCATCAGGGCCTGGCGCGTGGTTTCGGCGCGGCCGGCGCTCAGCGACCAGTTGTTGGCGGGGTCTCCCGGCTTCCATTGCAGCGCATCGGTGTGGCCGCGCACGGTGATGCCTGATGCGTCCGGGCCGATGGCCTGCCCGATCGCGCGGACAAGTTCGGCGGCTTCCGGGGTGAGGATCGTCGTGCCGAGGCGGAACATCGAGAACTTGGCGTCGTCCATCAGATCGAGCCGGATGCCCTCGGGCGTCTGCGAGATGTGGACCTGCCGGGCGAGCTTGCGCAACGTCGCGTTCGCCGCCAGCTTCTGCTGGAGCCGCTGCTGGAGGCTGGCGGTGCGCTTGGCCTTGGTGCCGCCGTCCTTGGCACCGCCGGTGGCATCGCGCGGGATCGTCAGCGTCTTGGTGCCGGTCTGCCCGGCGCGGTACTGGTAGCTGTCGGTATCGGTGAGTGAGGAGCCGCCGAGCAGGCCGTAGGAACCCGCGCTGCCTTCCTTCATCTTGACCAGCGTGGGCGTGAAGTAATCAGCGATGCCCTTGCGCTGTTTCTCGGTCGTCGCGCCGAGCAGCCACATGAGCAGGAAGAAGGCCATCATCGCGGTCACGAAGTCCGCATAGGCGACCTTCCACGCGCCGCCATGGTGGCCGCCTTCGACAACAGTGACCTTCTTGACGATGATCGGGCGGACGGGCTCGTTCTTGCCCTTGGGAGCCTTGGCCATGGCCTACCGCCCGCGCAATGCATCGAGCAGTTCCGAGAGGCCGGGGCGGAACGAATGGCCGAGGCCGGAGCGCGCGCTTTCGACGACGAGGGGCTGGGGCCAGCCGTGGAGGCTGGCGATGATCACCTGCTTGACCGCCTGGAAGATCATCTCGTCCTGATCGAGCACCTGCTTGAGGCGGCCCGCGAGCGGGGCGACGATGCCATAGGCAAGCAGCACGCCCATGAACGTGCCGACGAGCGCCGAGCCGATCATCGCACCGAGGATCGAGGGCGGCTTGTCGATCGAGCCCATGGTCTTCACCACGCCAAGCACCGCCGCGACGATGCCGAGCGCGGGCAGCGCGTCGGCAAGGTTTTGCAGGGCGTGCTGCGGTTCGCTCATTTCGTGGAAGTGCGTTTTCATCGAATGGTCCATCACGTCCTCGACCGCGTGGACCTCGAGCGTGCCCGAGGACACGACAATGAGCGTGAGCGTATCGCAGATCAGCGAGACCAGCGCCTTGTTGGCGATGATGCGCGGAAACTCGGCGAAGATCGGCGAATTGGCGGGATCGGTCACGTGGCTTTCGAGCGCGACGGGGCCATCGCTGCGCAGGATCTTCATGAGCCGCGTACACAGCACGATGGCATCGACGTGATCCTGCTTGTTGTGCTTCGGCCCCTTGAAGACCTTGCCGAGCCCGCCGCCGATGGCCTTGATCTCGTGCAGCGAATTGCCGGTGACGACCGCGCCGAGCGCCGCGCCGCCGATAATCAGCATTTCGTGCGGAATGGCCTCCATGACCGGGCCGAGCGCGCCGCCGGTGATGGCGAAGCCCCCGAACACCATGACGAGGAGAATGACGATACCGATGGCAGCATACATGGCGGTCTAGATGTCCCGATCGAGAGGAGGGATCAGCGCAGGAAATCGAACAGCGAGAGATTGGCGAGCTTGGAGAAGCTGGCCTGGCTCGCCTGCAGAACGGTGGAGAGCTGCTGCAACTGGGCGAGCGCCGAGCCGAGGTCGGGTGTGCCGATAGCCTCCTGCTGCGAGGAGCGGGCTTCGCCCATCGCCTGCTGGCGCTCGGTCGAGATGTCGATCCAGCTGAGCCGCGAGCCGACCACGGTCTGCGCGGCGGTGATCGCATCGAGGCCGTTGGAGAGCGAACCCAATGCGGCCTGCGCGGCGGCGGCGGTGCTGCCGGCGCCGCTGGAGAGCGCGTCCGACAGCGACTTGATCACCGTCATCAGGTCGGTCTGGTTGCCGGACGGGTCCTTGAAGGTGAGGAACTCCGGGCCGGTCAATCCGCGGCTGACGGTCTGCCCATCGCCCAGCGAGAGCTGTCCGGCGCTGCCGCTGCCGATGTATTGCGCCGCGCCGGTGGCCGGGTTGATCTGATAGGCATCGCCCGGGCTGTCGCCGCCGAACAGCGCATGGCCAGAGCTGTCGCGGGTGTTGGCCAGCCCGACGAGGCCCTGATGGATCTGCGCGAGTTCGGACGCGATGCTGGCGCGCTGGGCCGGCGGCAGCAGACTGGATGCGGCCTGCGTGGCCAGTTCCTGCGCGCGGGTGACGTAAGTCGTGAACTGGCTCAGTGTGGTGTCGGCAAGGTTGAGATCGGTCGTCGCGCGGTTGGTGGCGGCGGTATCGATCGCGCCCATGGCCTCGGCGCGGGCGATCGTGCGCAGCTGCGAGGCGGCCAGCGGATCGTCTGATGACTTGTTCAGCTTGCTGTTGGTGCTGATCTGATTCTGCAGATCCTCGGCCTGCCCGCGCAGCGCCGAGAGGTTCTGCGTCGAACGATCATAGAAGGCGGAAGTGCTGGTCGCGAAGATGCTCATGACATGTCTACCGGATCTGGAGCAGCGAATCGAAGATCGAGGTCGCCACCTGCATCACCCGGCCCGAGGCCTGGAATGCCTGCTGGTAGCGGACGAGGTTGACCCCTTCGGTATCGAGATCGACCCCGGTCTGGGCAGCAAGCGCGGTCTTGGCGGCATCGGAAATCGTCGCGAGCGCATCGCGGGTGACCGTGCGGCCCGCGACGGTGGCCGAAACATCGAAGAGGATCGCGTCCATCTTGCCGGCGGGATCGGCTGCCGACAGCGCATTGCGCAAGGCATCCAGATTGCCGGCATCACGGCTGTTCGCGGGCGCGCCGGCGGGGGCGGTGGCGATCCTGGCAGGATCGCTTGTGGCGAGCGAAATGGTCCCGGCGCTGCTGCCCGCAAGCAGTGCGGCGCCGGGATTTCCGTCGCGATCGGTGCCAGATCCTTGCACGCCGTTCACGGTGGCGACGATGTTGGCGGCAAGGCCATCGAGATCGCTGCCAAGCTGGGCCAGCTTGCCGAGCGCAAGTTGCTGCCCGGCAAGCGAACCACCTGAAAGGCTGAGCGCATTGCCGCCGAGCGTATAGCTGACGGTGCCATCGGCGGCTGTCGTCATGGCCAGCGCGGCAGTATTCCTGCCGCTGACCAGCGGAGTAGCGGGCGCGGTGCTGCCGAGCGTCACGGTGACGCTGCCATCCTGCGCCAGCGTGGTGCCGATATCCCCGTACTGGCTGAGATCGGCGAGCAGCTTGTCGCGCTGATCGAGCAGAGCGGTCTGGTCCGAGCTAGCGTCTGCCGCGCGGGAGAGCCGCAGGTTGGTGCGTGCAAGTTCGCCGGCGATGCGGTTTACCTGCGTGGTCCCGTCCGAGGCTTCGAACCGGAGACCCTTGCCGACCGCGTCCATTTCCTGGGACGCAATCTGGAAGGTCGCGCTCATCGTGCGTGCGGCTTCGATCACCGATGCGCGCAGCGAGGTATCGACCGGGTCTTCCTTCAGCTTCTGCAAGGCGGATTCGAAACCGGTGATCGCAGGGTAGATGCCGGACTGTTCGATCGCGGATTCGACATTGCCGAGGCCCTTCACCTCTGCATCGGCACGGGCCGTATCCGCACCGGTGCGACGCACTTCGCTCTGGCGGAAGGCATCGGCGTTGCGCACGATCCTGTCCACCCGCACGCCCGAGAGCGAGACGTCGCGCACGTTCTGGTTGTAGCCGGTGGAGGCGACCTCGGTCAGGCTGACGCTGCGGCGGACATAGCCGTCGGTCGCCGCGTTCGAGATGTTCTGCGCGGTCACATCGAGCGCGGCGCGCGCCACCTTGGCGCCCGAGAGACCGATCGAGAGAAGGTCTGAGGCCACCTTGCGCTACTCCTTTGCCGCCGGAGCCGCTGCGGGCAGCAGGCGCGCGAATTGCGCCTCGAGCTGTTTCGCGAGGCCGAAAGCGCCGGTCTGCGCGGCGATATCCGCGAAGCGTTCGTCGCGCATCGACGTGAAGGTTTCCTGCGCCTGACCGCCGAAGATCGGATCCTCGCCTGCGAGGCTGGCGCTGCGCGCGGCGGCGAGCATCTGGCGCACGAAGATCGCCTCGAAGCCCTGCGCAGCCTTTCTGAGCGCGGCACGGTCTGCGGCGGAAGGTGCGGCGGGCGCTGTAACGGGTGCGACAGAGCTCATATGACCTCCATCTCCGCCCGCAGCGCGCCCGCTTCCTTGAGCGCCTCGAGGATCGCGACGAGATCGGACGGGGTGACGCCGAGCTTGTTGAGCGCATCGACGAGGCTTGAGAGCGAGGCGCCGGGCTTGAATAGTGCGACGTGGGCCTGGCTTTCCTCCACGTTGATCTGGCTCGACGGGGTGACGGCGGTCTGGCCGCGGCTGAACGGGGCGGGCTGCGAGACCTGCGGCTTCTCGTCGATCTTCACGACGAGCTTGCCGTGGCTGATCGCAGCGGGGGAGAGGCGCACCGCGCTGTTGATCACGACGGTGCCGGTACGGCTGTTGACGATGACCTTGGCGGCTGTCTCGGCCGGGTTCACCTCGATCATCTCGATCGCGGCCATCATCGTCGCGCGCGTGTCGGTCGCGGCGGGCAGGCGGATGGCGAGGGTGATGCCGTCCTCCACCGTGGCCGCGCCGGGGAAGCGTGCGTTGACGGCATCACGCACGCGGCTGGCGGTGAGGAAATCGGCGGTGAACAGGTTCCAGCGCAGCATGTCGCCCGTATCGAAACCGGTGGCGACCGCGCGTTCGACGCTGGCACCTTCGGCGATGCGGCCAACGGTGGGGACGTTGACCGTGAGCTGGCTGCCGTCCTTGCCGGTGATGCCGAGCCCTCCGACCGCAAGGTTGCCCTGCGCCATCGCATAGATCTGCCCGTCCGCGCCGTAGAGCGGGGCGAGAATCAGCGCGCCGCCGCGCAAGGACTTGGCCTTGCCGATGGTGGAAACGGTCACGTCGATGCGCTGGCCGGGCTTGGCGAAGGCGGGGAGATCGGCGGTGATGAGCACGGCGGCGGCGTTCTTGAGGCCGGGCGAGATGCCCTGCGGCAGCTGCACGCCGAGCCGACCCGAAACGCCGCGCATCGCCTGCGTGATATATTCGAGGTTGTCGTCGCCCGTGCCGGGGAGGCCGACGACGATGCCGTAGCCGGTCAGCTGGTTGGTGCGCACGCCCTGGAACGCGCCGAGATCGCGCACGCGGTCTGCATGCGCGGTCGCAGGGGCCAGCACGATGGCCGCGAGGAAGGCCACGAGGCCGCGAATGAGAAATGTGCGCGCCATGATCAGAACGGCGTGATCACGCTGAAGAACTTCGACAGCCAGCCCTCGCGGCTGGCGCGGCCGATCGAACCGTTGCCAGTGTAGGTGACGCGCGCATCTGCAACTTGGGTGGAACGCACGCGGTTGTCCGCATCGATATCGCCGAGGCGGACGATGCCCGAGACTTGCACCCATTCCTGGCCCTGGCTCAGCAGCAAGCGCTTTTCTCCTTTGACGAGCGCCGTGCCATTGGGGCGCACTTCGGCGATGGTGACGGAAACCTCGCCGCCGAGCGTGCTCGTCTGCGTGGCATTCCCCTGCCCGTTGAACGACGATCCGCCCGAAGCTTTAAGGGCGTTGGGATCGAGGAAGGAGAGCGGTCCGGCGCTGGGCGGGACCACATTGAAGGCGCCGTTCTTCTGGGTTTTCGAGGCGGCGGTCTTCGTTGAATTGAGGTTCTCGGTGAGAATGATCGTCAGCGGATCGCCCACGGCGTGCGCGCGGCGACCTTCGACGAGGCCGGTGTAGCCTGCCGAAACGTTGAAGATCGCGCCGTCTGGGGCACGCGGTGCAGGTGCTTGCGGCAGGGCGGGGGCGAAGCCTTCGGCCGGGCGCGTCGGCCGGCCATGCGCGCGGTTGGCGGGCGCGATGGCGGCGATCACGATGGCGGGCGGGATGAGGAGGCAGGCGAGCAGGCGCAGGCCGAGCGGCTTGCCGTCGACAGGGCCATCCGCATGAGGGGTGACCGAGGCGCTGAAGGCGGCTTCGAAGGGGGAGTCCATCATGGGTCGGGCTTCCGTCAAAGGGTCTGGTTGGCGTTCTTGAGCATTTCGTCGACCGCCGAGATCATCTTGGAATTGACCTCGTAGGCGCGCTGGGTCTCGATCATGTCGACCAGCTCCTCGACGACGTTGACGTTGGAGCTTTCGAGGAAGCCCTGACGGATGCGGCCGCGTCCCACTTCGCCGGCGATGCCGATCTGCGCCGCGCCGCTGGCGGCTGTTTCGGTCAGAAAGTTGTCGCCTCCTGCGGCGAGGCCTGCCGGATTGGCGAAGCTGGCAATGGTGATCTGGCCGAGCTGCGACGGCTCTGCCGTGCCGGGGAGCGCGGCGGAGACGGTGCCATCGGGCGCGATCGTGATCGAGGTCGCGCCTTCGGGGATCGTGACCGGCGGCTGCACGACATAGCCTTGCGCGGTGACGAGCTGGCCTTCCGCCGAGCGGCTGAAATTGCCGGCACGGGTATAGGCGAGCTGGCCGCCCGGCAGCGTGACCTGGAAATAGCCATCGCCATCGAGCGCGAGATCGAGCGCGTTGCCGGTGGTCTGGAGCTGGCCTTGCGTCGCGATCCGTGTGGTCGACTGGATGCCGACCCCGGTGCCCAGATTGAGCCCGGTGGCATAGGCGGTCTCGCCCGAGGACTGCTGCCCGGCGGTGAGCGCGTCCTGATAGGCCATCGTCGCGAAGTTGGCGCGGTCCCGCTTGAAGGCGGTGGTGCCGACGTTGGCGAGGTTGTTGGCGATCACGCGCATGCGCGTGTCCTGCGCTTCGAGACCGGTGCGGGCGACGTGAAGGGCGGAAGAGGGCATGGGGCTTTGGTCCTTGGATTATGGGAGCGGTCAGGTGAGGCGCATCAGGTCATGCGCATGAGGCCCGCGCCGCCTTCATCAAGCTCGCGCGCGGTGGAGATGAGCTTTGTGCGCATGTCGAACAGGCGCTGCGCCTCGACCATCTCGACGAGCACGCGGGTCGGCTCGACGTTGGATTGCTCGAGGCTGCCGGGCTGGAGCTTCGCGTCCTCGTCCGCCGGCAGGACGCCGCCGCCGGGGACGCGGAAGAGCCCGTCGAGGCCCTTCTCGATGCGCGAGCCCGCAGTGCTGACGAGCTTGAGCCGCCCGACTTCCTGCGGCGGCTGGTCTGGATTTTCGGGCGCCGCGGCGAGCACGCGGCCATCGGGTGCGATGGTGATCTTCGCACCGGGCGGCACTGTCACCGGCCCTGCATCGCCGACGACCGGGCGGCCTTCGCCATTGGTCAGCACGCCGCTCGCATCGACCGCAAGATCGCCGCGCCGGGTGTAGGCCTCCTCGCCGTCTGCCGCCTGCACCGCGAGCATGGTGCGGCCGGTCAGCGCGACATCGAGCGGATTGCCCGTCTCGATCAGCGCTCCCTGCTTCATGTTGGCCCCGCGCACTTCGCCGCGCGTCATCGCGCGGGCCTCGATGCTGGGGCCCTTGAGCGTCATCGGATCGGCGTTCAGCAGTTCGGCGCGGAAGCCGATGGTCTGGGCGTTGGCCATGTTGCTCGCGATCACCTGCTGGGTCATCATCGAGCCGGAGAGGCCGGAGTAGGCGGTGTAGATCAGGCGGTCCATGCCAGTCCCCGAATGATTGGTTCAGCTTCAGGTGCGCAGGTTGATGATGGTCTGCGAGATCTGGGTGGCGGTATCGATCGCCTTGGCGTTGGCCTGAAAGTTGCGCTGCGCGGTGATCAGGCCGACCATTTCTTCGGAAAGATCGACGTTCGAGCGTTCGAGCGCGCCCGAGAGGACGCTGCCGTAAAGGCCCGAATCCGGCCCGCCATAGGTCGCCGTGCCCGAAAGGCCGGTGGCGCTCCAGTTGGCCGAGCCTTCCTGCCGCAGCCCACCGGGCGAGAGGAACGAGGCGAGCGCGATCTGGCCGACCGCAACATTGGTGCCATCGGCATAGGAGGCGGTGATCACGCCGTTCTTGCCGATGGCGACCCCGGCGAACTGCGCGCCGGCGGCATTGGTCGCGGGGATCTGCACCGATTGCGGCGTGGTGCCGGTCACATTGCCCGCAGCATCAGTGGCGAAGGCCTGGAGCTGGTTGCCATTGCCGCGCACGAGATAGCCGTTCTGGTCGATCTCGAAGCTGCCGTTGCGGGTGTAGAGCGTATCGCCGGAGAGCGCCGATTTGGTGGTGAAGAACCCGTCGCCGTTGACGACGAGATCGAGCGCATTGCCCGTCTGCTCGACCGGGCCCTGCTGGAAGTTCTGGTTGATCGCCTCGACCGTGGCACCGATGCCCAGCAGCAGCTTGGGATTGGTGAAGGCGCTGCCCGCGACGATATCGGCGAAGGCGACGGTGCTTTTCTTGAACCCGTTGGTCTCCGCATTGGCGATGTTGTTGCTGATCACGCCAAGATCGGTCTGGGCGTTCTTGAGGCCGTTGAGCGAGGTGTAGAACGACATTGGTGGGGATCCTTTCTCAGAGCTTCAGGCCGGTGAGCTTGTCGAGCTTGGCGTTGATCGACTTCAGCGTGTCGGAGGTGCTGTTGGCGGCCGAGAGGCTGGAGAACTGGGCGAGCTGGGCGATCATCTGGCTGTTGTCGACCGGCGCGGTCGGATCCTGGTTGCTGAGCTGCGCGGTGAGCAGCTTGATGAAATCGTTGGCCCCGAGCGAGCCCCACGAGTTTTTCGCGGTGGCGGTGGCCGTCGCCGCGGGATTGGCGGCGGCGTA
>CANGJI010000073.1 GCA_947454135.1 Sphingomonadaceae bacterium
AAGCCGAGCGCCGCCGCGCCGCGGTGGAAGACCGCATCGAAGCCGCGCGCCAGCGCATCGCTCGCAAGGTCGCCGAAAATGCGCATCCGTCCAAACCGGCAAGTTCGCTTGGCACGCCTCTTGAATAGCAGCCGTTAACCAAACCCGCTTGCCAAGGACTTCCCGCCCGCGATGACTGCGCCCGCCTCCATCCAGCTCTCCCCCGGAGCCCCGCGCCCAAGCAGCCGGGAAGCCGCGCCCGCTGCTGCAAATGGCAGCGCCGCGCAGGAGAAAACCGCCGGATTTGCCGCGCATCTGGCGGAGGAAACCGACGAACCGCAGCGCGCGGTCAAGCCAGCGCCGATCCTGCTGGCCACCGAGCAGGCCGATGCGGCAATCGCTCCCGCCTTGGCCGAGGAACCCGGCAAGACCTTGCCGCCCGCGCGGCAAAAGGCTGCCGCCCTGCTTGCCGCAACCGGGCTGCTGCTGGCGGCAAAGCGCGAGCCAGCTGCCGCCACCGAATCTGATGGCGAACCCGCTACACCCGCCGATCTGCCGGAAGCCGAAACCCCCGGCACCCCCACGCCGCCGCTGACGGTGCCGGCCCTCGCCCTGCCCGTACCTGCGCCCCTACCTGCGCCCGTGCTGCAAGCGTCCGCAGCAGCGGTCCCGCCTGCGCCGAAAGGCACTGCAAGCGCCGCCCCCAGTCCGTCGAGCGCAACCGCCCGCCCCGCCTTGCCCGGCACCAGCGATCCGGCCCCCGCGCAGTCCGCCCCCGCGATCACGCACCCCGCCGCCTTTGCGGTCGCCAATCTCGTACTTGAACGCGAAACCGCAGTCCCGGCGCTCGAAGCGGCACCGCCTGCCGCCGACGCCGCTCCGGATACACCGCCGACAGCAACCCAGATCGCCGCCCGCGCCCAACCGACAATGGTGCCAACGACTCTGGCCGCTCTCACCGCAACACCGGATCGTCCCGGCCCGCGCAAACCGCGCGGCGAGGCTGAAACCGCGCTTGCCGGCGCCAAGTCTGCCGCCTCGCTGCCCGATACCGCAGGCGCGCTTGCCCTCAGCCAAGCAGCACCCGCGCCAGCGGGCACTGCCCCGGCAGCAACCGGCCCTGCCGCGCCGACCGCCGCCGGCTCTCAGCCACTCAGCTTCGACCAGCTTGTCGATTCCATCGCCCGCGCGCGTGATGGTGCCGATCAGGGCGGCCCTGTCGCGGTTGCGCTGCGTCACGGCGAGTTTGGCCGCGTCTCGCTCAGGATCGAAAGCGATGCCACCGGCCTGTCGGTCGCGATGGCGAGCCCGGATCCGGCTTTCGCGCCCGCAGTCGCTGCGGCCCATGCTGCAGCGGCGCTTCCCGAACCGCTGCGCCCGGCCACCTCCGCGCCGCGCGCGGACACCTCCGGCCAGAGCCTCGCGCAGGGGCAGAGCCATGCGGGTTCCGGCCAGCAGCAGCATTCCGGCGGCGCCCAGCGCCCCGCCGCCAATCCGGCCCGCGCGGCCGCAGCCGTGGCCGAGCGCCGCAGCGGCATCTTCGCCTGATCCCATTCCGCACGATTCCTGAGGACCCCCGATGAGCGACAAGAAGGACAAGGACGCCAAGCCCAAGAAGAAGGGCGGCGGCATGATGCTCAAGGTCGGCGCAGCGGCAGCCCTGCTCGCGGTCGGCGGCGGCGGTGCCTATGGCCTGGTTGCGGCCGGGATCATCGGCGGCGGCGGCCATGGCGACGAGCACGAGGACAAGAACCCCAAGCTCATCCACAAGGGCGAGGAAGACCCCTATGCCCCGGCTGCCAAGGAAGGCGAACATGGCGGCGAAGGCGGCGGCGGCCACGACGTCGATGGCGAGGGCGGCAGCGAATACCGCACCGCCTACTTCAGCTTCAGCGATGATTTCACGTCGAATCTCAAGGATTCGGACATGCTCGTGCAAGTCAGCCTCGCCTGCTCGACCCACCGCGACTACCGGGTGATCCTCTGGCTGCAGAAGCACGAACTCGCGATCCGCTCGGCCCTGCTCACCACGATCGCCGATACGCCGGGTGAAGATGTCCAGTCTGCCGAAGGCAAGACCAAACTGCAGCAGCGCCTCGTCGCCACTATCAACAAGGTGCTCACCGAAGCGGAAGGTTTCGGCGGGGTCGATGCCGTCTACTTCAAGACCTTCATCGTCCAGTAAGCCGCGATGAAGCCCGAACGCCCTCTCGTTGCCCAGCGGTCGCTCGCCCGGCACTGCGAAGCATTGCTGCGCCCGGCTCCCGCCGCCGCGGAACTGCTGCCGGTGCTGGCGCGGGCAGGGGACCAGCTGGCGCGCAAGCTGCGCATTGCGCTCGCGCCGGTCCATGGCGGCGAGGCGGCTGCGGTCGAATGCAGCGCGCCCGCGCAAATGACCGCCGGCACGTTCGCTCCTCAGGGCCTCGTCTCGATCAGCCTCCTCGCCGCGATCGCCGAAGCGCGGCGATAGCCCGCCGCAGCCGCAGGTCGATGTTCCGCTCGAACTCCGCTTCGACGCCGAAGGTCGTCCGGAAACGGCGCTCCGGACCGCTTAACTCCCCTTCAGCCCAGCCGTTCTGTAAAGCATGGTCAGCACCTCCTCCACTTCGGCAACCTCGTCCGGTTCGGCCACGGCCAGCCTGATCTCCTCGCTCGGCGCTGGCAGCGGCATCGACATGACCGGCCTTGCCGAGCAGCTGTCCGCCGCGCAATTCGCCGCCCGGCTCGATCAGATCTCGACCAGGACCGACAAGCTCACCACCCAGATCTCGTCAGCCTCCACGCTCAAGAACATGGTCGCCAGCCTCGCCTCCTCGCTCGGCGACCGGGTGCGCACCGGCGATCTTGCCGCAACGCCGCAGATTGCCAACAGCGCGGTGGCGCAAGTCACCAAGGGCGCCGCGACCGGGCGCGGCACCACCACGCTCGAAGTCACCTCGCTCGCCCGCGCGCAGACCCTCGTCTCGCCATCTGTTGCGAGCAATACCACCCCGGTCGGCGCGGGCACGCTGACCCTGCGCTTCGGAACAATTTCCGGCACCGGGTTCACCGCGAACAGTGCCCGCGCGCCGGTCGCCATCACCATTCCCACCGGCGCCAACCTCGATACCGTCGCCGCCGCCATCAACGGCAGCGGTGCAGGCGTGACCGCCTACGTCGCCACCGGTTCGAGCGGCGCACAGCTGGTGCTCAAGGGGCAGGATGGCGCCGCCAATGCCTTCGTGCTGGAGGCCGCTGAAAGCCCGACCGAGCCTGGCCTGTCCGCGCTCGCCTGGAGCCCTGCGGGCGATCCCACCCGTATCACCGCAGCCGCATCGGATGCCGCCTTCACGCTCGACGGGGTCAGCCGGACCTCATCCACCAACACGATCCCCGACGCCGCACCGGGCCTCTCGCTGAAACTCACCGGCACCAACACCGGCAATCCCACCACGATCAGCTACAGCGATCCCGGCAGCGCGATCACGAGCGCGATGCAGGATCTCACCTCCGCGCTCAACGAGATGGTGTCCGAACTCAACAAGGACACCGATCCCACCAGCGGCGCGCTCAACAACGATCCCGGCGCGCGCGCCCTGCGCCGCCAGCTGACCACTTTGGCCAGCACCCAGATCATGCCCACCAACTCCATCGGCGCCCCCACGACGCTCGCGGACCTCGGGCTGAAAACCAACCGCGACGGCACGTTCGCGCTCGATACCGAACGCCTCACGGCCACGCTGGCACGCGATCCCGCCGGCACCGGGGCCATGTTCACCAACGGGCTCTACGGCGTCTTCGCCACCTTCGACAAACTTTCCCGCACCGTCGGATCGAGCAGCGATCCCTCTTCGCTGGGCGGCACGATCGCGCGGCTGACCAAGCTCCAGACCACGCTCGGCAACCAGAAGAGCGATATCGCAACGAAGCAGGAAGATCTGCGCCAGCGCCTTGTCGAGCGCTTCGCCAAGCTCAACACCAACCTCACGGATTCCAAATCGACGCTGTCGTTCCTGCAAGCGCAGGTCGCCGCGTGGAATAGCAAGGGCAACTGATGCAGCTGCGCCGCGATCCCGGGGAAACCTACCGCCGCGTCGATTTCGATGCGCGCGTGACGGGCGCCAGTTCGCTCCAGCTTGTCGTGCTCTGCCTCGAACAGGCCGCCGGTTCGCTCGGCCGTGCAATCTACGCCCAGCACCATGCCGACAATGCCGCCAAGAGCGCTGCGCTGACCCGCGCCATCGCCGCGATCACCGCACTGGAGCTTGGCGTCGATACCAGCAATCCCGTCGGCACGCCGCTCCTCCAGCTCTATCAGGCGGCCCGCCGCACCATCCTCGACAGCGCGCTGCGCTTCGATGCGCCGGGCCTCGAGACAATCCGCACCGACCTTCTCGAAATCCGCGAGGCCATGCTGGGCACGGCCACCGGCTGAGCCCCGTTGCAGACCGCCCTGCACCGTGCCACCTTGAACCCCGATCCAACTGCCGCAACCAGAGGACCGGGCCCATGTTTTTCGCCGTTTTTCGCGATGGTGAAGGCTGCAAATCCTACATCATCGGCTGTGCGGAGAGCCACGCGGCGGCGATCATCGATCCCGCGCTCGATCTCGTCGATCATTACATCGGAGAGATCGGCAAGCTCGGTCTGCGCGTGCGCTACATCATCGATACGCACACCCATGCCGATCACTTCTCCGGCGCGCAGGCCCTGCGCCAGGAGTTCGGCGCGCCCATCGTCATGCACCGCTGCTCGCCCGCGCCCTATGTCGACATGCATGTGGAGGACGGCCACTCGCTCCCCTTGGGCACCATGCGCATGCGCGTGCTGCACACCCCCGGCCACACCCGCGATTCGATGTCGATCCACGTCGCGGACCGGGTCTTCACCGGGGATACCCTGCTGATCGGCGGCACCGGTCGCAGCGACCTGCCGAGCGGCGATCCCGACCAGCTCTACGACAGCCTCTTCGGCAAGCTCCTCACCCTGCCGGATGAGACGCTGGTATTTCCCGCGCACGACTACAAGGGCCGCGAAAGCACCACGATCGGCGAGCAGCGCGCTGGCAATCCGCGCCTCGCCAAGACCGAACGCGCGGAGTTTGTCGCCCTGATGAACAGCCTCAACCTCTCTGCTCCGACGCACCTCACCGAGGCGCTGCGCACCAACATGTCGGGTGGCAAGACCGTTCGCCAGCTCCTCGCCGAAGCCTCGGCGCGCGTGCCGTTCATGGCGATGGACGAACTCGCGCGGCGCATCGCTGCCCGTTCCAACAGCTTCGTCGTGCTCGATGTGCGCGAACGCGATGCCTGGGCCGCCGCGCATATACCGGGCGCAGTGCACCTCTCGCGCGGACAGCTCGAACTGCGCATCAACGAGGTATTGCCCGATCCCAGCGTAGAGATCCTCACCATCTGCGAATTCGGCAAGATCTCCACGCTCGCCGCCGCCACCTTGCGCGAGCTCGGTTTCCAGCGCGTCACCGCGCTCGATGGCGGCATGGCGGCATGGCGCGAAAGTGGTGGTGCGGTGGAGAGCGCAGCCTGATAGATCCGGTTCGGACCTCGCCCGCACCAAGGATTCTCTCTTGAACACAACAACCTGGCAAGACCGCCAAGGCATCTGGGCGTTTGCGCTCGGCTGCGCGGCGGTAACGGCGGGCGTGCTCCTGCACATCCCGATGTTCCTCATGGGCAGAGCGATGCACTTCATGCTCGCCGGCATGCCGATGGGCCTCGACATGGTCTTCGGCATGGGCCTCATCATCGCGGGCTGCGCCATCGCCGCCTGGGGGCTCCTGCCGCGGGACATCGCCGGCCAGCACAGCGCCGCCGCCGGGATCGAGATCGCCGCGCCCGAGGACGCGCCCCTCGGCCAGCGCCACTGGCTGCTGATGACCGTACTCGTGCTCGCCCTCGTGATCGATACGATGAAGCCCGCCTCGCTCGGCTTCACCGTTCCCGGCATGGTCGGCGAATACGGCGTCTCCAGGGAAACCGTCAGCCTCGTCCCCTTCTTCGCGCTCATCGGCACCGTCACCGGCTCGGTCGTCTGGGGCGTGCTTGCCGATATCTACGGCCGCAAGGCGACCATCCTGCTCTCCGCCGTGATGTTCGTGGGAACCTCGATCTGCGGCGCCATGCCCAGCCTCGCGTGGAACATCGGCATGTGCTTCATGATGGGCGCGGCGGCGGGCGGCATGCTCCCGGTCACCTACGCGCTGCTCGCCGAAATGATGCCGAGCCGCCACCGCGGCTGGAGCCTCGTTCTCGTCGGCGGCCTCGGCGCGGGCGGCGGCTACTTCGCAGCGAGCGGGGCGTCGACGCTGCTCGTCCCCGAATACAGCTGGCGCATCCTCTGGCTGATCAACTTGCCGACCGGCCTCGGCCTCGTTTTCCTCGGCGCGCTGATCCCGGAGTCCGCCAAGTTCCTCCTCGCACGCGGCCGCGTGGCAGAGGCGCAGGCCGTCATGGCCCGCTTCGGCGCCACCGTCCGCCCCGCGTCCAGCGCGCCAATCACGCCTCCGCCGCCGGGAAGAGGCGCGCTCACCGGCCTGCAGCTCTACGGCAAGCTCACGGCGCTCTCGCTAACCGGCCTCAGTTGGGGCCTCATCAACTTCGGCCTGCTGCTCTGGCTTCCCGCACATTTCGTGGCACAGGGCCTCTCGATGGAAGTCGCCAGCCGCCTCCTCGCCGAAAGCGCGCTCATCGCCTTCCCCACGATCTTCGCCGGCGCCCTGCTCTACAGCCTGTGGAGCACCAAGTGGGCGCTCGAAACCGCCATCGCGATCACCCTCCTTGGCCTCGGCGGCGTGCTGCGCATGGAACTGCTCGGCACCGGCAGCCCGGTCCTGCCTGTCGCCATGCTGATCGTCGGCATCAACGGGATCATCGCGATCCTCCTGCCCTACACCGCCGAAAGCTTCCCCTTGCGCATCCGCGCCCGCGCCATCGGCTGGGTCGCTGCCTGCACCAAGGCGGGCGGAGTGATCGCGCAGGCACTGTTCATCGCAAGGCTGGTGCCCTCGATCGGGATCGTCGCGGGCGCGATCATGGCGCCTATGGCCCTCGCGTTCGTCCTCACCGCACTCTTCGGCAAGGAGACCCGCGGCGGAGACCTGCGCCATCTGGACGGGGAACCAGTACCCGCCTGAGCGCGACCCTGTCCCCTCGCGCAGAAGGGCTTTGAAGGTTTTCGTCCGGCTCTGTACGAGCACCGCATTCAGCGTCCGCACCCGATCTACGGGATAACGGCCGCCCTTCAGGATTTTCAGAGTGCAATGAATTATCGCCATGCCTTCCATGCCGGCAACAGCGCCGATGTCGTGAAGCACAGCCTGCTGATCGCCCTCGTGCAGGCCTTGCAGCTCAAGCAGAGCGCGCTGACCCTGATCGATACCCATGCCGGCTGCGGGCTCTACGATCTTCACGGCGAGGAGGCCGGGCGCACGGGCGAGGCTGCGCAGGGCGTGCTGCGCGCCCTTGCCGATCCGCACCCCCTGCTCGGAGATTACCGCGCTGCCGTGCAGGCGGTGAATGTCGGTGACGAGCCGCATCTCTACCCCGGCTCGCCGCGCATTCTGGCGCAGCTGATGCGCGCGCAGGATTTCCTGATCCTCAACGAAAAGCATCCCGAGGACGCCCGGTTCCTGCGCGGCGCGATGCGCGGCACCTCCGCTGCCGTCCATCAGCGCGATGCCTACGAGTTCTGGCTGGCGATGCTGCCCACCCGCACCCCGCGCGGCGTGGTGGTGGTCGATCCGCCCTACGAACAGACCGATGAACGCGAGCGCATCACCGCCACTCTCGCCGCGGCGCACCGCAAATGGGCGCACGGCGTCACGGTGATCTGGTATCCGCTGAAAGAGCGCGCCGCCCATGCCCGCTGGAAGGAGCAGTTGCGCCGGCTAGGCGTTCCGAAGCTGCTGTGCGTGGAGCATTGGCTCTACGACGCCGATCAGCCTGGCCTCTACAACGGCGCAGGCCTGTTCATCGTCAACCCGCCCTATGCCTTCACCGAAGCGCTGCCACCGCTGCTCGAAGCCCTGCGCGCCGCGCTGGCGCCGGAGGGGCACAAGGGAGAGCTCACCGCCACCTGGCTGCGCGAGTAAGGCGCGCAAAGGAATGGTGGAGGAGCCCATGAGGCTCCCCCACCATCTGTTGGCGCAGACCCGGAAGAGGGGGGGTGGGTCTGCGCCCACGAGGGGCCTGATCCCTCGTGTCAGAAGTTGACGGTCGCCTGCACGCCGAAGGTGCGCGGCGGGTTGAAGTTGCCGTAATCGCCCAGCACGCCCGAATAGTTCAGCGTGCCGTTGTTGTTCACGGTCGGCGAGCTGTTGGCGTTCGAGCGGCGGTAGATGTGCGCCTCGTCGAACAGGTTGCGCGCCCAGACGCTGAGCGTCGCCTTGGTCCCGTTCGCCGTCAGAGGAACGTCCGCCAGCGCAAGCCGCGCGTTGACGATGAAGGCCGATTCGGTCTGCACGTTCTCGTTCTGGAAGCTGTAGGTCGGATCCGAATAGTTCGCATCCATGTGCAGGTTCAGCGTCATGCCCTGCGCCCCGATCGGCAGTTCATAGTCGAACGAGCCGGAGGCGGCGTTCTTCGGCGTGTAGACCGTGAACACCTGATAGGGCACGCCGAACAGCGGCCCCGCCAGCGGGTTGGGCGTCGCCGGCACCTTTACGTCGGTATAGGCGTAGCTCGCGCCGATGGTCAGGCCGGTCATCGGCCGTACCGTCAGCTCCGCTTCCACGCCGCGGATCGGCGAATTGCCGGGGGCGTTCGCGGTTTCCTCGGTGTGCTTGTTGAAGAACGGATTGGGCGTCACGCCGTCGGCAAGGAAGCGATTGGTATCGACATAGTCGAAATCGATCTGCGTGCCCGAACGGTCCATGATGTAGCCCGCAAGATTGAGCCGCACGTGGTGATCGAAGAAGTCGGTCTTGGCGCCGATCTCGTAGGACTTCACCGCCTCGGGCGCGAACTGGCGGAACGAGCCCGAGCGCGAGTTGGCACCGCCGGCGCGGAAGCCGGTCGAGTACTTGGCGTAGAGGTTGATGCCATCCGCCGCATCCCACGCCAGCGTCACCATCGGATCGAAGCGGTTGTTCCGGTAATCGAGCGTGCCGCCCGCGAACGGCGCGTTGTTGATCACCGTCAGCGCACCCTTGCGGGTCTCATGCGTGTAACGGCCGCCAACCGTCAGGTGTACCATGTCGAACCCGGCAGGCGTCCACGTCGCCTGGCCGAACAGACCCAGGCTCTTGCCCACGGCCTCGCTGTCGCGCTGGATGAACCAGTAGCGGCGGTCCCAGCCCTGGTTCGACGAGGTGATCGGCGCGGTCGGATCGACGGGCACCTGATTGACGAAAGTATAGCCAGTGCCGTCCGCGTTCCACTGCATCGGGTTCGGCGTCGCCGCGCGCTCGTTCACGTGCTCGTTGAAGTAGTAGCCGCCCAGCACGAAATCGAGGTGCGGCAGGCTGCCAACCAGCTGGAGCTCCTGGCTGAACTGGTGCTGGTAAAGTTCCGAGAGGCTGTAGCGGCCGAACTGGCCGTTCGGCGAGAACGTGCTGCGGTGCGCGCCCGCCGAGCCGTCCCACTGGTGCGTCTCGACCCCGCGCCACGCGGTGATCGAGCGGACCTCGAGATCGGGGGTCAGCTTGTATTTCACCGCCGTGCTGAAGCCGTGCGTCTGGTCGACGCTGAGCTGCTGGATCACGCCGAGATCGGCGACATCCATGCGGTTGCTGCCCGATACCATCACGATCGGCGCCTTGGGCGCGATGCACGCGCCTGCGCCGGGGCACACCAGCTTGCCGCCGACGAAGCTGCCGACGTCATAGCCATTGGGGTTGTAGTTGATCAGCTGGCTGTAGAACGGCGTGTTCTCGTCCTTGGCCTGATCGTAGGTGAGATCGACCGTGAGGCCGTCCACCGGCTTCCACTCGCCCGCGATGCGGCCGCCGACGCGGTTGTGGTAGTTCCAGCCATACTGGCCGCTGGCCGGGTTCCTGGTGGTTGCGTCCTGATGGTCGATCAGCCCGTACACCTTGACCGCGAAGTTGGCGATCGCCGGCAGGTTGATGTGAAACTCACCGTTGTACGAACCGAAATTGCCCACGCCCGCTTCCACGCGGCCGCCGAATTCGCCGGTGGGCGCCTTGGTCACGATGCTCAGCGCGCCGCCTTCGGTGTTGCGGCCAAACAGCGTGCCCTGCGGCCCGCGCAGCACTTCGATGCGCGCCACGTCGAACAGCGCCGCGTTGAGGCCCTGCGAACGGCCAAGATAGACACCGTCGATATAGACGCCGACACCCGGCTCACGCGCGACCTGGTTCTGGTCGAACGGCACGATGCCGCGGATGCCGACCGTCAGCGCCGACTGGCGGGCTTCGAACGTGGCGACACGCAGCGAGGGAACGCCGCCATCGGCGAGGTCCATCAGGCTCTGCACGTGGCGCTTCTCGACGATGTCGGCCCCGATCACCGAGATCGAGATCGGCGTCTTCTGCAGGTTCGTCTCGCGCTTGGTGGCGGTGACGACGATTTCGGTAAGGCCCGTGCCTTCGCCGCTGGCCGCCGCGTCAGGAGCCGGGGCATCGGCAGCAGGCGCCGCGGGTGCCGGAGCAGGAGCCGCAGCAGCAGTCTCGGAAGCATGGGCGGAGCTCGCCAGCGCCAGACCTGAGGCCGCGAACATCAGCGTCCAAAGCTTGCAGGTATTCATTCGAATTGTCCTCCCTGGGAACGGAAACGGCAAACCGCATGGCTGCCGCTCCTGCCGTTCGACGGGGGTGCAATTGACTTTAGTTAGTTACAGAATGAAGACACTCAGCAATGCTTGAATTACCTTTTGGCAATGTTCCAGCAACAACGGCTCATCAGGCTGCGCGCCCGGATCAGATCGGAACGTCCACGCTTGCGCCGCTGCTCGGGCTCCTCGGACTGGTCTCGATGCGGGAGCGCCCCTTGGCCTTCGCCAGAAACAGCGCCAGTTCGGCCTGCTTGACCGTATCGTCCGCCGATAGCGAAATCGCTGCGATGCCGACGCTGGTCGAAACCGCGAAGCTGCCGCCGAGTGCAGCGCGGCCTGCTTCGGCGAAGGTTTCGACGATCGGCACGCATGCAGCCGCCGCAGCCTCTGGCAGCAGCCCGGGCATGATGACGGCGAAGCGTTCGCCCGATACCCGCGAAATGATGTCTTCGCTGCGGGTCATCGCCCGGAGCAGCCCGGCAAAGGCAACGAGCAGGTCGTCGCCGGCATTCTGCCCGAAACGCATGTTCAGCCGCATGAAGTGATCGATGTCGAACAACGCAAGCGTTGCCTGCTCCGCTCCGGAAACGAGATGCTCGAGCATCGTAACGAACGCGATGCGGTTGCTCAGCCGGGTCAGCGGATCGGTAAACTCGGCTGCAAACAGCCGCTCCTCGAGCGACTTGCGCATGGCTATGCAACGCAAGACGACAAGCGCGCCGTAGATCAGGCCGCTCGGATCGGACATGGGACGAACCTGAAACTCGAACCATTGCCCGTCCTGCCCCGCGTGAGCCGCGCGGACTTCGATCCAGTGGTCGCTGCTGTGTCCGGCCATCGCACGGCGGTGCTCGGCCTCGAGCAGATCCCGATAATCCCGATGAACCAGTTCGCGCAGGTGCGGCCCGATCAGCATTGCCGGCGGCGCCAGGCCAAGCTGCTCCAGCGCAGGCGAAGCCGCGAGCACGAACCCCTGCTGATCGGTCTTGAGAATGATATCCGAAGAGTGCCTGGCAAGCAGACCATAGCCCGCCAAACGCTCTTTCGTCGTGAATTCAGCCCGCATGCGCCCCTTGCCCCGTCAGAACCGCACCCCCAGGTCAGGCCACCAGACTCCCCTGGCCCACCCCGAAGGAACAATCGCCCCTTGCCATGATCCGCCCTCTTTCGAGCGGCGGTCAAAGTTAGGCGAGTTAACTAACAAGACTAATTTTTGACCGTTAATTCAAATAGATAACGGCGAATCGGTGCGATGAAAAGTGGTTAATGCGGGGTGAAGCGATTCGGGCCTGCGCTGCGCAGGATTCAGAGCTCGATCGAGACCTTTACCTGCGCCGGATCGACACCGAACGCCTCGGCGACCACGGTACGCGCATGGCTGAGCGCCTGGGCCAGCGCATCGCCGTCACGCCCGCTCAGCAGTTCGTCCTCCGCCACGCCAAGCAGCTTCGCGAGCACCGCGATCCGTTCCGGAGCCGGCCGGGTCTTGCCCTGCTCCCACGCCCAGACGGTGGGTTTGCTCACATTCGCTAGCGCTGCCAGTGCTTCGAGCGTCAGGCCCTGCTCCTTTCGCAACCGCGCGATGCGGACCGGGAAGGTATCGCCGGATCCGGCAGGCGCGGTCCTGCCGATCACCCTTGATTGGAGTTCCAGTGCCGCGAGCACGCTCTCGGGCACGGGCGTCTCGAACCGGCAGCCGTAGAATTTCTCGCTCATCCAGACGACATGGGCCGAAGCGGTGCCGACCTCGGGCAGGGCAAACTCGATTCGCTCATCCTCGGCCAGCGCGACGGTGCTTTCGATCAGCAATCCTGTCGTCGACACGTTGTGGATCTGGACCTGCGCGGTCTGGCCGGAGGCGGTGGAGCCCTCTGCCGCAAGCCTGAGCTGGCGCCGCGGCGAACGCGGGCGCTGCGGGTCGATGGGAAGGTCTGCGAAATGGGCGGGGATCGGCATGACGCGGGGCACACTCCTTGTCCCCAGATCGCTGCCGAATCAGTTAAGATTGCGTTAGCGGCGCAGCATCCGTGTGATGTTATGCGCGCTTGCCCCGGCGATGTGCCGTGTCCATTGCAGTGCGCCCGGCACAAAAATCGGCCCGCCCCCGCATAAAGGCGGAAACGGGCCGAGGGGCGCTCCAGGGGGGAGTTGCGCAGTGGTGAGAGCTCAGCCGATCGCGCAGGCTTTCAGCACGGCAGCACCAAGCTCGCCGAGGCCGACTTCGCGCGCGGCAGCACCGGCTTCGATGGCGGCGGTTGGCGCTTCGGCGACCATTGCGGTCGCGCGGTCCTGCACCAGGGTGTGCTGTCCCGCATCGTGCATCAGCTTGAGGCCGCGGGCGCCGTCGGTGCCCATGCCGGTCAGCACCGCGCCCACGGCCGGCACCGCGCCGCGCGCGATCGAGCCGAACAGGAGGTTGGCGGACGGGCGTGCGCCGTCGACGGGATCGCGCTCCATCAGGCGGATGCGCGCGGGCTGGCCGGGTTCGACCACAACGTGCCGATCAGGGTCTGCGGCAATGTGGATCGTGCCGGGTGTCAGGTTCGCGCCGTCCTTCGCAGCGCGCACGTTGCACTTGAGGTCGGTGTCGAGCCGCTTGATGAAGGTTTCGACGACCATCGGTTCGGCCTGCAGGCAGACCACCGTCGGCGGGCAGTTGGCAGGAAAGCTGCCAAGGATCGTCGTCAATGCGTCGATGCCGCCCATCGAGGCGCTGAACGCCGCGATATAGCCGTTCCAGGCGAAGGGCACGTCTGCCGCGCCCTTCTGTTCGGCGCGCGCCTTGCGGTCGTGCACGTTGCTGTTGGCGGCGGCGAGCACGATCTTGCCGAGCTTGCCGACCGTCTTGCTGAACTGTTCGGGCGTTGCCTTGAGCGGCTTGGGGAAGCACTCCACCGCGCCCAGTTCATAGGCCTTCAAGGACGTTTCGGTGCCCGCCTGCGTGAGGCTGGAGAGCATCACCACCGGCAGCGGATTGGTTTCCATGATCTCGGCGAGGAACTCGATCCCGCTCATGCCCGGCATTTCCACGTCGAGCGTGATGACGTTGGGCTTGAGTTCGGCAATCTGCTCGCGCGCGGCGCCGGCATTGGCGGCCACGCCCACGACGCGGACATTCTTCGCCTCGTCGAGAATATCGGAAAAGAGCGCGCGCATCGCGGCGGAATCGTCGACCACGAGGACCCGGGCTTCATGCATGGGGAGGATTACCTTCCTGTTGACGCGCCGCCTTCAGGCGCCGCCTGGGCCGGGTGATAAGCCGCCGCCTCCCTGCAATTCCTCCTCTCGCGGTTACGTATCTCACCCTAAGCCTCGGGCAAGGCGACCTTTGCCGCTTGCCCCCTAAGCCAATGGGGTAAGCGTGCCCCGGATGCGGGGCCAGCGAGGGAACCCGCCTCTATGCCGACGATCACCCTGCCCCCCCGGTGCGACCGCGCCGCAGCCGAGGCTCTGCTGCCCGAAATGGTGGCGGGCCTCGGTTCGGGTGTGCTCCACATCAATGCGCGCGATTGCACGCAGATCGGGCAGACCATGCTCCAGCTTCTCGTCAGCGCACGGCGGACCGGCGATGGCGCGGTGATCGAGCCTTCGGACCACTTGCGCGAAACAGCCCGCCAGCTCGGCCTCGAAGCAGAGCTCTTTGATGGAGCCACTGCATGAACGCCGAGGAAATCCAGGCCATCTTCTTCGCCGAATGCGAGGAATCGCTGGCGGCGGCGGAGAGCGGCCTCGCCGCGTGCAAGTCGGGCACGCAGGACAGCGATACCGTCAACGCGGTGTTCCGCGCGGTCCACTCGATCAAGGGCGGCGCGGGCGCGTTCGGCTATGTCGCGCTGCAGGCCTTCACCCATACCTTCGAAACGCTGCTCTCCGATGTGCGCGAGGGCGCGGTGCCGCTCAGCGAGCCGCTCGTCGATCTCCTGCTGCGCGCGCTCGATACGCTGAGCGACCACGTCTCGGCGGCGCGCGGCCTTGGCGACGTGCCCGACGATACCGGCCTGCTCGCCGAACTGACCGCCGCGCAGGCGGCGAACGCTGGTGCTGCGCCCGCACCGGAAACGCCTGCTGTTTCGGAATCTTGCACCCAGTCAGCCACCGTCGATGCGCATGAAGATGGCGAAGACCCCTTCGATCTCGACGCCATGCTCGATGACATTGCCGGTGCGATGGACGCCCCGGCTGCTCCGGCTCCGCAGCCTTCGTGGCTGCTCAAGGTCCGGCCCCACGCCGGTGCCATGCGCAACGGCGGCGAGCCGCTGCTCCTCCTGCGCGAGCTGACCGCGCTCGGCGCGCGCTGCATCGAGTGCGATTGCCGCAGCGTCCCCCCGCTCGATACCCTCGACCCCGGCACCGGCTATCTCGGCTGGACCTTCGCGCTGGACGCCGAAGTCAGCGAGGCCACGGCGCGCGAGATCTTCGAATTCGTCGGCGAAGATTGCAGCCTCGCCGTCGGCGGCGATGCAGCCATGCCGGCGGTCCGCCCCGCCCCAGCGCCAGCGCAGCTTGCGGCTCCGTCCGCCCCCACGTCGACGGCAGCGGCTGCGCAGACCGGCGCCGCACCCGCCCCCGCTGCGCCGCCGGCGCCCCCCGCGCTCGGCCAGTCGATCCGCATCGAGCTCGGCAAGCTCGACAAGCTGATCGATGCGGTCGGCGAACTCGTCATCGCGCAGGCCATGATGGCGCAGCGCCTTGCGGGTGATGGCCTCGCGGTGAAGGAGGAACTCACCATCCTCGAAGGGCTGACGCGCGACATCCAGGAATCGGCCATGTCGATCCGCGCCCAGCCGATCGGATCGGTGTTCAGCCGCGTGCCGCGCATCCTGCGCGAACTCACCGCCTCCACCGGCAAGCACGTCCGCCTCGAGGTCTCGGGCGAAAGCACCGAGCTCGACAAGACCGTGATCGAGCGCCTCGGCGAGCCGCTCACCCACCTCATCCGCAACGCGGTCGATCACGGCATCGAAAGCGCCGAGACGCGCAGTGCCGCCGGCAAGCCTGCCGAAGGCACGCTTACCCTGTCCGCCGAGCACCGCTCGGGTCGCATCCTCATCCGCATTGCCGACGATGGCGCGGGCATCAACCGCGAGCGCGTCTTTGCC
>CANGJI010000074.1 GCA_947454135.1 Sphingomonadaceae bacterium
ACGCTCGATCTCACCCAGCGCCGCCTTGCCGCAGGGCGCGGCACGCAAAGCGAAGTCGATCAGGCGACCGTGCTGGTCGAGCAGGCCCGCGCGCAAGTTCCGGTGTTCGAAGCCGAGCGCCGTGCCGCGCTCTATGCGCTGGCGGTCCTCACCGGCGATCCGCCCGCCGTTATCCTTGATAGCGCCGCCGCAAAGTGCCGCACCGTTCCTGCCGCCAGCGAACCGCTCCCGGTCGGTGATGGCGAAGCCCTGCTCGCCCGCCGTCCCGATATCCGGCAGGCCGAGCGCGCGCTCGCCGCCGATACCGCGCGCATCGGCGTTGCCACCGCCGCGCTCTATCCGAGGATCTCCCTTCTCGGCAGCACCTCGCTTGGCGCCACGCAGTTCAGCAATCTCGGCTCGGCGGGTTCATTCGGCTACTCGGTCGGCCCGCTGATCAAGTGGAACTTCCCGTTCAACGGCGCTGCCCGCGCCCGTGTCCGCGAAAGCAAGGCCGTCGAGGAAGGCTCGCTCGCCCGCTTCGATGCCGCGATCCTGAACGCGCTCAAGGAAGCCGAGCAGTCCCTCGCCCGCGCTGGCGGCGCGACCGAGCGCGAAGCGGCTCTGCGCCGCGCGATGACTGCGAGCACCGACGCCGCCCGCCTTTCGCGCATCCGCTTCGACTACGGCGCGGACAGCTTCCTCCAGTTGCTCGACGCCGAACGCCAGCGCGCCCAGACCCGCGCGGCGCTGGCACAGGCCGAAGCCGCTCGCGCCGACGCGCAGATCAGCGTGTTCAAGGCACTCGGCGGCGGCTGGCAATCCCCGAGCGCGGCTCCCACCCCCTGATCCGCGTCTTTCCCGTGATGTGAGCCGCAAGCGCGGCGCAAACCGCTCTGGCCCCCCGCCTGCGCGGGGGTGACGAACATTCTTCTGACATCCAACCGTTTCGTCATTCCCGCGAAGGCGGGAATCCAGAGCCGCAAACGTCGCACAAGCCTCCGTGCCACCATCGCGGGGGTGACGAACAGGGAGCTGGCAAAAAAGGTTTCGTCACCCCCGCCAGGCGGGGGGCCAGGGCGGCAAGCGCAGCCACCTGCCGCCAACCAAGGGACTCAGCCCAGCTTCCGCTCCAGCATCCGCCGCGCCGAGCGCTGGACATGCTCGGCAATGACGCGGAACGCGGCTTCCATGCTCGTGCCGCGCCGCCATGCCAGCGCCACCGAACGATGCGCCCGCCAGCCCTCGACATCGACCACGCTCAGCCCCGAAAGCCCGCCAACATCGCTCTGCAGATAGAGCCGCGGCAGCACCGTCAGCCCGAGGCCCGATGCCGCCATCATGTGCAGGCTATCGAGACTGGTGCCTTCGTAGTCCGGGCTCAGCGCCATCGCATGGGCCTCGGCAATTTCGCGCGTCTCGCGGTGCAGGTGGTGCCGGGTGTCGAGCGAAAGCAGCACCTGGCCCGCCAGCGCCGAAGGCGGGACCGGACCGCTCGCCAGCGGGCTGTCGACCGCCACCACCAGATCGAGCGGCTCGCGGAACAGGGGCTCGATCTCGAGGTCATCGCCCCGAATCGGCAGCGGTCCGAGCATGACGTCAAGCTCCCCGCGCGAGACTTGCAGCGCCTGCTCGTCCGGGATGCCCTCGCGCACATAGAGTCTGAGGCCCGGCGCCGCACGGTGCAGGTCCGCGATGATCGGGGAAAGCAGGTATGGCCCCAGCGTCGGCGTTGTGCCCATCCGCAGCGTTCCCGTCAGACCCGTCGCGGCACTGCGCGCAAGTTCCTCGATGGAAAGCACTTCGCCCAGAATGCCGCGCGCCTTCGAGACGATGCTTCTGCCGATGGGCGTCAGGATCGCGCCCGTCGTCGAGCGCTCCAGCAGGCGGACACCGAGCCGCTCCTCCAGCGCCTTGACCTGCTGGCTGAGCGCCGGTTGGGAGACATGGCTGATCCGCGCCGCTTCAGCAAAGGAGCCAGTGTCCGCCAGCGCGACAAGGTACTGCAGTTGCCGAATTGTCGTCATGGAGGGTTATAATCACAGCCTATAGCGCCTCCGCAAGACTTCTGATTGGCGCTGCGCTGCACAATGGCCTAGGTAACTGTCACGGGTAACCCACAATCAAAGATCTCAGGGAATTTCATGGCGGCACCATCGCGGGTAGAACTGCGCGACGCAATACGCTGGCTGGCCGAAATCATCGGCCCGGATGCCGGGTATCTGCGCCTGACGGCAGTCTATGGCATTGCAATAGGCTTGCTGTCCCTCGCCACGCCCATCTCCGTTCAGCTTCTCATCAACAGCGTCGCCTACACGGCGCTGCCGGCACAGCTATGGACGCTCGCCGGCCTGCTCTTCGCACTGCTGTTCGTCGTCGCGATGCTCAGCACGATGCGCGTCTACGTCATGAACCTGTTCGAGCGCCGGCTCTTTTCGCGCATTGTCGCGGAGATCACGATCCGCGCCGTCCACGCGCGCGATCCGTTCTTCGGCGATGCGCGCCGGGCCGACCTGTTCAACAGGTTCTTCGATCTCACCGTCGTGCAGAAATCGGTGCCGAGCCTGCTGATCGGCGGCTTCACCATCGTGCTGCAATCGGCGGTCGGCCTGATCGTCACCAGCTTCTATCACCCCTTCTTCCTCGCCTTCAACGTGGTGCTGCTCCTCGCGCTTCTCGTGATCTGGTTGCTGTGGTCGCGCGGTTCGATGACCAACGCGGTCGCGCTGAGCCACGCCAAGCACGATACCGCGCGCTGGCTTGAAAGCGTCGGCAGCTCGAACGGCTTCTACAAATCGAGCCGCCATGTCGGCTTCGCTATGGACCGTTCGGAGGCGATGACCGCGAACTACATCGCCAAGCACAAGGCCTATTTCCGCTACAGCTTCGCGCAGACGCTGGCCTTCTTCATGCTCTACGCGCTGGCCTCGGCGGCGCTGCTGGCGCTTGGCGGCAACCTCATTCTCGCGGGCGAGCTGACCATCGGCCAGCTGGTCGGCGCAGAGCTGATCCTGTCCGGCGTGTTCTACGGCGTCGGCCAGCTCGGCTGGTATCTCGATACCTTCTACGATCTCGTCGCAAGCTGCGAGGAACTCTCGCTGCTCTACGGGATCGCACAGGAAAAGCTGCCCATCCCCTCCGCGCAAGGCCCGCGCGACGGCGCCATTTCGCTGCGCGACGTCAAGCTCGGCGAAACGCACCTCAACTTCTCGCTCGGTGCCGGCGAACGCCTCGTCACCGTGCCGGAGCCGGGCGTGGAGCGCACGCTCTCGATGCTGCTCAAGCGCCACGTCGCGCCCGAACACGGCCTCGTCACGGTCGGCGGCTCCGATCTTGGCGGGCTCAACATGTACCTGCTGCGCTCCGAGATCATCGTGCTCGACCGGCCGACGATCGTCGAAGTCACCATCCGCGAGTACCTCAATCTTGCCATCTCGGATGTTTCCTCGGAAAGCATCCTCGATGCCATCGAGGCAGTCGGCCTTGGCCCGCGCATCGCGAGCCTGCCCGATGGCCTCGATACGCCGCTGGCGTCGTCCGGCTGGCCGCTCACCGTGGGCGAGGTCATGGAGCTCAAGCTTGCCAACGCGCTGCTGGCCTGCCCCAAGGTACTCGTCCTCGCGCCGGTGTTCGATGTGATGCCGCCTGCCCAGCTCTTCGGTGTGCTCGAACGCCTCAAGGCTGCCGGCACCACCGTCCTGCTCTGCACCTCGCGCCCCGGCTCCTTCGCGCTTGACGGCTGGCTCTGGCTTGGCCGCCAGGAGCAGATCCGCTTCGCCTCCGCCGCCGAACTTGCGGCCCATGTCAAGGAACGGGAGGCCGCACGTGCCCTATCGGCTTGAGCATATCGAACATTTCCCCACGCTCGCCGGGATGAAGGCCCCGCGCGTGGTCGTCATCACCGCCTGGCTGGTCGCCCTCGCGATCGTCGCGTCCGCGCTCGTCATGGCCTTCGTGCCGTGGGTGCAGACCGCGAACGGGGATGGCCTCGTCGTGGCGCTCAATCCCGATGACCGCTCGGCCGATGTCTCCAGCCTTGTCAGCGGGAGGATCACCGAGTGGTACGTCAAGGACGGCGAGCAGGTGAAGGCCGGCCAGCCTATCGCCCGCGTGGTCGATCTCGATCCCGAATACCTCACCCGCCTCGCTGCCGAGCGCGCCCAGATCGAGGCGGAAATCGCCGCCGTCACCCAGTCGCGCGCCACCGCGATGCTCGATGTGAACCGCACCTCGGCGCTGTTCCGCGAAGGGCTGATCGCCCGCCGCGACTATGAACTCGCGCAGATCAAGGTGGCCGAAGGCGGCGCCAAACTCGCCGAATCCCGCGCCAAGCTCCAGCGCATCGACGTCCAGCTTGCCCGCCAGTCGAGCCAGGTCGTCCGCGCCCCGCGCGATGGCCGGATCCAGACCGTCAACGCCGCGCTCAGCGGCGGCGTCGTCTCGCCCGGCTCGATCCTCGCCACCGTCGCGCCGGAAACTGCCGAGCGCGCCGTCGCGCTCTACATCGATGGCCGCGACATCGCGCTGGTCCGCCCCGGGCAGCATGTCCGCCTCGAATTCGAAGGCTGGCCCGCGATCCAGTTCAGCGGCTGGCCCTCGGTCGCACAGGGCATCTTCGATGGCCGCGTCCGCGCGGTCGATCCGACCTCGGGTTCGGGCGGCCTGTTCCGCGTCCTCGTCGAGCCCGACCCCGCCAAGAAGCCGTGGCCGGATCTGCGCTTCACCAAGCTCGGCGCCAAGGTGCGCGGCTGGATCCAGATGGAAACCGTCAAGGTCGGTTACGAACTCTGGCGCCAGCTCAACGATTTCCCGCTCGAATTCGACAAGGACATCAAGGCCTCGATCAGCGGCAAGGGCGCCAAGGACGGCACCACCAAGGACGATGACGAAACCGTCCGCAAGGCGGGCAAGCCGAAATGATGCGCCGCCTTCTGCTGGCTTTCACGCTGCTGTGGCCTTTCGCCGCAGCAGCGCAGACGGCACCTTTGACCCTCGCCGATGTGCTCGACAGTTCGGCCCGGCAGGCCCCGCAGATCATCGAGGCCATGGCCCGCGTCCGCCAGGCCGAAGGCCGCGCGCTCTCAGCCGAAGGCGCCTTCGATACGGTGTTCGATGTCGACGCACAGAGCCGCCTGCTCGGTTACTATTCAGGCACTTATCTGGAGAGCAAGGCCACCCGCCCGCTCACCCAGAACGGTGGTTCGATCTACGGCGGCTACCGCGTCTCGACCGGCTCGTTTCCGATCTACGAGGACAAGGCCTATACCGACCGGCTAGGCGAACTGAAGATCGGCGGCCTGTTCGCACTCATGCGTGACCGCGCGATCGACGAGCGCCGTGGCCGCATCGCGATGGCCGCGCGTGATATCGATGCGGCACGGCTCGAACGCGAGATGGTCGCCATCGGCGTGCAGGCCCGTGCTGCCGCCACCTACCAGAACTGGGTTGCCGCCGGTCTGCGGCTCAAGGCCTATCAGGCGCTCCTCGATCTGGCGGAGCAGCGGCGCGCAGGCATCGCCCGTCAGGTCCAACTCGGCGCGCGCCCGGCAATCCTCCTCACCGAGGCCGATACCAACATCGTTCGCCGCCGTGCGCTCGTCGTGCGTTCGGAGCAGGAATATGCCGCCGCCGCCAACGCGCTCTCGTTCTTCTACCGCGATGAAAACGGCGAACGCCTGATCCCGAGCCCGGACAGGCTGCCCGCCGCGCTCCCCGGCTTCCGCCCGACGCGCCCGGGTCAGGCCGCAGACCGGCCCGACGTGCAGACCCTCAGCGCCCGCCTCGCCCAGTCCGAACTGAAGCTGGCACTCGCCGAAAACGAGCTCAAACCCCGCCTCGATGTGCGCGGCGAGCTTGCCTATGATGTCGGCCCGACCGGCCGCGGCGGTAAATCGCGCGATGGCGAGGAAGCCATTGTCGGCATTCGCCTCACCGTCCCGCTCCAGCGCCGCGCCGCCAAGGGCAAGATCGCCGAGGCCCGTGCCGAGATCGACGGCCTGCGCACCCGCCAGCAACTCGTGCGCGAACAGATCGCGGTCGAGGTCAAGGGCATCGCCATCGCCGTGGACGGTGCCGCCAAGACCGCCCGCCTCGCCGCTGACGAAGCCTCGCTCGCCGATGACCTCGCCGCCGCCGAACGCCGCCGCTTCGACCTCGGCGCGAGCGACTTCTTCCTGCTCAACATGCGCGAGGAAGCCGCCACCGACGCCCGCGTCCGCCTGCTCGACGCACAAGCACGCGCGGCGCTGGCCGGGATTGACCTTGCAGGCGCAACCGCAGACCGCGCTGCACTGGGCCTGCCGGACGGGCCTCTGCCTTAAGATGACCAGGCGCGACTTCTCCTGAGCCCCACCCCGTCCGGGGCGGGGTCGCGGATCAGTGCGCCCGGTTCACCAAGCTGGACCTGTCCTACTCGCCGAAGCTGCGTTACACTCCCCCCATGACCAGCCAACGCCGCAGAAATCAGCCAATCCCGCTGCCAACAGCGACCACTGCGGCGGCCCTCCCGAGTTTTCCCTCAGGACTGTGTCAACTGTGTCAACCTGACCTAAATTCAAACCGGGAGCACCGCGCATGAAGGCCCTTTTCACCACCGCGCTGGCGCTCGTACTCGCCCTGCCCGCTGCCGCCAGCGCGGAGCCAACCCGCGTCCTCCTCCGCCCCGCGCAAGTGTTCGACGGTACCGATCCCGCTCCCCATCCCGGCTGGCAAGTGCTGGTCGAGGGCGAGAAGATTGCCGCCGTTGGCCCGAACCTGGCCGTCCCCGCTGGCACGCAGACCATCGACCTGCCCGGCCAGACGCTGATCCCCGGGCTGATCGAAGGCCACGGCCACTTGTTCCTCCATCCCTACAACGAAACGCCGTGGGACGATCAGGTGCTCCACGAACCGCTCGCGCTGCGCACCATCCGCGCGGCGAAGCAGGCGGAAGTCACCTTGCGCGCCGGCTTCACCACCGAGCGTGATCTAGGCACCGAAGGCGCCGGCTATGCCGACGTCGGGTTGAAGAAGGCCATCGACAGCGGCCTCACTCCCGGCCCACGCCTCCTCGTCGCCACCCGCGCCATCGTCGCGCAGGGTGCCTATGGCCCCAAGGGTTTCGAACCCGGCGTCCCCGTGCCGCAAGGGGCCGAGGAAGCCAGCGGGGTCGAAGGAATTGTCCGCGCGGTGCGGGGCCAGATCGCAGCAGGCGCGGATGTCGTGAAGCTCTACGCCGATTACCACTACCGGTCGGGCGAGCCGAGCCTGCCGACCTTCAGTCAGGCCGAAATGGACGCCGCCACCGCCGCTGCCCACGACGCCGGGCGCACCGTCGCCGTGCATGCCGTGACAGCGGAAGGCATGCGCCGCGCGATTGCCGCCGGGGTCGATACCATCGAACACGGCGATGAAGGCACGGCCGAAGTCTTCAAGGCGATGGCCGCCAAGCATATCGCCTATTGCCCGACGCTGGCCGCCTCCGCCGCGATCGCCCGCTATCGCGGTTGGAACGGCGCCGAACCTGCCCCACCCGCCGTCGCGGAAAGCCGCGCCGCGTTCCGGCTGGCGATGGCCGCTGGCGTCCCGATCTGCGCTGGCGGCGATGTCGGCGTCTTTGCCCACGGCGACAACGCGCTCGAAATGGAAAGCATGGCCGCCGCCGGGATGGCCCCGGCGCAAGTGCTCATCGCCGCCACGTCAGGCAACGCCCGCGCCTTCCACCTTGCCGATCGCGGGGCGGTGAAAGTGGGGCTCGTTGCCGATATCGTCGCGCTGGATGGTGATCCGACGCGCGACATTGCTGCGCTGCGCAAGGTGCGTATGGTGATGAAAGGCGGTGTAGTCGTCCGCTGAGAGGTTCCCCAAACCTCGTCATTCCCGCGCAGGCTGGAATCCAGAGCCGCAAGCGCAGCGCATTCCGCCCTGGGCCCCCGCCTTCGCGGGGGTGACGAAACTGGGATAGCTGATCAGGCGAGATTGTTGCGCGCCAGCGTCGTCCCCGCGCGCCACGAGACGCCGACCTCGTGCCAGTACGCCGCGATCTTCTCCTGCGGCGCGATGTCGAGCAGTTCCTCGACCGGGGAGTCGAAATAGGTGAGGTCGAAATCGCCCTTGAAGCAGCGCCCGAAGTCGACATCGTAGCTCGACATGGTGACCACCTCGTCGAGGCTCTGGGTGCCATCGGTCTCGATGGCCGGCATCCAGCGGTTGTGAACCATCGGCAGACCATTGACGAAGCCCGGCTTCTCGGCGGTCTCGGTAATCGTGAAGCGCCCTTCGGCGAGCCGCCGGTCGAACGCCGCCAGTGTCACGCCAAACGTTCCGCCGGGCTGGAGGCGCGGCCCCGCCTTGCCGACATAGACGGGACGGCTCATATGGATCGAGCCGAGCTTCTTCGGGTACCCTTGGAACTGCCCGCGCAGCATCGCGAATTCCTTGTCCACCCAGATGTAGACGCAGCGCGACCAGGTCTTGCCCTGGAACTTGCAGCGCACGACGATGAACATCTCCTTGTACTGCACCCGCACCGGATCAAGGATCTGCGCGGGATCGTCGGACGTCGATTGCCAGTCGGCCCAGATTGCCGCGACGGCGCCCGGATCCTCGTCCGCGAGGCTGAAGCCTTCGGGCAACAGCGCCGCGATCTTGGCCGGATCGGTGCGGTATTCGAGCGTGATGAGCTCGCCCGAATAGTGCCACGGCACCGGCGGCACGATGCTCGCCTTGCCGGTCGGCGTGCGGGGATAGAACAGGCCCTTCAGGTCGCTCATGAAAACCTCGTCTGGAAATCTCGTATCTGCTTCTAGCGCCGCTGCTCCCACAAGCTTGGCCGCAGCGGCCAATGCCTGTGGCGTCCGGCCCCGCTAAAGCGTAGCACAATTGGAAACGAGGGCCCCCACGATGAGCAAGCCGATGACCACCGAATACCGCCGCATCCTGCTCGATGGCTACCCCATCCTCACCACCCGCCACGGCGATGAGCTCGTGACGAAGGACGGCCGCAGCATCGGTATCGACGATGCGGTCCACCTTGCCCCCTGCAACCCCAGCAAGATCATCTGCGTGCACCTCAACTACGAGAGCCGCGTGAAGGAGTTCATCACGAAGCTCCCCCCAGCCCCCACCTACTTCCACAAGCCGATCACGGCGCTCAACACCCACAAGGGCGCGGTGGTGCGGCCGGAACGCTGCAAGTATCTCAACTACGAAGGCGAGATCGCCATCGTCATCGGCCGCTCGTGCCGCAATATCTCGCCCGAGGAAGCGGCGGACTACATCCTCGGCTACTCGGTCGCCAACGACTATGGCCTGCACGATTTCCGCGATACCGACGCGGGCTCGATGCTGCGCGTGAAGGGTTCGGATACGCTCTGCCCGATCGGCCCCGGCCTCGTGACGGGTTGGGATTTCCGGAACAAGCAGATCCGCACCATCGTCAACGGCGAGGTCAGGCAGGACGGCAATACCAGCGAGATGGAGTGGGACATGCACTACCTCGTCGCCGACATCGCTCGTACGATCACGCTGGAGCCGGGCGATGTGCTGCTCTCCGGCACGCCCGCAAACAGCCGCCCGGTGCAGCCGGGCGATGTGGTCGAAGTGGAAGTTGAAGGCCTTGGCAAGCTGACCAACACCATCGTCCACGGCCCCACCCCGATCCGCGACGATTGCGGCGCGCAGCCGACCGAATCTGAGGAAGTGATCTCCACCGCGATGGGCGGCGACTGGGAATTCCGCGGCAAGCGCGCAGCGGGCGGACAGGGCGCGGCGTTCTATGAGTCCGCGCTCGAGCAGAAGTGACTTTCAGCAGGGCAGCTTGCCTGCCCCGCACCGCCTGATACGCTTAACGGATGGCCGAACCCCAGATCGCCGCGCAGTTCCTGCGCCACGTGGCCAATTGCGTCGAACTGACCGGCCATTCGGCAGCGGGCCTGCTCGCGCGGATCGGTGTCACGCGCGACATGCTGGAGGATCCGGACGGGCTGATCCCGCTCGCGCATTTCATCTCGTTCTTCGAGGACGCAGCAGAACTGGTGCGCAATCCGCACTTCGGGCTCCACACCGGGCGGCTGGCGGGATCGGAGAGCCTCGGCCCCTTGAGCTTCCTGTTCCTGAGCGCGCCCGATCTGCGCACCGCCTTCGCCAGCTTCACCCGCTATCTCTCGACCATGCAGCAGGCGAGCCGCAACCACTTCGCCGATCAGGGCGGCTGGGCGACCTTCACCTATCAGGTGCTCGACCAGTCGCTCACCCGGCGGCGACAGGATGCGGAGTATTCCATCGCGGCGATGTACAACCTCGCCCGCCAGTTCGCCGGGGGCGATCTGGAGCTCAGCGAAGTCCGCTTCGAACACGAACGCGTGGGCGATTACGCGCGCTACCGCGACTACTTCGGCTGCGACGTTTTCTTCGAGCAGGATTGCAACACGCTGACACTCGAGGGCCGCTATCTCGATGTGCGCGGACGGGTGCTGAGCCCTGCCTTGCACCCCATCCTCGAGGAGCACCTGCAGCGGCTCGCCGGGCGCGGGACGGACGCTTCGTTAGCGGGGCGGGTCAAGGCGATGATCGAAGAAGCCCCGATCGATGCGCCGCCAAGCCTGGCCGACATGGCCGCGCGGCTGGATCTCTCGGTGCCCACGTTGCACCGCCGCCTCGCGGCTGAGGGCACAGGCTGGCGAACGCTCGTCACCAGCCAGCGCATGGAAGCCGCCGCGCGCCTGCTGCGTACGAGCCGCCGCAACGTCAGCCTGATCGCGCTCGATGTCGGCTTTGCCGAGAGCGCGAGCTTCACCCGCGCATTCGCGAGGCATTTCGGCGTTTCGCCGGGACGCTACCGCAAGGGCAGCGGCACGAACCTCACCTGACATTCGTCACCCCCGCGAAGGCGGGGGTCCAGAGCGGCCAGCGCGGCACTTGCGGCTCTGGATTCCCGCCTTCGCGGGAATGACGAGGGGTTCTGGAGGAATTATGCGGGTTCAGCCCGCAACCCGCCGCATCACGCCCGTCAGGCGGTCCATTGCCTCGGCCAGCAGGTCGTCCGGCATCGTCAGCGCGGGAAGAAAGCGCACCACATTGCCGCGCATGCCGCAGGAGAGCAGCAACAGCCCGTCCTTCGCGCCTTCCTGCACGATGGCCTTGGTCAGCTCAGGGTTCGGGCGGTCCGGGTCGCCATCATGGACCAGTTCCATTGCGATCATCGCGCCGGGCCCGCGCACATCGCCGATGGTGCGCATGCCGCCCTGCTGCAGAGCGCGGAGCGTGCCCTTGATCGTGTTGCCGATGGTGATAGCGCGCTCGCAGAGGTTGTCCTCCTTGATGATTTTTAGCACTTCGAGCCCCGCCACGCAGCCCAGCGGCGAGCCGCCATAAGTGCCGCCGAGGCCGCCCGCATCCGGCGCGTCCATGATCTCGGCCTTGCCCATCACGCCCGAGATCGGGAAACCGCCGCCCATGGCCTTGGCGATGGTCATGATATCGGGCGTCACCCCGGTCGCCTCGCGCACCCAGTCCATCGCGAACATGCGGCCCGTGCGCGCAAAGCCCGATTGCACCTCGTCCGCGATGAGCAGGATGCCGTGCTTGTCGCAGATCTCGCGCAACGCGCGGAAGAAGGCATAGCTGGCGGTGTAGAAACCGCCCTCGCCCAGCACCGGCTCCATCACGATGGCAGCCACCGCGCTCGGCTCGATGGTCGAGGCAAACAGCGCTTCGAGACCCGCCACAGCCTGCTTCTCGTCAAAGCCGTGATAGGCGATCGGGAAACGCGTGTGGAACACGTCGCCCGGCAGCGGACCGAACCCGGCCTTGTAGGGGAGCACCTTGCCCGTCATCGCCAGGGTCAGCAGCGTGCGGCCGTGATAGCCGCCCTGGAAGGTCACGATGCCGCGCCGCCCGGTAGCGGTGCGGGCGATCTTCACCGCGTTCTCCAGCGCCTCGGCCCCGGTGGTCAGGAAAATCGTCTTCACCGGCCCTTCGATGGGCGCGGCCTCGTTCAGCTGCTCGGCTAGCGCGATGTAGCTCTCGTAAGGCGTCACCTGGAACGAGCAGTGCGAAAAGCGGTCGAGCTGGCTCTTCACCGCTTCGACGATGCGCGGGTCCGAATGACCCGTGTTGCATACCGCGATGCCGGTCGCGAAATCGATGAAGCGGTTGCCCTCGGCATCGAAGGCTTCCGCATTCGCGCCGCGCTCGAAGAAGTGCGGGTGGATCGAGGCGACCCCGCGCGGCACGGCGGCGGCGCGGCGGGCGAGGAGATCTGCATTGCTGGTTGCTGGGCTGGTCACGCGCCAATTCCTCCCATGAGGCAGTACTTGAGTTCGAGATACTCATCGAGGCCATGGCGCGATCCTTCGCGGCCGAGCCCGGATTGCTTGATGCCGCCAAACGGCGCGACTTCGGTCGACAGGATGCCGTCGTTGACGCCGACCATGCCGTATTCCAGCGCTTCCATCACGCGCCAGACGCGGCCCAGATCGCGCGCGTAGAAATAGGCGGCTAGGCCGTAGGGCGTGTCGTTGGCAAGGCGCACGGCCTCCTGCTCATCGGCGAAGCGGATCAGCGGGACGACGGGACCGAAGATTTCGGAGGTGGCAATCGCCATATCGCCGCGAACGCCGGTGAGAACGGTGGGTTCGAAGAAACCCGCACCGGCGTTCGAACGGTTTCCGCCCATCAGCGCGGTGGCGCCGCCTGCCACTGCATCGCGCACGAGGCTTTCGACCTTGTCGACGGCAGCGGCATTGATCAGCGGGCCGATCGTGGTCCCCGGCGCCGCGCCATCACCCACCACCAGCGCCCCCACCTTGGCGCGAACACGCTCGACGAAGGCATCGTACACGCCATCCTGCACCAGCACGCGGTTGGCACAGACGCAGGTCTGGCCGGCATTGCGGAACTTGGAGGCCATCAGGCCATCGATCGCAGCATCGAGATCGGCATCATCGAACACGATGAACGGCGCGTTGCCGCCGAGCTCGAGGCTGAGGCGCGTCACGTTTTCAGCGGCCTGCGCCATCAGGATCTTGCCGACACGGGTCGAGCCGGTGAAGCTGAGCTTGCGGACCTTGGGATGGCGGCAGAACAGCGAGCCGACACCCGCCGGATCATTGGAGGGTGTGACGCGGAACAGGTCCGCCGGAAGCCCGGCCTCGCGCGCCAGCGTCTCCAGCGCGAGCGCCGAAAGCGGCGTCGCCTCGGCAGGCTTGACCACGATGGAGCACCCCGCCGCCAGCGCAGGGCCGACCTTGCGGGTGATCATCGCGATGGGGAAGTTCCACGGGGTGATCGCGGCGCAAGTGCCGACGGGCTGCTTGATCGTCAGCACGCGCTTGCCTGCCGCAAAGGTCGGCACCGTCTCGCCATAGGCGCGCTTGGCTTCCTCGGCGAACCACTCGATGAACGAGGCGCCATAGGCCACTTCGCCGCGCGCCTCGGCGAGCGGTTTGCCGCATTCGGCGGTGATCAGGGCGGCGAGCTCTTCCTGCCGCTCCATGATCAGCGTGTACCAGCGGCGCAGCACGGCAGCGCGAGCCTTGGCGGTTTCGGCAGCCCAGGCGGGACGCGCAGCATCTGCGGCGTCGATGATCGCGCTGATCTCGGCGGAAGCATACTCGCGCACCGTCGCGATCAGAGCGCCGGTCGCGGGGTTGTGGACGGCAAGGCCGGTGCCTTCCGGCACAGTTTCAAACACGGATTATCCTCCGGGCAAAAGTCAGGTTGCAGGAAGCGCCGATAGCGCCTGATGCTTGCGAATGGGAACCAGCAGCAGCGCATAGCTCACGATGAAAAGGGCAACGCACAGGATTTCGGCCGAACGATAGCCGCTCCCGTCGAGCAATTGCCCCGCGATCAGCGGACCGCCGCCGAGCCCGATCATCTGCATCATGATCGCGAACGACATCATCCGGCCACTTTCGTCGAAATCGCAGACGCGGCCAAGGATGAACGGCAGCACGAAGTTCCACAGCACGTTGAAGCCGCAGACGCCAACGATGAACAGCGTGAGGCTGGGTTTGCCGATCAGCAGCGCAATGCTCGCCGCACCCGCGAGGATGCCGAAGGCAATCGCGCCGTTCCGGCTCACGTGGCCTGCGAGGAACACCGAGGCAAGCGCACCGCCAACTGCGAGAATCTGCGAAAGGAAGAGCGCATTCGCCACCGACTGCTCGGCCAGACCCGCGCCGATGCCGACAAGGAACAGCACCGCCCAGGCGATCCCCTGCGCCACATTGTATGCAAGCACGCCCGCCAACGCGACAACCAGCATCGGCGTCGCCAGCTGGCGCGCTTCAGGATTGACCATTTCCTCGGCGGAATAGGCATGAGGCAGAAACGGCAGGGTCGCGAGCGAAGCCAGCGACAGCACCGCAAAGCCGATGAACATGGCATCGAGGCCATGGCTGGTGAGGAACTCCGGCAGATACCACAGGCCGAAGGCGCCGTAGGTCAGCAGCAGGGTCAGATAGAGCGCGAGATTGCGTTCCGCGCGGATCGTCACGCCCACAAAGGTGAAGCTGATCGAGGTGATCGTCCCTTCGCCAAGCCCCGCAACGAAGCGCGCGATCTCGAACGGCCCGCCCTGCACCGCACCGAGCGACGCAAGATTGCCCGCCGCCGCGATGAGCAGCCCGGCCGCCACGATCCAGCGCCAGTTGATGCGTGTGCCCCAGACGGCCATGAAGATCGTCGCCAGCGCAACGCCCAGCATCTCGACGCCCGCGAGATTGACCGCGGTCGCTTCATCCACATGCAACTGGGTCACGTAGCCCTGCACGATACCGGGCTGAATGATGAACGAGAGCACACCGATCGTGCCGAGGATCACCGCGCAGACGATCGCCGGCCAGCCATTAACGTCGATGTCGCGCCGCGTAGGCGTTGCTGTCGCCATCTGCACTTAGTCTCCCCGTTATCGACATGCGCCCTCGCATGGCGGCCTCCGCCGCGCTTGGCAGGATCGGACATTCCCGAGCTTGCGTCCATGCCCATGTCCCGCGAAATTTTAGATCATCTTTTGATGATTTGGATCAATATCCGAAACCTGCGAATCGCTTAGCCTTCGCATCAGAACAACACGTCACGTGTGCCCCGGGGAGACATCATGGCACCAGCGACCGTACGCGCCGCCGCAATGAACGGCTGGGAGAGTTTTCTGGAAGGAACCGTTGCCGCGCCCATGCTCGGCGATGGCCCGCCGCCGGAATCCATGCCGCTCGCGGAGTTCGTCCGGTTCTCCGAAGATGTCGTCACCCGCACGCGCGATGTTGCAATACCGTGGCTGGCGGGCGGCAATTACGATCTCGCCGCTCTGGGACCGCTGGGCGATGCGATCAATTCGGCCGGGCGTGTCGGCTCCGCGCTGCGCCGGCTGGTAGACTACTTCTCGCTGCTGCAGGATTGCACCGATATCCGCCTCGGGCTTGAGGACGACATGGCAGCGGTGAGCTACCGCATCCTCGATCCCGATATATGGCCGCGCCACCACGATGCGATGTTCACACTTGGCATCGTCAGCCAGATCCTGCGGCGCGGGACGCGCGGCGCGTGGGACAAGATCGAGTTCGCCTTCGAGGCGGAAAGCCATGAAATGCGGGGAGACATCGGCAAGGTCGTCTGCGCGCCCTGCACCTTTGGCGCGGATACCAACCAGATCCGCTTCCCCGCGGCTCTCCTCGATCTGGCCCTTCCCGCGCAGCCCAATCCGCCGGTTGCCGATGTCCGCCAGCTCACCCGCTCGATCGTCACCAAACGGCGCGAAACCCCGCTGGTCGACCGGCTC
>CANGJI010000075.1 GCA_947454135.1 Sphingomonadaceae bacterium
CGAGGTGCGGCTCGCCTATCGCGGCGTGTTCCTTGCGCGTGATCCCATTGCCATCGAAATCGGGCGGATGACGGTGGCGCTGCGCCGCATTCATGCGCGGGCGATGCACGTCGAACCGGTTGCGGCGGCGATAGCATGACCCGCCAGACTATGGTCGCCGCGCTGGTCGGCAATCCCAATGCGGGCAAGAGCGCGCTGTTCAACGCGCTGACCGGTGCGCGCCAGAAGATTGCCAACTATCCCTGCGTGACTGTCGAACGCAAATCCGGCCGCTTGCTGCTGCCCAGCGGCGAGCCGGTCGAACTGGTCGATCTGCCCGGCTCATACAGCCTCAACCCCTCCAGCCCCGACGAGGAAGTGACGCGCGATGTCATTCTCGGCCGCATGGCGGGACAGGCAAAGCCCGACGTCCTTGTGATCGTCCTCGATGCCTCGAACCTCGAGCAGCACCTCGTCTTCGCGCAGGAAATCATCGAACTGGGCCGGCCAGTAGTCGTCGCGCTCAACATGGTCGACCTTGCCGAGCGTGACGGGCTGGTGATCGATGCCGCCGCGCTCTCGTCGGCGCTCGGTGTGCCGGTGTTTCCCACGGTTGCGGTGCGGCGGCGCGGCCTTGCCGAACTGACGGCTGCCATTGCCGCGCTGCGTGAAAGTCCGGTGGATGATACGTCCGCACCGCGCCCCCATGTCACGGCGCCCGAACGGCGCATGCTGGCGCGGCAGATCGCGCGCGGGGCGATCCTTTCGGAGACGGCGAAGCACCGCATTCACGCGCAGCTTGATCGGGTGCTGCTGCATCCCTGGCTCGGGCCGCCGGTGCTCGTCGTGCTGCTGTTCGTCGTCTTCCAGGCTGTTTTCAGCTGGGCCGCCCCCTTGCAGGATGCGCTCGACGGCGGAGCTACGGCGCTCGGCGACATGGTGCGCGGCGCGCTCCCTGCCTCGCTGCTGCGTGATTTCCTCACCGACGGCGTGATTGCCGGCGTCGGCTCGGTCGTCGTGTTCCTTCCGCAGATCCTGATCCTGTTCTTCTTCATCCTGACGATGGAAGCGACCGGCTACATGGCGCGCGCGGCCTTCCTGATGGACCGCGCGATGGCGGGTGTCGGCCTTTCCGGGCGCAGTTTCATTCCGCTGCTTTCGAGTTTCGCCTGCGCGGTGCCGGGGATCATGGCAACGCGCAGCATCACCGATCCCAAGGACCGCCTGACGACGATCCTGATCGCGCCGCTGATGACCTGCTCGGCGCGCCTTCCCGTCTACACCGTGATCATCGCGGCATTCGTCCCCAACAAGCAGGTGCTGCCCGGCATCGGCCAGCAGGGGCTCGTGCTTTTCGGGCTTTACGTTTTCGGCGTGCTCGGCGCGATGATCGCGGCGCTGCTGTTGCGCGGCACGGTGACCAAGGGCGCGGCATCGGGCTTCATCATGGAAATGCCCAAGTATCAGCTGCCCACGGCCAAAGATCTCGCGCTTGGCCTGTGGCAGCGCGCCTATGTGTTCCTGCGCCGTGCGGGAACGATGATTCTGGGCGTGACGATCGTGCTCTGGCTGCTGCTCAACCTGCCCCGCGCGGCGGACCCGAAGGATCAGGTCAATGCGTCGGTCGCTGGCCACATCGCCAATGGCCTTGCCGTGGTGATCGAGCCGATCGGCTTCAACCGTGATATCGCGCTGGCACTGATCCCGGCCATGGCTGCGCGCGAAGTGGCGGTCAGCGCGCTCGCCACGACTTATGCCGTGGGTAACAGTGACGATGCGGCGCAAGGCAAGGCGCTGGGCGAACAGCTCAAGGCGCACTGGAGCCTCGCCACCGCGCTGGCCTTCCTCGCGTGGTTCGTCTTCGCCCCGCAATGCATGTCGACCATCGCGGTCACCCGGCGCGAGACCAACGGGTGGAAATGGCCCGCCTTCATGCTCGCCTACCTGTTCGGGCTCGCCTACGCGGCGGCGGGACTGACCTACTGGAGTGCGGTTGCGCTCGGGCTGGGGTGATGCTGTGGGAAAGGGCGCGCGCAGACTCGCCCTGATCGGATGCGCGGGCTAGGCCTTGGCTTCACACTCAGCAGGATCGCGAATCAATGGCAGGCAGCGTCAACAAGGTCATTCTGATCGGCAATCTCGGGCAGGATCCCGAGGTGAAGAGCTTCCAGAACGGCGGCCGGATCGCCAACCTGCGCATTGCGACCTCGGAAACCTGGAAGGACCGCGCCACTGGCGAGCGCAAGGAGCGCACCGAGTGGCACAGCGTCGTCATCCAGTCGGACGGCCTTGTCGGCGTGGTCGAGCGCTATCTGAAGAAGGGCAGCAAGGTCTACATCGAAGGCCAGCTGCGCACCCGCAAGTGGCAGGATGCCTCGGGCAATGATCGCTATACCACCGAAGTTTCGGTCGGCGGTGTGGGCGGCGTGCTCACTATGCTAGATGGCGCGCAGGGCGGCGCCGGTGGCGGCATGGGCGGCGGCGGCGGTGGTCAGCGTTCCGGTGGCGGCTGGAATGACGGCGGTTCGAGCGGCGGTGGCCGTTCGGGCGGTGCTTCGTCGGGTGGCGGTTGGAACCAGGGCGGCGGCGGCGCGCCCGCCGGTGGCTTCGGCGACGACCTCGACGACGATATTCCGTTCTGATCAGGTCCCGCGCGTATCGCCGAAGAGGTGGATATGCAGCCGGTCGGTAAAGCGCCAGCCGTGCGTCAGCGCGGCGCCGGCCAGCCACTTCGAGCGCTCGCGCAGGGCTGCGCTGTCAGTGCCTTCCGGCATCACGAACAGCCGCTCTGACGGGATGCGGTAGATCGCTTGCAGTTCGGCGATCTCACCGAGGTCGTCCTCGCTCGCCACCACGAACTTGAACCACGCCTTGGGGTTTGCTGCCCAGTCGCGCATCAGGTCCGGCACCAGGGCGAGATGTTCGGCGTTGCCCGAATGCGAAAGCTTCGGGCTGACGTTGAACTGATCGACCAGCTGGATGATTGCGTGCGGCGGTGGGACGCTGCCGTTGGTCTCGATCTCGACTTCGAGCGCGGGCAGGGCTTCCTTGAGCATCGGTATCAGCCGGGCCAGAGCGGGGGCCTGCAGCAAGGGCTCACCGCCGGTGATCACCAGCCGGGTGGGGCGCAGCGCGAGGATGCGCATGGCCGCTTCGCGCACGTCGAGCGTGATCTGGTTTTCGCTGCGCTCGAAGGTCAGGTCATCGCGGTGCGGCCGGATGTCGCCGGTGAAGCGCCACGTATAGGCAGTATCGCACCAGCGGCAGGCAAGATTGCAGCGCGAGAGCCGCACGAACACGCAGGGCCGCCCCGCCGAAGGGCCTTCGCCCTGTAGCGAGGGGAAAATCTCCGGCTCCCCCGGCGCCATCGTGGCGAGCGTGAGGCTCATCCCAGACGCGCCAGCGCGGCAGCGAGGCGGGTGGCCTCAGCGCGGTGGTGGGCGTGGTCGGCGCGGGCCTTCTCGACCGCTTCGGGCTTGGCCTTCTCGGCAAACGCGGGGTTCGAGAGACGGCCTTCGAGCGACTTGGCCTCCTTCTCGGAGGCGGCAAGCGCCTTCTCGAGGCGGGCCTTTTCGGCGGCGATGTCGATCACGCCTCCGAGTGGCACGATGAGGTTCGCATCGCCTGCACCGATCTGCATTGCTGCGCCTGCGGGGGCCGGGGCGAAGTGAATGGCGCTGAGGCGGGCGAGTCGCTCGATGGCAGCCGTGTTGCTTTCGATCACCGCGCGGGTGGCCGCGCTCGGATCAGGCAGATAGGCTTCCAGCCGCGCGCCGGGGGCAATGCCGAGCTCGTTCTTCGCACCGCGCAGGCCTGAAACGAGCGCGATCAGCCATTCGACCTCGGCCTTGGCAGCCGGATCGACGCTCGCCTGCGGGGCGGGCCACTCAGCCACGATCAGCTCCGCGGACCGCTCGCCGAGCGCATGCCACAGTTCTTCGGTGACGAAGGGCATGAACGGGTGGAGCATCACGAGGATCTGGTCGAGCACCCATCCCGCCACAGCGCGGGTCTCGTCGTCGAAGCTGCCCTTGATCAGCTCGATGTACCAATCGCAGAACTGGTCCCACACGAAGTGGTAGACCGTGTTGGCGGCAGCATCGAAGCGCAGGTCTGCCATCGCCTGATCCAGCGCGGCGACGGTTTCGACCACTTCGCCGATGATCCAGCGGTTGACGGCGCTGGTCGCGGCAGGCGCGCTGACCGAAGTGCTGCCGGTGATCCCGTTCGCCATGCAGAAGCGCGCGGCGTTCCACAGCTTGGTCGCGAAGTTGCGATAGCCCTCGACCCGGCGCTCATCCATCTTCACGTCGCGGCCCTGGCTCTCCATGGCGCACATGAAGAAGCGCAGCGCATCGGCGCCGTACTTGTCGATCAGGCCGAGCGGATCGACCACGTTGCCCTTGGACTTGGACATCTTCTGCCCATCGGCGGCTCGCACCAGCCCATGCAGATAGAGCCGCTTCCACGGCACTTCCTTCATGAAGTGGATACCCTGCATCGCCATGCGCGCATCCCAGAAGAACAGGATGTCGAACCCGGAAATGAGCAGGTCGTTGGGGTAGTGCTTCGCGAGGAGCGACCTTGAGCCCCTCCCGCTTGCGGGAGGGGTTGGGGTGGGCTGGTCTGACGCTGCGCCTGCCTCTGGCCCACCCCCGACCCCTCCCGCAGGCGGGAGGGGGGAGTCTTCGGGCCAACCGAGCGTGGCGAAGGGCCAGAGCGCGGAGGAGAACCAGGTGTCGAGGACGTCGTTGTCGCGTGAGAGCGTGACGCCCGCACCTGCCTTGGCCTGCGCTTCCTCCTCGGTCTCGGCCACGTAGCACTGGCCGTCCGAGCCATACCACGCTGGAATCCGGTGCCCCCACCACAGCTGACGGGAAACACACCACGGCTGGATGTTTTCCATCCAGTTGAAGAAGGTTTTCTCCCAGGTCTTGGGCACGATCTCGATTGCGCCCGAACGCACCGCTTCCATCGGTGCGACGGCCAGCTTTTCGGCATCGACATACCACTGGTCGGTCAGCCACGGTTCGATCACCACGCCGCCGCGGTCGCCGAACGGGGTCTGGATCGTGCGGGGTTCGGCGTCGAGTTCGCTTTCCTCGCCGTCCTTGGACTTCACCACATGCGGGATCAGCATCCCCGCCGCCTTCATGTCGGCGACGATTGCCGCCCGCGCATCGAAGCGGTCCATGCCGAGGTACTTTTCGGGCACGAGGCCATCCGCGGTCTGCACCACGCGGGCTTCCGCATCGAACATGTTGAGCATGTCCGCCGCCTTGATCCCGGCGCGCTTGCCCACTTCGAAGTCGTTGAAATCGTGCCCCGGCGTGATCTTCACCGCGCCCGAGCCGAGTTCCGGATCGGCATGTTCATCCGCCACGATGCGCAGGCGGCGGCCCGTCAGCGGCTGCACGACCTCGCGGCCGATCACGGCCTTGTAGCGCTCATCCTCGGCGTTCACGGCGACGAGCATGTCGGCCAGCATCGTCTCGGGACGGGTGGTGGCGACTTCGATATAGTCCAGCCCGTCTGCACGCACCGCGCCGTCCGCCAGCGGGTAGCGGAAGCGCCAGAACGAGCCCTTAACTTCGCGCGTTTCCACCTCTAGGTCCGAGATCGCGGTCTTGAGCTTGGGGTCCCAGTTCACCAGCCGCTTGTCGCGGTAGATCAGGCCCTGATTGTAGAGATCGACGAAGACCTTCACCACCGCCTTGGTGAAGTGCGGGTCCATCGTGAACTGCTCGCGGCTCCAGTCCATCGAGCAGCCGAGCCGGCGCAGCTGGCCGGTGATCGTGCCGCCGCTTTCCGCCTTCCATTCCCACACCTTCTCGATGAAGGCCTCGCGCGAATAGTTGGTGCGCTTGTCGCCCGCCGCTTCCATCTGGCGTTCGACCACCATCTGCGTGGCGATGCCGGCGTGATCGGTGCCGACCACCCACAGCGCGTCCTTGCCGCGCAGGCGTTCGTAGCGAATGACGACGTCCTGCAGCGTGTTGTCGAGAGCATGGCCGATATGGAGCGAGCCCGTCACGTTCGGCGGCGGGTTCACGATCGTGAAGGGCGCAGCGTCGGGGCGTTCGGGGCGGAACAACCCATTTGCTTCCCAGTGGGCATACCACTTGGCCTCGAGCCCGGCAGGCTCGAACGTCTTGGCGAGGGCTGCAGCCTCGCCGTGCTCTTCCATCGTCGCTTCGGTCATGATGCTGTGGGCCTTGCCACCCTGCAGAGCGGCCTGCAAGCCCGTGAAAGCGGCGAGCCGCGCTTGCGGCGCGCTTGCGGCTCTGGTCGATTTCCCGCATGAAGCCTCTACCATGCGGGCGACAGCCGATTTTATCATCGAGAGCGGCGCTGAGGGGAGCGCTTCGCTGGTGCTGACCGGCCCGCTGCTCGTATCCTCTCTCGGCGTGATCGACCGCCGCCTGCGTGCCCTCGAGGGGCCGTTTGCCGCGATCGACCTCAGCCGCGCGGGCCGCATCGATACCGTGGGTGCATGGACGGCGTGGAGCATTTCAAGGCGGTTTGAAGCGCCGATCATCGGCGCCTCGCCGGAGGCCGAGCGGCTGATCGCTGCTATCCGCGCGGCAGACGACAACACCGCCCCGATCGCACATCCCCAGCTGCCGATCCTGCTTCGGGTGCCGGAGCATGTCGGCATCGTGATGACCGGGCTTGGCCAGGGCATGGTGCTCGTGCTGGGTTTCCTCGGCCAGATCGTGCTGGCGAGCGGCGTGCTGCTGCGCCATCCCCGCCGTTTCCGCCTGCGCGCGCTGGTGCACCAGATGGAACTGATGGGGGTCAATGCGCTCGCCATCATCGGTCTGATGAGCTTCCTCGTCGGCATCGTGATCGCACAGCAGGGCGCGGTGCAGCTGCGCCAGTTCGGTGCGGAGATCTACACGGTGAACCTCGTCGGGCGGCTCAGCTTGCGCGAGCTTGGCATCCTGATGACCGCGATCATGGTCGCGGGCCGTTCGGGTTCGGCCTTTGCCGCGCAGCTCGGCACGATGAAGCTGACCGAGGAAATCGACGCGATGCGCACCATCGGCGTTTCCCCGATCGAGGCGCTGGTGATCCCGCGCCTGCTCGCGACGATGCTGATGATGCCGCTGCTCGGCATCTATTCGGCGGTCATCGGCATCATCGGCGGCGCTGCTCTCTCGGCGCTCACGCTTGGCATCCCGTTCTTCACGTTCCTTGCGCGCATTCAGGAAGTTGTGCCGGTGCATGACGTGTGGGTCGGCCTGATCAAGGGGCCGGTGTTCGGGCTGATTGTCGCCACGGCTGGCTGCTATCAGGGCTTGCAGGTCCGCAGCAATGCCGAGGAAGTCGGCACGCGCACGACGGCGGCGGTGGTCATGGCGATCTTCATGGTGATCGTGCTCGACGCGTTCTTCGCGGTGTTCTTCTCGGAAGTGGGCTGGGGATGAGCGAAGAGGGCCTTCTCACCGCCTGCGCCGATGCGCCTCCGTCCGGGAGCGAGGCGGACCTGTTCCCGATCCGCGTGCGCGGCCTGAAGAACGCGTTCGGCCCGCATGTGGTGCACGAGAACCTCGATCTCGATGTGCGGCGGGGTGAGATTCTCGGCGTGGTTGGCGGTTCGGGCACTGGCAAGTCGGTGCTGATGCGCGCGATCATCGGGCTCCAGATTCCCGAAGAGGGCACTATCGAGGTGCTCGGCAGCCCGATCACCGATGCGCGCGATGACGACGACATCGACATCCGCTGCCGCTGGGGCATCCTCTTCCAGGGCGGCGCGCTGTTCTCCACGCTGACGGTGGCGGAGAACGTCGAGGTTCCCCTGCGCGAATTCTATCCCGAGATTTCAGACGAGCTGCGTCACGAGATCGCGCGCTACAAGGTGCTGCTGTCGGGCCTTCCTGCGGAAGCGACCAGCAAGTACCCCAGCGAGCTTTCGGGCGGCATGAAGAAGCGCGCCGGCCTTGCCCGCGCACTGGCGCTCGATCCGGAGCTGCTATTTCTCGACGAGCCCACCGCCGGGCTCGATCCCATCGGTGCGGCGGGCTTCGACCAGTTGATTCGCAGCTTGCAACAGACGCTGGGCCTCACCGTTTTCCTGATTACCCACGATCTAGATACGCTCTACGAGATCTGCGACCGGGTGGCGGTGCTGGCGGACAAGCGGGTGATCGCGGTGGGCACGATCCCTGAGCTGATCGCGACCGATCATCCGTGGATCACGTCATACTTCACCGGCCCGCGCGGCCGCGCCGCGAAGTCGGCAGCGGAGCGAAACGGTGCCCTTGGCACTTCCGGTGATCAGGCATAGGGATAGCCGATGGAAACGCGCGCCAATCACGTCTGGGTGGGGATCGTCACCCTCCTCCTTCTGGCGGGGCTTGCAGCGCTGCTGATCTGGATCGCGCGGCTCAGCCAGCACGAGCAGAACGACTACGACATCTTCTTCAAGCAGTCGGTCGATGGCGTCGCCAAGGGGTCCGAGGTGTCGTACTCGGGCGTGCCGGTCGGGCAGGTCAAGGAGATCACGCTCTGGGAGAAAGACCCGAGCTTCGTGCGTGTGCGCATCAGGGTCGATCGCAAGGTGCCGATCCTCCAGGGCACCACCGCAAGCTTGCAGGGCAGCTTCACCGGCGTTTCGACGATCCAGTTGGCCGGCGCGATCAAGGGCGCGCCGCCAATCGACGAACCGGGCCCGGCAGGCGCGCCGGTGATCCCGACCAAGCGCAGCGGCCTTGGCGAAATCCTCTCGACCACGCCGCTTCTGCTGGAGCGATTGGCGACCCTGACCGAGCGATTGACGATGGTCCTCTCTGACCAGAACCAGAAGGCCTTCGCCAATATCCTTGCGCATACCGACCAGATGACCGGCAACCTCGCGAGCGCATCGCCCGAGGTGAAGAAGTCGCTTCAGGAACTGCAACTCACCCTGCAGCAGGCGACGACGACGCTGGCAACGGTGGACAAGCTTGCGGCTTCGACCGACTCCTCGATCAACGATCCTGCCAACGGCCTCGCCAAGCAGCTGCGTGTCACACTCAAATCTGCGCAGGCCGCGGCGGATTCGCTGCAGGCGACAATGACCGAGGCCAAGCCCGCCGCGAAGCAATTCAACGACCGCACCCTGCCTGCCTTCGAGGCGGCGCTACGCGACATCCAGGCAACCTCGCGCTCGATCCGCGAGATGACCGACAAGATCGGCGACCGCGGCATCAGCAGCGTTGTGGGGAGCCCCAAACTGCCGGACTACAAGCCATGAGCGCCCGCATGACCCGAAATCTGACCCTGTCGCTCGTGATGCTGGCGGCTCTGAGCGGCTGCGTCCGGATCGGCGCCAACCCGCCGGGTTCGCTGCTGAGCCTGACCCCGGTTGCGTCGCCATCAGCGGGCGCAACCAGCAGCGGCACGCTGGGCGAGGCGACCGTGGTGCTCGAACCGACCGCCGCCGCCGCCGTCTCGGTCCTGCGCGTGCCGGTGCAGATCGATGCGGCCAATGTCGCCTATATCAAGGGTGCGGAGTGGGTCGAACGCCCCAGCCGCGCCTTCCAGCACCTCCTCGCCGATACGCTGCGTGCGCGCGGCAAGGGGCTGGTGGTCGAGACCGACCGCGCCACCACCGGCACGCGGATCGGCGGCCAGCTGCTCGCGATGGGCTTTGATGCCCCGACCCGCTCTGCGGTGGTCCGCTTCGATGCCATGAAGTGGCTTCCCGATGGCCGGATCGAGACGCGCCGTTTTGAAAGCACCATGCGCGGCATCGATCCGGAGCCGGACGAGATCGGCCCTGCGCTGAATGAGGCCGCGAACAAGGTGGCGGGCGAAATCGCCGACTGGGCTTTGCCTCAATAATTCCACTGCACCTGAGCCCGGACGAGATCGCCGTTGGCCCGGCCGGTGCGGCGCTCGTCGGCTTCGTTGCGCTTCACGTTGGCGTAGCTGACGGTGACTTCGAGTTCCTTCAGCGGTAGCCATTCGACGCCGAATTCGGTCTCGTCGGTTTCGAGACGAGGCGCATTGATTGCCGCCTTCCAGCCACCGCGATAGTGCTGCCAGCGCACGAACGGGATGATCTGCCCGACCGGCGTGTGTGCAGCGCGGAACGTGCCCATGACATAGCCGCCGGTGGTCCGCTGGCTGGTGATTGTGCTCGTCGCCGGATCCCACTGCGGGCCCTTGCCCCAGGTCCATTCGGCCTGAATGCCGATGGGCTTGGGGTAGATCATCGCATGCACCGCAACGTGATCGTCGCGGTAGGCATCGGTGGAAACGCCGCCACTGCGGACCTCGGGGCGGAACTGGTTGCGCATCACCGCGCCGCCGAATTCGCCCACTTGCCCTTTGAACAAACCGCCCAGACCATCGAGGCGAACGGGGATCGACGCCATCGCCACAGTCATCAGCCCGCCTGTCCGCTCGGTGCGGTTGGTGCCCTGGCCATTGAAAACGCCCACGCCGAACGCGCCGTAGTTGCCGAACAGCTTTTGCCCATCGGCGCTCAGCGCGTCCCAGATCTTCTGGAGCTTTACGGGTGTGTAGTAGGCGACGACGCCAAGGTCGCGCTCCCCCGGAACAGGGGCATTGATCGCGTCGGTCCGGTCGAGCGGAATGCGGTTCGACGAGGACTGCATGTTCTCCCACCCGAACGGCACCTTTGACTGGCCCAGTCGCAGGCGTAGTGTCTTGGCGTGATCCAGGAAGACGTCGGCATAGGCATCGCGCATCTGGAAGAAGTTCTCGCGCCGCTCGGTACCGGACTGGTTGGTGACCGCGCTGGCGAGGTCACCCTGGAGATAGAGCGAAACGCGGTCAGAAAGATCGCCCTGAACGACGAGACGCGCGCGGCGGATCGAGAAGTTGCCGTTCTCGTTGATCCCTGCGTCCTGCACCGATCGCAGGCGCGATACGCCTGCCGGGGCGCTCTTGGGGCCCGAGATGATCTCGTTCACGCGCAGCTGGGTATAGCCGCGCAGCATGATCTTCTCGTACCACGCCTTCTTCTTTTCGCTGCCGTGGGCAGGCTTGGCAGCGGGAGCAGGGGCTGTTGCCGCGATCTGCACCGGGGCCGCTACTGGCGCGCTGGTGGCCATCGCCAGCGGGGCGGCGGCGGGCGCAGTGGCTTTGGCGGCAGTCTGTGATGCGCGGTTGGAGGCTTGCAGCGCCTCGACCATCGCCGTCAACCGATTGACCTGCTCCTGCAGGGCAGCGATCTTCGCATCCTGGCTTGCCGCATCGGCTTGTGCATGGGCCGCGCCTGCCATGCTGACAAGGCTGCCTGCCAGCAGTGCCGCGCGAAATGCCGTCGTGTTCATGCCCTGAGCTGCCTTCCGATCCCCGTTTGACAAGGCGGCGGCTAGGCATGGGCCATGACACTTTTATGACATATATCTTGCGATTGTGACTGTCTGTGAACGTTTTGAGGACAGCAAGTATCTGATTTTATTGATCTGAATCTGTGACAAGCGTGACGGTCAGCAACAAAATGTCACGATATTGTCAACAATCGGAACCGCGGGCCAGCACCGCAAACTGCGCCGCAGCGGCAAAAGCGGCGTGGCGGCGTGCGCGGCGGTCCTGCGCTTCGGCGTCCTTGCCCCAGAGCTCTGCCTGCCAGTCCTCCTCGAGATTGGCCGCGTCCCATAGCGCGTCGATGTCAGCGCCGGGTTCGATGGCCATCAGCCCCAGCACCAGCGAGGCGGCGAGCGAGGCGGTGTTCTTCACCGCCGCCAGCGTGAAGCCATCCCGCGCGGCGAGATCCTCGCGCAGACGCGCCAAGGTTTCCTCGGGCTGCGGGCGGTGCATGATGCCGGCGACGCGCACGAAGCGCACGTCCCACCGCGCCTCGGCAGCGGCAAGCATCGGATCCCATACTGCGCGCTGGCGGATGCCCAGCGCTTCGTCGGGTTCCGCGCGGTAGCATAGCGTGTCGGTCTCGGCGTAGGGGACCAGCTCGTCCACCACTGCCGCCTTGCCCGGTGTCACCACATCGATCGCGTAGTCGGCCAGATCGCGCAAGACGAACCGCGCCGGATCGATCTCTTCGCCTTGCCCTGACCATTCGGCGGCCAGCGCCTCTGCCAATTGCGCGCTCGGCACGATCTGCGCCTGTCCACTGACGGTGCGCAGGCCGCGGCCATCGAGCATGACCCGGTAGCCGCTGCTTTCCACTGCAACGGTGACAGCCTTGTAGAAGCGCTTCACGGGCGGCTCTTCCACCGCTTGGCGAGGAGCAGCGGCGCGACGAAGAAATCGGTCATCCCCGCCGCAATCAGCACATAGCCCGCCGCTTCAGGCAGCTGCGGCAGCCATGCGATCTTATGCGAAACGACCAGCACGCCGATGAAGGCCAGCACGGCACCTGAAAGGCGGACCAGTTGCAGCACGGCAAAGCGCGCGGCGGCAGGATCGGGAGCTTCAGTCACAGCAATCTCTCGGGACTTCACGACGAATGGAAACTTGGCGAGGGACACATGCTCATTCCATGCCCTTCAGCAGCAGGCGCAGCTCGGCAATCGAACCGGCGACCGCCTCGGCCCCGGCTTCGACCAGTTCGCGCGGATGGTGATAGCCCCAGTCGACACCGATGGCGCGGACCCCGGCGTTGACGGCCATCGCCATGTCGAACGCGGTATCGCCGATCATCGCCGTCTCGGAGGCCGCTGCGCCGCTTTCGGCAAGGCAGGCCTCGATCATGCTGGGGTGCGGCTTGGAAGGGTGGCGGTCTGCCGTCTGGAGCGTGATGAAGTGCCCGGTAAGCCCGTGCGTTTCGAGGCAATGGACAAGGCCGCGGTCACTCTTGCCGGTGGCGACGCCGAGCAGCCAGCCCGCGCTCGCCAGTTCCTCGATCAGTTCGGCAATACCTTCATAGAGCGGCTCCGCGACCTGGCCTGCCATCCGGCGTTCGCGGAAGGCATCGCGGTAGAGCTGGGTGAGCATGGAATGATCGTCGGAGGTTCCGTCGGGGCGCAGGCGCCGCATCGCCTCGGGCAGCGAAAGGCCAACCACGCGGCGCGTGGCGTTGCGGTCTGGCGGGGTGAGCCCAGCGGCCTCGAACGCGGCGTCCATCGCTGCACAGATATCGGCCTGGCTATCGACCAGCGTTCCGTCGCAATCGAAGATGGCAAGCTTGAGCGTCATTTGCCGAACTGCTCCATCAGCGCCGCGAGCGCGAGATTGCCTTCACCCTTGATGCCCTCGATCAGCCGCGCGCGGTCTTCGGCAGGCTTGTTCTGCGAGAGCTTCACCGTGGGCCGCCAGGCTTCGACCGTGAGCTCGAAGCCGACGATCATGTCCATCATCCGATCGCGCTTGATGCGGGCCATCTTGTCCATGGTCCAGGGCGTGCCCGTGCTCACTCGGGCTTCGTGGTGGGCCGAGACGTCCTCGAGCAGCGCGTGCAGCCCGTCGCGGTCCATCCGGCGCACTGGGCCTTCCATTTCGAGCGCGACATAGTTCCATGTCGGAACCTGATCGGGGTCTGTGTACCAGCGTGCGGAGACATAGCCGTCCGGCCCGTTGACCACCGCCAGCGCCCGTGCGCCATCGAGATGGCGGGTGAGTGCGTTGCCCAGGGCAAGGTGAAAGCGCAGCGTTCCCGCATCTGTCAGCAGCAGCGGCACATGGGCCACGCGGGGGCCATCCGGCGTGGTGAGGAACACCATGCCGAAGCCGACTTCCTCGATCAGCGCGGTGTAGAGCGCGCGCTGATCGACTTTGGCGTCACCGCGGAAGGCGGGATTGGGGTGCATCAGGCCTTGGGCCCTCGGCGCGGCGGTGTTCCCCCACGTTTCGGAGCGGATTTGGCTGCTGCCGGCTTGGTCGCCGCAGGCTTGCTGCCGACGCCTTTCTTCACGCCGCCGCGCGGCTTGGGCGCGGCGCGACCGCTTGGCGGAGCATCGGCACGCTTGCGGCGTTCACCGCGGCGTTCCTTGCGGTATTCCTTGGCATAGGCCTTGGCCGCGCGCTTCTCGATCACCTTGTCGGACACCAGCTTGACCGGGTCCAGCGGCAGGTCGCCATCGGCTTCCTCGAAGCCCAGCTGCGCCATGGTCGCCGCGAAGTGGTCGGGCAATGGCGCGGTCACATCGAGCAGGTCACCTTCCGGATGCTCGATGCGCAGGCGCCGCGCGTGGAGGTGCATCTTGCGGCTGATCGAGCCAGTGAGGAAGGCAGCCTGCCCGCCATACTTGCCGTCGCCCACGATGGGATGGCCAATCGCGGCCATATGCACGCGCAGCTGGTGGGTACGCCCGGTCAGCGGTTGCAGTTCGACCCAGCACGCGGAATTGCCTGCGCGGCCGATCACGCGGTAGCGGGTGCGGGCCGATTGGCCGTGCTCGCTCTCGTCGACCATCATCTTCTCGCCGCCGGTGCCCGGCTGCTTGGCGAGGGGGAGCTCGATCAGACCGTCCTTCACATCCGGCACCCCGGTGATCAGCGCCCAGTAGATTTTGCGCGCCGTCCGCCCGGAAAAGCGCTTGGAGAAGAAGGCCGCGCTGCCAGGCGTGCGGGCGATGAGAAGAACGCCCGAGGTATCCTTGTCGAGCCGGTGGACGAGGCGCGGGCGCGGGCCCTTCTCCTCGGCATAGGCATCGAGCAGGCCGTCGACATGCTCGTGCGTGCCGCTGCCGCCTTGCGTGGCGAGCCCGGGCGGCTTGTTGAGCACGATCGCGGCGCGGTCCTTGGTCAGCACCATGCTCTCGGCGAGCGTGATCTGCTCCGGCGTCAGCGGCTGCTTCGGGCGCGTGCCCTTGATCCCGGCGGGCGCCGACCCGGCTGGCGGCACGCGCAAAACCTGGCCCTTTTCGAGGCGCGTATCGACATCGGCGCGCTTCCCGTCGACTCGCAACTGCCCGGTACGCGCCCAGCGCGAGACGGTCGCGAAGCCGACTGCGGGCAGGTTGCGCTTGAACCAGCGGTCGAGCCGCACGCCGTCATCGTCCTTGGTGACGGTGAACTGGCGGACGTCGGCCTCGTCCCCGCCTGCTTTACCCACGCTCATGCCGCCACCCGCATCAGCCAGAGGCCGCCGAACAGCGCGGCAAAACCCGCTACCAGCGAGAGCGCGACATAAGTAGCCGCCAGACCCAGCGCGCCGCGCTCCACGAAGAGGGCGAACTCCAGCGCGAAGGAGGAAAAGGTGGTGTAGCCGCCCAGTACGCCGACGCCGAGGAGCAGCCGCCAGTGTTCGCCGCCCGTGCCGTGGCGCGCCAGCCAGCCGACGAGGATGCCCATCGCAGCGCTGCCAAGTACGTTGACGGTGAGCGTCGCCCAGGGGAAAGCGCTTGCGGCGACGGGCCCGATGGTGGACAGGAACAGACGGCTGGTCTGGTAGCGCAGCCATGCGCCAAGCGCGCCGCCTGCGGCTACGGCGAGGCCGGGTGGGACACTGGAAAGCAGAGGTGATGCGGTTGTCATTCGCCATGCCCCTAACGCAGGCCTGCCCCAAATGCACGAGATTGCTTGCCTTGGTGAGGCTCTTTTGGTAGCGGGCGCCCCGTTGGAGCCGATCCTTTCGGATTCGGCCCGTTTTGTATTCCTGCCATTTACTGGTGACTCCCGCGGGCGCGGGCTCTCGCCATCAGCATTGAGGTGTAGCGGTTTATGCAGATTCTCGTTCGCGACAACAATGTCGACCAGGCCCTTCGCGCGCTCAAGAAGAAGCTGCAGCGTGAGGGCGTGTACCGCGAGATGAAGCTGCGCCGTCACTTTGA
>CANGJI010000076.1 GCA_947454135.1 Sphingomonadaceae bacterium
ATCGCCGTGTCAAAATCGCCGGTGGCATAGAGCAGCGGGACATAAGCCTCGCCCCCCGCATCGACGAGGCCGCCGGCATCCTTGGTATCCAGCTCGCGCCGCACCGCCTCGATCTGCTGCGGCGCCAGCGGAAAGGCCTTGGCGGCCAGCGTATCGACCAGATCGGGCAGCGTGAAATCGACGCTGACACCCTGCGCCCCGGCAGCCTGCAACGCCTCGATGGCGACGGCGACGACTTCGCAGGCAGCGGCGACATTGTCCGCCCCAATCAGCTCCGCGCCGCACTGCAACCGCTCACGCGCGGGATCGAGCGCATCGCCCTTGATGGTGAGGACCTGCCCCGCATAGCACAGCCGCAGGGGGCGCGCGGCAGCGGCGAGGCGCGTACCGGCGATGCGGCCGATCTGCGGCGTGTGATCGCTGCGCAGCGCCATCATCCTGAGGCTGGCGGGATCGACGAAGCGGAACATGCGGCGCCCAGAACCGGGGGGGTTGATGCCGTCCATCCGCGCGGCAAGGCTGCGCTCGAACTCGATCATCGGCGGCAGCACGCGATCATAGCCGTGGCCGTGCATGACATCCTGAATGGCGCGCATCACCCGCGTCGTCGCGGCAGCTTCGCGCGGCAGGCGGTCTTCAAGGCCCTCGGGCAGCAGATCGGGGTTCGGTTCGGTCATGACAGCTGCGCCCTAGCCCACGGCGGGCGGGTTGCGAACCCCATTTGCGCGGGGCAGCATGAGAGCGGCACCTGCCCGCGGTGCCTTGCAAGTTGACACGGTTGACACTGTCCCGGGGAACAATTGCATTCGATCAATGGAGCAGGTTTGATCGACCAGAGCGATTACCGAGATGCGGGCGCGGGGGAAAGCTTGCGGCATATCCGGAGAGCCTCTGACGGAGTGGCGGAGGCCGGGAATGACGACACGAGAGAGCCTTGCCATTGCCGTAACTTGGTCAAGTTTGGGGATCTAGTAAATTTTTACTGGAATTATCGTCTCAATACCGAAATATAAAAATAATCTATCTAAAACGTTTTTCAAAAAATTTATAGGCAACCAAGACAAGCACGTCATATTCCCCAATGATTGTTAACAATAAAATATCGGATATCTCGCCTTCATATATCCCATACATGAATCCGCTCATAGCTAGCGCAGCCACGAGGATCGGAAAACTCCAAGTTGGCCATATCCGAGCGCCCTTATTGTTCTTCATGTTTTACTCCAAACCCACCTGCTGCGCCACTACCCCTCCACCACCGCCTACGGCGGCGGTCCCCCTCCCCATTTGTGCGTGCCGCAAAAATGGGGAGGATCGGGGTGTTACCCCAGCACCGAAAAACTGCTCGCGCGGTTGATGGGGCGCAGGCGGGAGAAGGCGGCGAGGTCTATGGCGCGGCCGGTTGCGGGGAGGCGGAATTGGAGGGGTGCGCGGTCGTGGTCGGCGCCGTTCGTCACGCTGTCGATCAGGTGGCCCATCAACTGGCCGACGAGCGGGGCGTTCTTGAACTGGTTGCCGCTGGTGCCGATGGCGGTGAAATAGCCGCCCACATCGCCGCGATCATAGACCGGGATCCAGTCTTCGCTGACATCGTAGAGCGCGGCGAAGCCCTGGGCGGTGTTGGGGATGCCGAGGGCGGGAAAGCGCAAGGCGGCGCGCCAGACCTGGTTGGTCCATTGATCGGTGAGGCTGGTCTCGTACTCCTCGCTATCGAGGTATTCGAGGATGTCGCAGGCCGGTTCGAGCGAGCCGATCAGCAGGTGGCCGGATTGCTCCGGGCGCATGTAGATGCCGCAGTCTGCATCGGTGAGAACATGGCGCAGGCTGGGCCCGGATGCCGCCTGCGGCATGGGCACGGTGGCGACTTCCTGCCGCAGCGGGCGGGTGGCGATCTGGTCTGGCTGGCGCGGGCCGACGAGGTCGCTGACCCAGCGGGAGGCGGGACCGGCGGCGTTGATGACGATGGGCGCGTGGATCAGGCCGCTCTTGGCGCAGGTGAGGCCGGTGATCCTGCCGGAGGACTGGTGGATGGCGAGGACGGTATCATGGAAGCGGAAGCTTCCGCCCGCGCGCTCCACGGCCCCGGCGATCTGGGCGGTGGCAAGCTGGGGATCGTTGATATAGCCGCCGGTGGGGCAGAACATGGCGCCGGTGATAGGCTCGCCGGAGGTTTCGCCAAACTGGGGATCGTCGATCCGGCGCGCGGGGCTGAACTGGCTGAGGTCCGCGCCGGGGAGCCAATCGGCAAGATCGCCTGCCGCGACATCGGTGAAGGGGACGCCAACCTCGCGCATGATGGCGCGGGTGCCGGCGAGCTGGCGATTGTCCGCCGCTTCGAGGACGAGGCAGCCGCATTCGTTGTAGTGGAGCGCGCCTTCGGGCTGGTAGCCGAGGTAGTCGATCCAGTTCTGCCACGCGAAGTGCGCTTCATAGGCGAGCGCGGTGCCGTCTATCGTCGAATAGTAGGGCCGGATGATCGCCGCAGACCATGAGGTGGAGCCGTGCCCCGGCGCGGGGCCGCGATCCACGTTGAGGGTGCGCAGGCCGCGCCGCGCCAGATCGAGCGCGATGGCGCATCCGATGACCCCGGCACCGATGATCACCGCGTCGTACGTACTTCCTTCGGACATTTGGAACTGCGCCCCTGAAACCTGCCCCTTGCCTGTGCCCTCTCCCCTCCCCTTCGGCAAGGCGGAGAGAGGGCGCGTGGGATCAATGGAAGATATCGGTCCAGAGCATCCACTTGCCGTTCACCAACTTGTAGACGACGACGGCGGTGACGTTGGCGTGGACGGGCTTGTCGCCCTTGGTGTCATATTCGACGCGCGAGATTTCGCGGATGAAGGTGGGCGAAAGGCGCTCGGTTTCGAGCACGGTCAGCTTGAGGTTGGTGATCGCGGTGGCGGCACCGGCCCACCATGCGGTGATGTCGGCGCCCTTGTAGAGCTTGTTGTCGCCGGGAAGCATCGTGGCATCGGCGGCGTACATCGCGCCGACTGCGGCGGTATCGCCCTTGTTGAACGCGGCGGCAAGCGCATCGTCTGCGGCCTGGATCATCGCGTTGTCGTTGGCGAGTGCGGGCGTGGCGGTGCAGGCGAGCATGGCCGCGGCGAGAAGAAGTGTGCGCATATGAAAAGCCCCCGAAGGAATGGTCCCCGGGGGCGCAGGCTATGGAGCTTTGGAGGCGGGGTCAAATGGCGCGAACGCGCAGCGCCCCAAAGGGCGGCGGGAGCCTTTCACGGCCCCCGCCTCCTTCGTATGTCAGCTGAACTTCAGCGCGCGCACGGTGCGCACGCCCGGCACGGTGCGGGCTTCGGCAAGGACAGCCTCGCTGACCGGGCTATCGACCGAGAGCAGCAGCACCGCCTCGCCGCCGGCCTCGCGGCGGCCGAGGTGGAAGGTGCCGATGTTGATGCCCGACTTGCCGAGCAGCGTACCGATCGAGCCGATGAAGCCGGGCGCGTCGGTGTTGACGATGTAGAGCATGTCGCCGGCAAGGTCGGCCTCGATGCCGATGCCGAAGATTTCGACGAGGCGCGGATCGCCGTTGCCGAACAACGTGCCCGCAACCGAGCGATCACCCTGCGCGGTGCCGACAGTGACGCGCACGAGGGTGTGGTAGATGCCTTCGCGGTCATGCCGGACTTCGCGCACATCGAGCCCGCGTTCCTTGGCGAGGAAGGGCGCGTTGACCATGTTCACGGTCTGCGAATACTGCTTCATCAGGCCTGCCAGCACCGCGCCGGTGATCGGCTTCTGGTTGAGCTGCGCGGCGGCGCCTTCAACCTCGATGGCGATCTTGGTGAGGTTGTCGTGCGCGAGCTGGCCGACGAGGCTGCCGAGACGTTCGGCGAGCGCCATGTAGGGCTTGAGCTTGGGCGCTTCCTCGGCCGAGAGCGAGGGCATGTTGAGCGCGTTGGTGACGCCGCCGGTGGTGAGGAATTCACCCATCTGTTCGGCCACCTGCAGCGCGACATTGACCTGCGCTTCGGTCGTGCTCGCGCCGAGGTGCGGGGTGCAGATGAAGTTTGGCGTGCCGAACAGCGGCGATTCCTTGGCGGGCTCGGTTTCGAACACGTCGAGCGCGGCGCCGGCGATGTGGCCGGCATCCATGAGGTCCTTGAGCGCGGCCTCGTCGATCAGGCCGCCGCGCGCGCAGTTGACGATGCGCACGCCCTTCCTGGTCTTGCCGAGGTTCTCGCGGCTGAGAATGTTCTTCGTCTCGCTGGTCAGCGGGGTGTGCAGCGTGATGAAATCCGCCTTGGCCAGCAGGGTCTCGAGATCGGCCTTTTCGACGCCCATCTCGATGGCGCGTTCGGGGGTGAGGAAGGGATCGTAGGCGACGACCTTCATCTTGAGGCCGAGCGCGCGGCTGGCGACGATCGAGCCGATATTGCCCGCACCGATGAGGCCGAGCGTCTTGCCGGTGACTTCAACGCCCATGAAGCCGTTCTTCGGCCACAGGCCAGCCTGCGTCTGCGCGTTGGCTTCGGGGATCTGGCGGGCGAGCGCGAACATCAGGGCGATGGCGTGTTCGGCCGTGGTGATCGAGTTGCCAAACGGGGTGTTCATCACCACCACGCCCTTGGTCGAGGCATAGGGGATATCGACGTTGTCGACGCCGATGCCGGCGCGGCCGATGACCTTGAGGTTCGTCGCGGCATCGAGGATCGCCTTGGTCACCTTGGTCGAGGAGCGGATGGCGAGGCCATCATACTCGCCGATGCGGGCGATCAGCTGTTCCGGGGTTTCGCCGGTGATGACATCGACCTGGCAGCCCTTTTCTTCGAAAATGCGGGCGGCGTTGGGGTCCATCTTGTCGGAAATGAGAACGCGGGGCTTGGTCATGGGAAATGTCCTTGGGTGAGTTCCCGCGCAGGCGGGAACCTCTGTGCAATGGGAGATGCGTTGTGCGCGCGGCCTGTGGCCCCCGCTTTCGCGGGGGCGCTGACAGGTCAGGCGGCGGCAGTGGCCTTGACTTCGGCCCAGGCCCAATCGAGCCAGGGGCCGAGCGCGGTGATGTCCGCCGCGTCAACCGTGGCGCCGCACCAGATGCGCAGGCCCGGAGGGGCATCGCGGTAGCCGGCGATATCGTAGGCCGCGCCCGCCTTTTCGAGCAGACCGGCGAACGCCTTGATCAGCGCTTCGTCCGCGCCTTCGACGGTGAGGCACACCGAGGTCATCGAGCGCGAGGCGGGATCGGCGGCGAGGTGGCCGAGCCAGCTGCGTTCCTGCACCAGCTTATCGAGCGCGGCGGCATTGGCCGTGCAGCGCGCCTTGAGGCCTTCGAGACCGCCGACGGACTTGGCCCATTCGAGCGCGAAGATCGCGTCTTCCACGGCGAGCATCGAGGGGGTGTTGATCGTCTCACCCTTGAACACGCCCTCGGTGAGCTTGCCCTTGGAGACAAGGCGGAACACCTTGGGGAGCGGCCAGGCCGGGGTGTAGGTTTCGAGCCGTTCGACAGCGCGGGGGCCGAGGATGAGCACGCCGTGGCCGCCTTCGCCGCCCAGCACCTTCTGCCAGGAGAAGGTGGCGACGTCGATCTTGTCCCACGGAATATCGTAGGCAAACACCGCGCTGGTGGCGTCGGCGAAGGTCAGGCCCTCGCGGTCGTCCGGGATCCAGTCGCCATTGGGGACGCGGACGCCCGAGGTGGTGCCGTTCCAGGTGAACAGCACGTCGGTCGAGAAATCGACGGCGGAGAGATCGGGAAGCTGGCCGTAATCGGCGCGGATCACCGTGGGATCGAGCTTGAGCTGCTTGGCAGCGTCCGTCACCCAGCCCTCACCGAAGCTTTCCCACGCCAGCGTGGTCACGCCGCGGGCGCCGAGCATCGTCCACATCGCCATTTCGAAGGCGCCGGTGTCCGAACCCGGAACCACACCGATGCGGTGCGTATCGGGCAGACCGAGCACCTCGCGCATCAGATCGATGCAGAGTTGCAGGCGCGTCTTGCCGATCTTCGAGCGATGCGAACGCCCGAGCACTTCGGTGGCGAGTTTTGCGGGATCGTATCCGGGCGGCTTGGCGCAGGGGCCGGACGAGAAATGCGGACGCGCAGGCTTTTGCGCGGGAAGCGAAGCAGTCATGTAGTCTCTCCTTGCAGAGAGCACGCGCGGCGTTGGGACCGCGTGGCCCGGCGCCGTGCATAGTGGCAGGGTTGATCCTGTCAACCGGCGTTTGGGGCAGAGCTTTCCTCAAGGACTGCTCTAAGCTAAAGTTAACCATATTTGCAGCACAGTGAGAGGTATGGTCCGCACGCTTGCCCTGACGCTCGCGCTTACCCTGCCGGTGCTGCTTGCCGGGTGCGTCGGCACATCGCAGCCTGCGCCGCGGCCAGTGCGCACGGCAACCACCTGGAACCCGCCGACCTCGCCGGATAGCCGGATGTGCCTTGCCAATCTGAGCCAGAGCTATGCGAACTTCACGCCCTTGCCCGACCAGTATTATGGCGCGGGCTGCTCAGCGGTGGGCGCGGTGCGGCTTGCCTCGCTGCGCAGCGATAGCGGGGTGTTGCAGATCTCGAACCTCGGACCCGTCACCTGCCCGCTGGCGAACACGCTTTCAGGCTGGGCGCGCTTTGGCGTGGACCGTGCGGCCAGGACGATCCTCGGCAGCCCGCTGGCGCGGATCGAGACGATGGGCAGCTATTCGTGCCGCAACGTGGCGGGCACCAGCCGCCTTTCCGCGCATGCCAGCGCCAATGCCGTCGATGTCAGCGGATTCGTGCTGGCAGACGGACGCCGGATCACCGTGCTGCGCGATTGGGACAGCGAAGACCCGCAGATCCGCGCCTTTCTCGAGCGGATCCGCGACAGCGCCTGCAAGCGCTTCGGCACCGTGCTGAGCCCGCAATACAACGCCGCGCACCGCGATCATTTCCACCTCGAAGTGGGCGGCGGGCAGCCCTTCTGCCACTAGGGCGCGCAAGGATCTGGCCCATGCCCGGGCCAAATCCCGGCACACCCGCGAAGCCTCGCGCCAATCCGCGCTGTCCACGCCTAAAGTTCTGCTTACTTGCGAATCTCAATTCGATTTGTTGAGTTCCGTGCAGGGTTAGGTGGGGCTGCAATGATTCGCTGCGCATTCGCGTTCGGACTGCCGGGTGTTGGGATCTGCGTGCCGCATGGAGCGGCCCGCTGATGCGTCTTCGCCGTGTGCCGCGCCGTCCCGATGGATTGGTCGAACTGCCGACATTGCTGCTTGCTGCCGCCATCTACGGTGGCTGGCTGGCGCTGACATGGTGGCATGCCGCGCTGCCGGTGGCGGTGCTGTTCGTCGCCGGTGGCTGGATCAGCGCCTGGCACAATTCGCTTCAGCACGAGACGATCCACGGCCACCCTACAGGCAGCGCGCTGATCAACACGGCCATCGGCTGGCCGCCGATAAACCTCTGGCTGCCCTACGATATCTATTACCGCAGCCACGTGGCGCACCATTCGACGAGGCTGACGACCGATCCGTTCGACGATCCCGAATCGAAATACGTCGCGAAGGAAGGCTCGCTGCTGTGGTGGTCCGAGCGCGTTCAGCAGACGCTCGTCGGCAGGCTCGTGTTCGGCCCGCCGATCGTGGTGGCGCGGACGCTGGTAGAAGAGCTCGTCCGGCTGCCGAGGGAGCCTGCCGCCTTTGCACGTGATTGGCTGCCGCATCTGGCCGGCGTCGCGGCCGTCCTCGTCTGGCTCGACTGGTGCGGCATCGGGCTTGGCACTTATCTCCTCTGCTTCGTCTATCCCGGCACATCGCTCTCGCTGCTGCGCAGCCATGCCGAGCACCGCGCCGATCCCGATCCGGCGCGCCGCGCCGCGACGGTGGAGCGCGGCGGGCTGCTGGCACTGCTCTACCTCAACAACAACCTCCATGCGGCGCACCATGCCAAGCCGGACCTTGCCTGGTACCGCCTCCCGCGCTTCCACGCGTCGCGGCACGGCAAGGTGCCGGCAGGTCCGGTCTACCCCTCCTACCTTGCGCTGCTGCGCCGCTTCGCGCTGCGCCCCCACGACGAACTCCTTCATCCCGATCACCGACCGTGAGCCACTTCGTCGCCTCGCTGGGCATGTACGATCATCCCGCCCAGCAGGCCGCGAACGACGCGCTGTGGGGCTGGATCGCGGCGCGGCTGGCGGCGCAGGGCGTTGCGGACGTTCCCGCAAGGCTTGAACGGGAGCGCACGCCGGACCAGCTCTGGCCCGATTCGCACCTGCTGTTCGGACAAGCCTGCGGCTTCCCCTATGCGCGCTTCCACAAGCAGGACCTGCGTATTGTCGCCGTGCCGCGCTACGACGCGCCGCATTGCGAGGGCACCCGCCATTGCAGCGTGATCGTCGCCCGCGACAGCGATGGCCGCACGGAGCTGGACGACTTTCGCGGAGCGATGGCGGCGATCAATGATCCCGTTTCGAATACCGGGTTGAACCTGCTGCGCCATACCGTGGCGGAGCACTGCGGGTCCGGCGCGTTCTTCCGCGGCATGGTGCGAACCGGCAGCCATATCGCCAGCATGCGTGCGGTGGCGGCGGGTGAGGCTGAACTGGCCGCGATTGATGCGGTGACATTCGCAGCCGCCGGAGCGAGCTACCCCGGCCTGACCGACGGGCTGAAGATCATCGCCGTTTCCCGCAAGGTACCCGCCCTGCCCTTCGTCACCGCGCGAGCGACGCCGGAACCGGTCGCAGCGCTGGTTCAGGACGCTCTGCTTGCAGCGATGCAGGCGCCCGAACTCGCTGAAGCACGCGCGGCGCTGTTCCTGCTCGGCGCGGAACCGATTGCCGCTGACGCCTATGACGAAGTGCTGGAACTGGAGCGCGCCGCCGATGTAGCTGGCGTTCTGCGTCCTGAGCAGCCTGCAACTGCCTGAGTCTCAGGCAGCGAGATCGCCCAGACCGGTGGCCTCGATCCGCAGGCGCACCGCCTCGGCCGCGTGACGGGCACCGAGTTTGCCCATCATCTTCATGCGGTGGATTTCCACGGTGCGCGGGCTGATTTCCAGTTCGCGGGCAATGGCCTTGTTGCTGCAGCCTTCCGCAAGCCGATCAAGCACTTCGCGCTCACGCATAGAGAGCCGCGCGATGCGCTGGCGGGCCTCTGCAGCGCGGGCGCGCTGCTGGCGCTGGGCATCGGCTTCCCGCGCGCAGCGGGCCACCGCCTCGTTCAGCGGGGCGATCTGTTCGGGCACTGTCAGATAATCAAGCGCGCCCGCCTTGATCGCACAGACCACCGCGTCAATCGTCGGCCCTTCGGCAATCGCGATGATCGGAAGCCATTGCCCCGCGCGCAACATGGCGGTGACGAGGTTCGATATGCCCTCCCCCACCGGCTCATCCTGCGCGAGGACAAGTCCGCCCGTTGGCGCGTGGCTGAGCAGCTCCTCCGCGTGGGCATAGATTTCCGCATGATGCCCTGCGGCAAATGCGAGACGAGCGAGCTGGGCCCGGCGGGCGGTGTCGCTATCGAGGACATGGAGGGTGACGCGTTCGATCATGGGTTAACCAAACCACGACCACCCGCCCTCGCGCCAACGAGGTTAGTTTCGTTCTGAACCCACAGCACCGCCTTTGGCGTGCTACTCTTACCAATCCCTAAGGGAATTATACTCGGGAATGGACGCAATGACCCCGCATTGCCGCTAAGTAGCGCCCCTCCGGCTCAGCCCTGAGAGATAACCCATTTGGATAAGTGATTTCCCGTATAACGCAAAACCGTTAACGCTGCCGGACGGACGATCAGACTCCCGGATCGTCGAAGCTGTAATGCGGCAGCGAATAGAACGCGGACCGCAGGGCCTCGCCCCAGCTTGACGAGATCAGCTTGAAGAACGGGTCTTCGGCGGTGATGCGCTTCTGGTGAAGCGGCTCGAACTTGTCGCGTTCGATGACCATGAGATCGAACGGCAGGCCGACCGAGAGATTGGCCGCGAGGGTCGAATCGAACGAGACCATCAGCAGCTTGACCGCGTCCTCAAAGCTCATGCCCTTGTCGTAGCCGCGCACGAGGATCGGGCGGCCGTACTTGGTCTCGCCGATCTGGAAGAAGGGCGTATCGAACGAGGCTTCGATGAAATTGCCCTCGGGGTAGATCAGGAAGAGCCGCGGCTCCATGTCCTTGATCTGGCCCGCGACGATCATCGAGGCGGTGAACCGCGGGCCTTCGCCCTGCATGCCAGCATCCTGCCGCCCTTCGATCACATCGCTCAGCAGGCGGCCGACGATGGTCGCGATCTGGAACATGGTGGGCGCTTCGAGGATTGAAGGCCGACGATCGCCCGGCGCCTTGGTGCGTTCCTCAAGCTGGCTGATCACCGCTTGCGTGGTGGCAAGATTGCCCGCGGTCATGATCGAGATGATCCGCTCGCCCGGCACGGACCAGCTGAACATCTTGCGGAACACGGAAATATTGTCGACGCCCGAGTTGGTGCGGGTGTCGCTCATCAGGACGAGGCCCTTGTCGAGCACCATTCCCACGCAATAGGTCATCGGTCCTGCCTCTTTGTCCGGACTTGGGCGCGGGGTCACTGTTCCACACGCTGCTGGGCAACGGCAAGCTTCACGTGCAACGTTTCGTCATGCGACCCGTAGCGGATGCCGGTGATCGGGGCGGCATCGCGGTAATCACGGCCAGTGGCGACGCGCACATAGTGCGGATCGGGCGAGATGCCGTTGGAAACATCGAAGCCCACCCAGCCGAGCCCTTCGACCATCGCCTCCGCCCAGGCGTGGCCCGCGTCCTGCTCCACGCGGTCCTTCATCATCAGGTAGCCGCTGACATAGCGCGCCGGCACGCCGAGCGCGCGGGCGGCGGCGATGAACACGTGCGCGTGATCCTGGCAGACGCCGTGCCCCGCCGCGAGCACCGCCTCCGCGCTGCTCGCGGTATCGGTGTGGCCCGCGGCATATTCGACCGCGCCGCGCACGAGGGCGGAGAGCGTGTGCAGCTTCTCCAGCGTATCCTGCTTGCCCGCAAGGCCCGAAAGCAGCGAGCGCAGGCGCGGCCCGGTCGCGGTCAGTTCGGTCGGCTGGCGGAAGTGCCACAGCGGAAGATAGCCGGCGTGATGGCCGACGATGCCGGAATTGTCGTTGGTATCGACCGCGCCTTCGCAGCGGATGGTCACTTCGGTAACGCCGGGTTCGAACGCGATCAGGGTCACGTGGTTGGCGTTCTCGTCGTCGTATTCGACTTCCTTGCGCGCGCCTTCAAGGCCGATGTTCCACGAGACGATCGATTGCCCCGCGCTGGTCTTGGGCGTCAGGCGCAGGCGTTGCAACCCGCGCGCGGCGGGGGCGGAGAAGGTGTAGTGCGTGGTATGATCGACCCAGAGCCGCAAGCGCCCAATTCCTCTAATCGATGAACCGATAATCGTACTGGATCTGGTTGGCGAGCCGCGTGTTCCGGTTGATGAACTGCGCGATATACTCGTGCAGCCCCTGCTCGAAGATCGCGTCGATCGTCGTGTGGTGGAGATCGCAGTCCACCTCGCTCAGAATGGCATGCGCCTCGGTCTCGTTGCCGTATTCGCGCGCGAGGTGCTCGAGATTGCTTTTGAGCTTGCCGTAGCAGAAGGCCAGGCTGCGCGGGAAACGGCTGTCGAGGATCAGGAACTCCGCGATGCCGCGCGCTTCCATGCGGCCGGCATTGAGCCAGCGGTAGGCCCGCTCGCCCGCGAGGCTGCGCAGCACGTTTTCCCACTGCACGTTGTCGAGGCTGGAACCGACATAGGAGATCGAGGGCAGCAGCACGTAGTACTTCACGTCAAGGATGCGCGCGGTGTTGTCGGCGCGCTCGATGAAGCTGCCGATGCGGGCGAAATTGTAGATCTCGTTGCGCAGCATGGTCCCTTCCATCGCGCCGCGCACCTGCGTGGACTGGCGGCGGATGGTATCTAGGACGTCGCCCAGCCGGGTTTCGGTGACGGGGCGGGCCAGCAGCTCGCGCATCTTGAGCCAGCTGTCGTTGACCGATTCCCACACCTCGCGGGTGATCCCGGCGCGGACCATGCGCGCGTTGGTGCGCGCCATCTCGCACATGGTGAGGACGTTGCCGGGGTTGTCCTTGTCGCGCAGGATGAAGTTGATGACGTTGGTGCCGACATAGTCCGCACCGAACTTCGCCTCATAAAGTCCGCGCAGTCCGAGCGTGACGATGACCGAGCGCCATTCGTCGCTGGCATCGCGGGCATCGCGGGTGAGCGCCATGCGAAAGCCGGCCTCGACCAGACGCGCCGTGTTCTCCGCCCGCTCGAGGTTGCGGAACAGCCAGAAGATACCGTTGGCGCTGCGTCCTAGCATGGGTTGGCCTGCATATCAGTCGTCCAGTACCCAGCTGTCCTTGGTGCCCCCGCCCTGCGACGAGTTCACCACCAGCGAGCCCTTCTTGAGCGCGACGCGGGTCAGGCCGCCCGGCGTGATGTCGATCCCGGCGGGGGAGACGAGCACGAAGGGCCGCAGATCGACGTGGCGCGGGGTGAGCCCGGCGCGGCTGAGGATCGGGACCGTGGACAGCGACAGGGTCGGCTGCGCGATGTAGTTGTGCGGGCGCGCGGCGAGCTTGGCGGCGAAGGCGGCGATTTCCTTCTTCGACGAGGTCGGCCCGATCAGCATGCCGTAGCCGCCCGAACCGTGGACTTCCTTCACGACCAGTTCGGAAAGATGCTCGAGCACGTATTTCAGCGCGTCCGGCTCCGAGCAGCGCCACGTGGGCACATTGGGCAGGATCGGCTTCTCGCCGGTATAGAACTCGACGATTTCAGGCATGAACGAATAGATCGCCTTGTCATCGGCGATGCCGGTGCCGGGCGCGTTGGCGATGGTGATGCCGCCCGCGCGGTAGACGTCCATGATGCCCGAGACGCCAAGCATCGAATCCGGGTTGAAGGTCAGGGGATCGAGGTAATCATCGTCCACGCGGCGATAGAGCACGTCGATCGGCTGGTAGCCCTGCGTCGTGCGCATGGCGATGCGGCCGTTCTCGATACGCAGGTCGCTGCCCTCGACGAGTTCGGCGCCCATCTGGTCGGCCAGAAATGCGTGCTCGAAATAGGCGGAGTTGTAGATGCCCGGGGTCAGCACCGCGACGACCGGCTGGTGCCCCTTGGCAGCAGGCGGGAGGCAGGCGGCGAGGCTGCGGGCGAGGCGGCGGGGATAGTCCGAAACCTCGCGCACGCGGACCCGCGTGAACAGTTCCGGGAACATCGCCATCATCGTCTCGCGGTTCTCCAGCATGTAGGAGACGCCCGAGGGGGTGCGCGCGTTGTCTTCGAGCACCATGAACTCGTCCTCGCCGGTGCGGACAAGGTCGATGCCGACGATGTGGGTGTAGACCCCGCCGGGCGGCGTGAAGCCGACCATCTGCGGCAGGAACGCAGGGTTCTTTTCAAGCAGGCGCGCGGGCAGGCGGCCGGAGCGCACGATTTCCTGCCGATGGTAAAGATCATGGAGGAACGCATTGAGCGCCCGCACACGCTGTTCGATCCCGCGCGAGAGCCGGCGCCACTGCTGCGCGGTGATGATGCGCGGCACCATGTCGAACGGGATCAGCCGCTCCTCGGCGTCCTCGTTGCCATAGACGTTGAAGGTGATGCCGGTGCGGCGGAAGAAGGCCTCGGCCTCGGTCCCCTTGCGGCGCAGCAGATCTGCGGGCTGCTGTTCATACCACTCGCTATACCCGCGATAGGCGGGGCGCACCGCGCCGTCGGCGGTAAACATCTCATCATACGATGAGGGCGAGGCTGCTTTCATGCGATCATCCCGATTTGGATGAAGCTTGCACAGCGCGCGGGCTTTGCCAAGCACAATGCTGCACCTGCGAGATAAATTTGTAACCGAATTTTGAAGCAAAGTGTTTCGGCGCATCGCGCTTGCCATGCGGCCGCTGCGGTGACACGTTTAACCGGACAACTAAACCAGCCGGGAGAGACCGCGATGGCCACGATCCATCACCGCACTTGCCACATCTGCGAGGCCAATTGCGGCGTGCTGGTGGAAATCGAGGGGCGCAAGGTGCTCTCGATCAAGGGCGATCCCGACAACCCGCTTTCGCGCGGGCACATCTGCCCCAAGGCGACCGCGCTGGAAGACTTGCAGAACGACCCGGACCGCCTGCGCCGCCCGCACAAGCGCGTGGGCGAGGATTGGCACGAGATTTCGTGGGAGCAGGCATTCGCCGAGATCGGCGAGAAGGCCCGCGCCATCCTTGCCAAGGATCCCGCCGCCAGCGCGACCTACATCGGCAATCCCAACGCGCACTCCTATGGCAACGCGCTCAACGCGCATCACCTGACCAAGGCGCTGGGCACCAGGAACCAGTTTTCGGCGAGCACGGTGGACCAGATGCCGCATCAGGTTGCGAACCTGCTGCTCTATGGCCATGCCAGCATGTTCGGCATTCCGGATATCGACCGCACCGAGACGCTGATCATCGTGGGCGGCAATCCGATGGCCTCGAACGGATCGGTGTGGACCGTGCCCGATTTCAGGAACCGGGCGCGCGCGCTGAACGCGCGCGGCGGCAAGCTGGTGGTGATCGATCCGCGCCGGACGGAGACGGCCAAGATCGCCGACCGCCATGTGTTCGTGAAGCCCGCCAGCGATGTGTTCCTGCTGGTCGCGCTGCTCAAGGCGGTCATGGCGCGGCGGCCCCATGAGCCGGTGCAGGACTTCGTGCGCGGACTGGAGGAAGTCGCGGCACTGCTCGCGCGGTTCGATGATGCGGCCTGCCTTGCGGCGTCGGGCGTGGCGGCGGAGGACGTGGCGTGGCTGGCGGACCGGCTGACGTCCGGCCCTGCCGCGCTCTATGGGCGGCTCGGCATCGCGACACAGCAGCATGGAACGCTGAATGCGTGGCTGATCGCGCTGATCAATATCGCGGCGGGGCAACTTGATCGCGAGGGCGGGACGGTGTTTCCGATCCCCGCGCTCGATACGATCTCGATGCTGCCGCGCGGCTCGCTCGGGAAGTTCACCTCTCGCGTTTCGCAGCACAAGTCGGTGCTGGGCGAATTTCCCGCCGCCGCGCTGGCGGAGGAGATCGAGACCCCGGGCGAAGGCCAGATCAAGGCGCTGTTCGTGGTGGCGGGCAATCCGGTGCTTTCGACGCCCAACGGCCCCCGGCTCGACAAGGCGCTGGAGAGCCTCGAACTGATGGTCTCGGTCGACATGTACCGCAACGCGACCAGCCGCCGCGCGCACTATATCCTGCCGCCGACCGGGCCGCTGGAGCGCGATCATTACGGCCTGTTTCTGCTGCCGATGGCGGTGCGCAATATCGCCGCCTATTCAAAGCCGACGCTGGAGAAGGAAGACCCGGAGGCCTTGCACGACTGGGAAATCCTGCGCGGGCTGGCAAGCGCGATCAGCGGGAAGCCGGTGCAGGAGCCGACCCCGCGCGAGGCGCTCGACCACCTGCTCAAGAACGGGCCCTACAAGGTTTCGCTCGCCGAAGTGGAGGCCGCGCCCTCCGGCCTCGATTTCGGGCCGCCCAAGACGGGCGTGCTGCCGG
>CANGJI010000077.1 GCA_947454135.1 Sphingomonadaceae bacterium
AGGCCGTGCTGCCCATGCTGCGCGGCGCCTTCGCGCTGGCCATTGCCTTCCGCCAGCACGATGACATGCTGATCGGCGCACGCCTCGGCTCGCCGCTGGTGGTGGGCTATGGCGATGGCGAGACCTATCTGGGCTCCGACGCGCTGGCCCTTGCGCCGCTGACGCAGCGGATCACCTATCTCGAGGAAGGCGACTGGGTCGTCATCACGCGTGAGGGCGCGACGATCTACGACGTGAACAATGTCGCCGTGACCCGCCCCATCGTCGCCTCGGGCGCGACGGCGGCGGCGATCGAGAAGGGCGAATTCCGCCACTTCATGCAGAAGGAAATCTTCGAGCAGCCGACCGTGGTGGCGCAGACCCTGCGCAGTTACCTGCGCCGCATCGACCAGACGGTGGCGCTGCCGCAGATCGATTTCGACCTCTCCAGCATCCGCCGCGTGACCATCGTCGCCTGCGGCACGAGCTTCTATGCGGGCATGGTCGCGAAGTACTGGTTCGAACAGTTCGCGCGCCTGCCGGTCGATATCGATGTGGCGAGCGAGTTCCGCTACCGCGATCCCGTACTCGAACCGGGCGGCCTTGCCCTGTTCATCTCGCAGAGCGGCGAGACGGCGGATACGCTGGCAGCGCTGCGCCACTGCAAGGCCGAAGGGCAGACCATCGCTGTTGTCGTCAACGTGCCGACCAGCTCGATGGCGCGCGAGGCGGACCTGCTGCTGCCGACCCACGCCGGGCCGGAAATCGGCGTTGCCTCGACCAAGGCGTTCACCTGCCAGCTTGCCGTGCTCGCCGCGCTGGCCGCGCATCTTGCGGTCAAGCGCGGGCGGCTGAGCCGTGAGGAAGAGGCGGATATCGTGAACCAGCTGGCGGAAACGCCTGCCGCCCTCAACGCCGCGCTCAGCCACGATGACGAGATCGCCGCCATGGCCCACCTCATCGCCCCGGCGCGCGACGTGCTCTATCTGGGGCGTGGTCCGGACTATCCGCTGGCCCTCGAAGGCGCGCTGAAGCTCAAGGAAATCAGCTATATCCACGCCGAGGGCTATGCCTCGGGCGAAATGAAGCACGGACCCATCGCGCTGATCGACGAAGCGGTGCCGGTGATCGTGCTCGCGCCTTCGGGCCCGCTGTTCGAGAAGACTGTCAGCAACATGCAGGAAGTGCGGGCGCGCGGCGGCAAGGTTGTCCTGATTTCCGACAAGGCGGGGATCGAGGAAGCGGGCGAGGGCTGCCTCGCCACCATCGAGATGCCGCGCGTCCACCCGCTTATCGCGCCGCTGGTCTATGCCGTGCCGGTGCAGTTGCTTGCCTATCATGTGGCCGTGGCCAAGGGCACCGATGTCGATCAGCCGCGCAATCTGGCGAAGTCGGTCACGGTCGAATGAGCGCAGCGCCGGCGCGGCAGGCAGGAGGCGGCCGGGTCGGCACGCTCCTGCGCGAGGCGCCGGTTCTGCTGTTCATCACCGCATGCTCGCTGCTGGTCCGCGCGTGGTGGATGGACAATCCGGTCGTCGACCACGACGAGCAGTTCTATTCCTACGTCGCCAAGGCGATGCTGGGCGGGCAGGTGCCCTACGTCGACATCTGGGACCGCAAGCCGCTCGGGCTGTTCCTGCTCTACGCGGCTGCCCATGCCCTGCTGGGCCAAGCGGCCTGGGCCTATCTCGTCATGGCGAACCTGTTCGCCATCATCGGAGCATGGCTCGCCTATCGTATCGCCGCGCTGCTGGCGGACCGGCGCACGGGCTGGGTCGCGGCGCTGCTCTACATTCTGGCGATGACGGGGTTCGGCTGCCGGGGGGCGCAGAGCGAGTTGCTGTTCGCGCCGCTGTGCCTTGGCATGATGTACCTTGCGATGGTCCGGCCGGGGTCGTTCGGGGCAATGCTGCTCGCCATGCTGCTGGGCGGGCTCGCCATCCAGATCAAGTATACGGCCGCGCCGTTCTGCGCGGTGTTTGCCCTGTTTGTGCTGATCGAGGACTTTGGCCGCACGCGCGCCCTGTTGCCGGTGCTGGGGCGGGCCGGCCTCTACGCGCTGGCAGGCCTTGCGCCGACTTTGGCGGTGGCTGGCTGGTATGCGGCAATCGGCCACTTCGATGACTTCGTCTTCGCCAACTTCATTTCGATCTTTGAGCGCCCGACGAGCGTCGGGCGCTTTCATCCCAAGACGCTGACGGTCATCGCGCCGTTCCTGCTGATGATCGCCTCGGGCGTCTGGGCGTGGTTCCGCCTCGGCCAGACCTATCCGCGCCGGGCCAGCCTGCTCGTCGTGGTGATGACGGCGGGCGCGCTCGCCTCGATCTACCTGCCGAGCAATGTGCTCGCCTATTACTACGCCTTCCTCGCGCCGTTTGCGGTGCTGCTGGCAGTGCCATTCTACGATCTGCGTGTGCGTTCGGGGTGGTTTGGCGCGGCGGTGCTTGTGGCGGCGCTTGCGATCATCGGGAACTTCCCGGCCAATATCGCGGGCGGGCGGGCAGACGCCGCGCAGTTCCACGCGCTGGTCGACCGGATCAATGCGGGAGGCGAGCGCCGCACGCTCTATGTCTTCTCCGGGCCGACAGCGACGTACACGGCCACGGGAACGAACCCCGACACGCTCTATCCTTTCCCGTTCCACAGCGCCGAATACTTCGAACACGGTGCGCTCGGGCAGCCGCAGGAGGAGATCGTCGCGGACTTCCTCGCCAGACGGCCGATGTTCGTGCTGACCCGCTCGGACTACAACCTCTATGCGGGCTCCTACACCTGGCCTGCGGTGCTGGCCGAGATGCGCGCGCATTACACCGAGGCCGGGCGCTACCTCATCCTCGGCGACAGTCTGATCCTCTGGCAGCGACGCCCCGACGCGTCCTAGCTTGCGCTCGCCCGCAGCGCCGCGATGTGCTCCGGGCCGATCCCGCAGCAGCCGCCGAGGATCGAGGCGCCGGCGGCACTCCAGGCAGCGGCAAAGCGCCCATAGCCTTCGGGCGTCAGGTCCGCGCGGATCGGGCAGAGCGCGCTGTTGGCTTCGGCGTCTGCGGCCATCGGCGGAAAGGCATTGGCATAGACACCGACGCGGATGGCACTGTCCGGCCCCAGTTCAGCTTGCGCCGCGCGGACGGCGGCTTCCATCACTTCGGGCTGGCTGCAATTGAACAGCAGCGCCGCGGCACCCAGTTCCCTGGCGAGACGCGCCGCTTCGATCACGCTTTCGCCCGAGCGCAAGGCAGGCTCGGTGGTCGGCGCCTCGTCCTCCAGCGTGAAGGAAAGCCACAGCGGCTTGCCCGTGGCGGCGGTGAGCGATCCGGCAAGGCGCGCTTCGACAAGCGAGGACAGCGTTTCGGCCAGCCAGTGATCGATATGGGGGGCCAGCGCTGCGACAAGGACTTCGAGCACGGGCCGCGCGCGATCGAGATCGACGAGGTCGGGGCGATAAGACCCGCAGACCGGTGGCAGCGATCCCGCAACGTGGACCTTTCGTCCGGCAGAATCAGCCACTTCGCGCGCCAGTTTCCCTGCCAGTGCGGCAAGCGCGGCGCCCTCGGTGGCAAAGCGTTCCTCGCCGATGTGGAAGGGGACGACGGCATAGGAATTGGTCGTGATCACGTCCGCCCCTGCCTCGACATAGGCCCGGTGGACGGCACTGACGAAGTGCGGTCCCTCGATCAGGGCCAGCGCCGACCATTCGGGCTGGCGGAACGGCGCTCCGCTGCGGGCCAGTTCGCGGCCGGTGCCGCCATCGAGAATGAGGAGTGAGGCAGTCATGGTCGTCGCGAAGCTCTCGAAAAAGGGATCTCCGGGGCGCTAGCACGGCCTCCGCCAAAGCGGCAGGGGCAAGCTGCAACCGGCCTGTGTGCAGCTGGTAAAAAATTTGCTGAGAAGGTTCCTGCTGACCAAATTTTTTCTCCGCATTGCAATGCTTTGTGCAAGGTCCGGTGAGGGCCCGTTAATGGTCAAAAATTCGATACGCTTACCATTGCTCAAGGTTTCCTGACTAAGCCCGAGGGCGTGACGAGAGCTATCGATCAAACCATGCCCGCCCTGCCGCGGGATCTGCCGGCGATGGCTGTGCTGGGCCTTTCCGATTCGGCTGAAGGTGATTGGGGGCGGCTGCGGGATCTGCAATATTCCGGCCTCGCAAAGCTGACCCGGCCAAGGCTTGTCGCTCATGGGCTGGCGGCGATGCTGGTGGTGCAGGCGCTGTGGGGGCCGATCCATCTCGTCCTGCTGCTGGGCTGGGCCGCTGCGCTGGCCGTTGTGCTCGCCCGGGGCGCCAACTTCGACCGCACGCTGGAAGACGCGGACCGCCGCCGGATCACGCGTCACGAAATCCGCCGCCACACGGTCTGCACCGTTGCGGCGAGTGCGATCTGGGTCATCCCGATCCTTGTCATGTCGCCCTTCGCATCGCCCGAGCAGCGCCTGCTGGTCTGGTCGGTCATGGCGATGCTGATGGCGGGCACGGCGCTCGCCTTTGCGGCAGTGCCGCTCGGCGCAGTGCTGTTCAACGCGATCCTTGGCGCCGCCAGCGTCATCACGTTCCTGTGCTTCGGCAATATCACGGCGGCGGCCGCTGCGGCCACTTTCGTGATCTTCCTGTGGGTGGGAAGCCTCGAGGCCGCGCGCATGTTCCTCGCCGGCAAGGTCGCCGAGGCGGGCGTTGCGGAAAAGAGCGAGGTCGTCTCGCTGCTGCTGCGCGAGTTCGAGGAAGGCGAGGCGGACTGGCTCTGGCAGACCGATTCCACCCGCCGCGTGCGCGCTGCTTCGCCGCGATTTGCCTTTGCGCTGGGTGAGGATCCCGAGGACATCGACGGGAAGCCGTTGATCCAGCTGATTGCAGGTCCGGCCTGGGAAAACGGGCATTTCCATTCCTCGCTGCACGATCTTGCCGAACGGCTGAAGCGGCGCGAGAGCTTTTCGAACCTGCTCGTCCACGTGACGCTGCACGGCAGCAACCGCTGGTGGGAGCTCTCTGCCTCGCCGCGGTTCGACGACAACGGCAACTTCATCGGCTTCCGCGGCGTGGGCTCGGACGTGACCGAACAGCGCGAGAGTGCCGACAAGATCGCCTATCTCGCGCGGTATGACACGCTGACGGGGCTGCCCAACCGCCTGATGCTCACCGAAACGCTCGGCGATGCGATGCGCGATGCGGACCGCTGGCGGATGCGCTGCGGCTTCATGATGATCGACCTCGACCGGTTCAAGGCGGTCAACGATACGCTCGGCCATCTGGTTGGCGATCAGCTGCTCGCCAAGGTTTCGGACCGCCTGAAATCGCTGATGAGCGAGAACGAACTGTGCGGCCGCCTCGGCGGTGACGAGTTCGCCATCGTGGTGCGCGATGCGGGCGACGGCACGCGCATTCGCGAGGTGGCGTATGCCGTCATCACCGCGCTTTCGCAGCCCTACGAGATCGATCACCACACGCTTTATGTCGGCGCCAGCGTCGGTTCCGCAATCGGGCCGCGTGATGGCGCGACTGTCGAGACGCTGATGCGCAATGCCGACCTCGCGCTCTACCGGGCGAAGGACGAAGGCGGCGGTATGCACTTCGACTACGAGCCGGCGCTGCATGCCCATGCCGAAGAGCGGCGCAAGCTGGAATTCTCGCTCCGCCATGCGCTGGAGCGCGGAGAGTTTGCGCTTGCCTACCAGCCGGTGGTCGATGCGGTGACGGAAGCGCCGGTGAGCTTCGAAGCGCTGCTGCGCTGGCGTTCGGAAGAGCATGGCCCGGTCAGCCCGGCCAAGTTCATTCCGCTCGCCGAGGACACCCGCCTCATCGTTCCGATCGGCGAATGGGTGCTGCGCACGGCGTGCTTCGAGGCGATGAACTGGCCGGACCCGATCAAGGTGGCGGTCAACGTCTCGGGCGAGCAGTTGCTCGATCCCAGCTTCGCCGAAGTGGTCGTCAGCGCGCTGGCTTCCAGCGGCCTACCGCCGCACCGGCTCGAGATCGAGGTGACCGAAAGCATCTTCGTGCGCGATGGCACGGCGGCGCAGATGACGCTGGAGCGGATCATGTCGCTGGGCTGCGGCGTGGCGCTCGATGACTTCGGTACGGGCTATTCCTCGCTGGGCTACCTGCGCAAGCTGCGCTTCTCGACGATCAAGGTCGACCGCAGCTTCGTGCAGGGCGCGGCCAAGGACAATCCCGAGAGCCTCGCGATTGTCCGCGCGGTGGTGGCGATGGCCGACAGCCTCGAGATGTCGACCACGGCGGAAGGCGTCGAGACCGAGGAAGAGCTCGCGGTGATCCGCCGCCTCGGCTGCAAGAAGATCCAGGGCTACTACTTCGGCCGCCCGATGACCGCGAGCGATGCGCGCGGGCTGTTCGATCCGATCGAGTGGGACCAGCAGAAGAAGCTGGCCTGAGCCCCGATCAGGCGGCGACGCCGAGACCTGCGAGCACGCTTTCGAACAAGGCACGCCCATCGCTGCCGCCCTGTGCTGGTTCGATCATGCGTTCGGGGTGCGGCATCATGCCGAGCACGTTGCCGGCGGCATTGAGTACGCCCGCGATATTGCGCTGCGAGCCGTTGACAGGCTCGTCATAGCGGAAGGCGACGCGGCCTTCGCCTTCGAGGCGGTCCAGCGTTTCGGCATCGGCGAAGTAGTTGCCATCGTGGTGCGCGACGGGGATCGTGATGCGCTGGCCGGCGCTGTAGCGCGCGGTGAACAGCGACTGGTTGTTTTCGACCACCAGCGGCACATCGCGGCAGACGAAGCGGATGCCGGCGTTGCGCATCAGCGCGCCGGGAAGCAGCCCGGCTTCGGTGAGAACCTGAAAGCCGTTGCACACGCCGAGCACGGTAACGCCCCGGTTCGCGGCGGCGACGACCGCTTGCATGACCGGCGAACGCGCGGCCATCGCGCCGGAGCGGAGGTAGTCACCATAGGAAAAGCCGCCGGGCAGGGCGATGAAATCGAGGCCTGCGGGCAGCTCGGCATCGCCGTGCCACACGCGGTGGACCGTGCCGCCGCTGATCTGCTCGATCGCCACGGCCATGTCGCGGTCGCAGTTGGAGCCGGGGAAGGTGATGACAGCGGCGGTAAAGGCCATGGCGATGTGCTCCTCAGGCGACCTTTTCGATGCGGAAGTTCTCGATCACCTGATTGGCGAGGAGCTTGCGGCACATCTCTTCGAGCGCGGCGTCGGTCGTGCTGTCAGCAACGTCCATCTCGATGAGGCGGCCGGCGCGGACATCGTTGACGCCTTCGAAGCCGAGACCTTCGAGCGCATGGTGAATGGCGCGGCCCTGCGGATCGAGCACCCCGTTCTTGAGGCTGACGTGGACCCTGATCTTCATCGTGCGACTTTCATGGGCGGCGGCCCTTCCGGGCAGCTTGGTGGAGACTCGCGTGCGCCTATGCTCCGGCGCGGCGCGAAGCGCAAGTTGGCGGCAAGTTGACACAGTTGACACAGTCCAGAGCGAAAACGCGCGGTCCGCGGTTTCCGCAATCAACCTGCTGATTTTGCATCATAAACCGGCAGGCGGCCTCCACCCCGATGCGGCGCGGCTGAGAGGCCGGTGTTGGAAACGGCCCATAGGGCGCACCGCATGCTCCACCTCGCCGACACGGCATGCAGTGGATCGGGCAGCAGGTGCGGCCTGGCAAAACCACGGTTCAAAGAGCGACCGCGATGTACCGGTACTGGGCGTGTGTAGGAAAGGGATTTGTCGCGCGGCGCGCTGGTGGCGGGTTGGCGTTGGGTGCGGCGGTAGCTGGATATGGCGGCCTGATTGTCGCGGGGGGAGTTACCCCTCCGTCAGTTCTGCGGCCTGCCGCCTCCCCATTTGCACTTCGTGAACATGGTGAGGGCGGAATGGGCGGTCACTTGTCCGGGGCGGGGGCGCCTTCGGGCAGGACCAGCGCGATGACGGCCTGATCGGGGGCGAGGTAGCGCCTGGCGAGGGCTTGCAGATCGGCGGGCGTTACCGCGTCGAGGCGCTCGCGGGCTTTCTGGAAGCGGTCGATGCGGGCGGGATCGCTCTGGGCGTGTTCGGTGAGGGCGAGCCAGCCGGCGTTGGTCTTGAGCATGTTGGCCAGCCGTTCGCGCATCGGGGCGCGGGCGCGGGCGAGAATGTCGGCGTCGACGGGCCGGGCGATGAGATCGGCGATGGTGGTTTCGATGGCGCTGCGGGTGGCGGCGACATCGGCGACATCGACCGAGGCGTTGACGGTGAACGTGCCCCAGCCGCGCCAGACCCGGCTGAGCGAGGAGGACGCGCCGGGCGAATAGGCCTTGCCGAGCGCCTCGCGCACGGTGTCGAGCACTTCGATGCCGGTGACTTCCTGCAGGAGTTCGAGGCCGATGGCGGTGACCGGATCGCTATCGTCGGTGGTGGGCCAGACATAGCGGACCACGGCCTGGTTGGCCTCGCCCTTGTGGCGGATCACGGTGAGGCCGCGCTTCGGCGTGAAGCTGCGCTGGCGGGCCTCTGCATAAGGGCGGAACTCGGCCTCGCGCGGGGGGAGCGCGCCGAGGGTGCGCGCGACCATCGCGATGGCCGCATCGGGATCGAGATCGCCGACGAGGGTGAGTTCGATCGCGCCATGCGCCAGCCGGTCGCCGACATCGGCCTTGAGCCTGGCGAGGGTGAGGGCCTGATAGGTCTCGGGCGGCTGGATCGTGAAGCGCGGATCGCCCGCGGAGAGCACGCTCGGCAGCGTGTTGGCGAGCGCGGCGGCGGGGGTTGCATCGCGCCGCGCGAAGAAGCTCGACATCGACTGGTGGTAGATCACGTCCGCCGAAGGGCGCAAGCCGGGATCGGTGATCTGCGCGGCCATGAGCTGGAGCTGGAGTTCGAGATCGCGCCGCGTGGTGCCTGCGCCCAGCGCGAAGGTATCGCCCGAGGAGGCGATGCTGGTGCCGACGGAGCGGCCCGCGAGGAGGGTCTGCAACTCGTCTAGGCTGTGCTTGCCGAGGCCGCCGGTGGGGAGCATCGCGGTCATCTCGGTGGCGGTGGGATTGTCCTTGGTATCGAGCATTTCGCCGCCATCGATGAACAGGCGGACGAGCACGCGGTCGGCTTCGAGATCGGTGCGCTTCAGATTGAGGCGGACGCCGTTGGCGAAGCGGATCTCGCGCAGGCCGATTTCGGCGCGCGTGGTATCGCTGACGACGGTGCCGGGCGTGCCGAAATCGGTATAGGCGAACGTGCCGGTGGATGCCTCGGCGCTGCTGCGCGAGGGCGTGCGCAAGGGGGGCGTGCGCAGGGCTTTGTCCCAGGTGGCGCGCAGGGCCTGCTCGCCGCCCTCCGGCGCGAAGTGGCCGGCGAAGCGGATCAGCGGGTTGGCGAGCGGGATGGCATCGGCGCGCAGCGCGGCGAGCACGGCGGCGGGGGTGAAGCTGGCGGCGTGGCGGTTGAAGCGTTCCAGCGCGGAGGCCGGGGTGGTCGGCACCTTGTCGTCGCGCAGGAGGAGGAGCGCCGCGCCGACCAGCGCATCGTTGCTGCGCGTATCTTCAGAGGCGGCGGCGTTGGCGATGGCGGTGCGGTAATTCGCGACCTGTTCGGCCACTTCGGCCTCGGTGAAGCCTTTCCTGAGGGCTTCGTGGTAGACTTGCGCTGCGGCGAAGAGGCCGTCGCGCCAGCCCCTGTCTGCCGTATCGACGACGAGATTGGTGGTGCGGCCGATATGGAACACCTCGCCAGTGCCGAACCCGGCGCCGCGGAAGGGCGGCTGGGGTGCGCGGCTGAGGCGCTGGAGGCGGCGGTTGATGACGCCGTAGCCCAGCTGGCGCAGCAGGCCCACGCGGCGGCTTTCCTCGGTATCCGGCTCACGCCGCCAGCGCCCGTGGCGCGAGACGGTGACACGTTCGGACAGCGCAGGATCGAGGTGGATGCGGCTCATGCCCTGCTGATCGACAAGGACGCGGCCCTGATCGGGGCGCCTGGCAGGCTTGCGCGCGGGCCAATCGGCAAAGCGGGCCTTGATCGCAGCCTCCAACGCCTCGGCATCGAAATCGCCGACGACGATGAGGGTGGCCTTGGCGGGGACATATTCGCGCGCCCAGAAGGCTTTCAGAGCTTGCGCGGTGGCCGCTTTCAGCGAGTCTACCGTGCCGATCGGCAAGCGGTCCGGATAGTGCGCGGCCGGGTAGAGGAAGGCCATCTGGTCCTTCGAGTTGTCCAGCGCATAGCCTTGCCCGTCGCGCAGTTCGGAGAGGACGACGCCGCGTTCGCGGTCCACCGCAGCGGGATCGAAGCGCAGTTCGCTCGCCGTTTCGCGCATCAGCATGAGCGCGGTATCGAGGAGCCTCGGGTCATTGCGGGGGAGGCTGAGCAGGTACATCGTCTGCTCGAAGCTGGTCTGCGCGTTGGTATCGGCGCCGAAGGCGAGGCCCTCGCGCTCGAGCAGCTTGACCATCTCGCCCTCGGGCACGTGGGTGCTGCCGTTGAAGGCCATGTGCTCGACGAAATGGGCAAAGCCGCGCTCGCCGTCCCGCTCGTCGAGCGAACCGGCATCGATCTGGAGCCGGACTTCGGCAGTGCCCTTGGGGCTTTCATTGTGGCGGATCACATAGCGCATGCCATTGGGCAGGCGGCCGAACCGGAAGGCCGGATCAGGCGCGAGATCGCTGCGTTCGAACGCCCAGACCGGAGCTGGCCGGGCCGCTGCCGGGGCGAGCGGCAGCATGGTGAGGACGAGGAGGGCGAGGAAGCGGGCAAAAGCGCGGTGGAGCATCGCCGCCTGTCTGACGGCTTGCAGGTGAATGCGCAATGACGCTTGGCAGCACCGGGGCGGGTGTTAAGCTCTACCCACTTCTTGCGATGGGGAAACGGATGATGAAATTGCGCGCTGGTCTTGCTCTGGGGCTCCTGCTGGCAAGTGCGGGGACGGCGTGGGCCGCGCCCGCCAAGGCACCCGCCTATGACGAGCGGCCGGTGAAGCTGGAGCAACCCGTCACCCCGCGCGATTACGAGCGGCGCGCGGTCGACATCCCGATGCGCGACGGGGTGAAGCTGCACACGGTGATCCTCGTGCCCAAGGGCGCGAAGAACGCAGCGATGCTGCTGACTCGCACGCCCTACAATGCCGAGGAAATGACCAGCCAGCACACCTCGCCGGTGATGGCCGTGGCGCTCGATGGCTATGACAGCGCGCCAGATGTGGTGACGGGCGGCGGCTATATCCGCGTGGTGCAGGACGTGCGCGGGAAGTACGGCTCGGAGGGCACGTATGTGATGAACCGGCCTTTCGTGGGCACGTCATTGAACCCCACAAAGACCGACCACGCGACCGATACGTACGATACCATCGACTGGCTGGTGAAGAACGTGCCCGAGAGCAACGGGCGCGTCGGCATCATCGGGATCAGCTACGACGGCTTCACCGCGCTCGCCGCGCTGGTGAACCCGCATCCCGCGCTGAAAGTGGCGGTGCCGATGAACCCGATGGTCGATGGCTGGCGCGGGGATGACTGGTTCCACAACGGCGCGTTCCGCCAGTTCGGCCTGAGCTACATCTGGGAGCAGATTGCGACGCGCGACAATTCCAACAAGTACGAGATGGCCGAGGCGGACGCCTATACGCACTACATGAAGTATGGCTCGGCCGGCGCGCTGGCGACGGCGCAGGGCATCGACCAGATCGGTTTCTGGCAGAAGCTGAAGGCGCATCAGGCGTGGGACAGCTTCTGGCAGGAACAGGCGATGGACAAGGTGCTGGCGAAGGCGCCGCTGAAGGTGCCGACGCTGCTGGTCCATTCGCTGTGGGATCAGGAAGACATCTACGGCGCGCCGGCGGTGTGGAAGGCGCTGAAGCCCAAGGACAAGGACGGCCTGCTGCACCTCTCGATCGGGCCGTGGTACCACGGGCAGGCGATCGAGCGCGCGGACATGCTGGGCGCGCTGCACTGGGATGCGGACACCGGCAAGTGGTGGCGGCAGCATGTGCTGGCGCCGTTCCTCGCGCACTACCTCTATGACAAGCCGATGGACGTGGCGACCGTCACCGCCTTCCAGAGCGGCACCAACCAGTGGCAGCGCCTGCCGGACTGGCCGGCGGCGTCTGCCGGGGCTCCGGCGGCGAAGAACCTCTACCTGCTGCCGGAAGGGGGGCTCGGCTTCACCGCTTCGGCCGCGGCGGCGACGGCGGACTACATCTCCGATCCCGCCAACCCGGTGACCTACGAGCCGCGCCCGAACAAGCCGCAGGGCTATGAGGGCAATCCCTGGCCGACCTGGCTGGCGGACGACCAGCGCCCGGTTTCAGGGCGGCCCGACGTGCTGACCTTCACCACGCCGGTGCTCGACAAGCCGGTGGCGATTGCGGGCGCGCCGGTGGTCCACCTGACGGCCTCGACCAGCGGGACCGATAGCGACTGGGTGGTCAAGCTGATCGACGTCTACCCGGACGCCGTGCCGGGCGACCGCGCGATGGGCGGCTATGAACTGGCGGTCGGCATGGACATCTTCCGCGGCCGCTTCCGCGAGACGCTGAGCGAGGCGCGGCCGCTGAAGGCGAACACGCCGCTGGGCTATGTGTTCGAACTGCCGCAGGCGAACCATGTGTTTCTGCCGGGGCACCGGATCATGGTGCAGGTGCAGTCAAGCTGGTTCCCGCTTTACGACCGCAACCCCCAGACGTTTGTGCCTTCGATCTTGGATGCGAAGCCGGGGGATTATGTGAAGGCCACGCAGAAGGTGAGCGTTGGTGGGGCGGACGGGAGCTTTATCACGCTGCCGGTGGTGGAATAGGAGGGCGGGCCCACCCCCGACCCCTCCCGCTTGCGGGAGGGGGGTGAAGCAGGCTCTCTCCGTCAGCCCTGCGGGTGCTGCGCGAGCCATTCCTTCAACGCGGCATCGATACGTGTCTGCCACCCGCTGCCAGTGGCCCGGAAGTGCGCCAGAACGTCGGCCGAGAGGCGGATCGTGGTGCGTTCCTTGACCACGGCAGCGCGGGGGCGGCCACGTAGTTTGGCTTGCAGGGATGCAGGCAGGTCGGCCATCCGCAAGGCCCCCGAGGCCATTTCGTCGGTCCATTCCGGGTTTTCCGGATCAGGCTGGCTGGCTTTATCGATACTGCTCATACCGTTTCACTTCCCGCGCATTGGCCTTGCGAAAGCTGATCACGCGGATACCGGTAGAGGTTTCCGAGAAGACCAGCGCGTGAACCCGGTCCTGCACGAGCCCGAGCGCACTGTAGCGCGGTTCGGGGTAGGCAAACCGGGTGTCGAGCCAGATCAGCGCCGTTGCAAACTCGAAATCTGCCGCCGTTTCGAAGCCAAAGCCGCGTTCGGCGCGGTTGCGCTCGCTCTTGGCGGGATCGAACTCGATATTCACGAATTATGTATGCACATTAAATGGCGCAGCGTCCATAGTTCTGGTCGCTGCGTCAATTACGGTGACACTTTGCGAAATGCCCAAGCCGCAGCTTGAGGCTGGCGAAGGGGTTTGGCCGCTCTGGATTCCCGCCTCCGCGGGAATGACGAAGGTTGGAGTGCGGCGCAGGCTTTTGCGCCGCTTGCCACGGGCATTGTTGCCCGATCGAACGCATCGTTGATTGAGGGGATGCAAGGGCGGTGGCCCTTGCCCGCCGGTGGCATCTTGTGCCGAAATTGCGGTAACACTGCACTAAAATCCTCAATGGCCGCGATCTGATCGCAGCGATTTGCGATCAACGTCACGGCCTAAAAATATAATGATACCGAGGCGGCGGTGGTCTCGGGTCAGTAGAAGTGCATCTTGGCAGGTGTTACTTACATGGGTGGCGCGTATACGCGATCCTGACAGAATGATCCGAACCGGGTGGATGATCTATGACATTATCTGCCAGTTTATTATCGTCCACCGCCATGAACCAGAGCCCTTTACGAGACGTATTGGCTGGCGGGGGCCATTCCTCACGCTTCGTCATTCCGGCGAATGCGGGAATCCAGAGCCGCAAGCACCCAAGTTAGCCAAGATTCTCCCCATTTTGCGACACGCTCAAATGGAGAGGGGGCCGCCGCCGCTGACGGTGGTCGAGGGGCAAGGGCGCGGCAGGTGAGTGGCGCAGTTGAGGCGGATTTTGGGGAAATAGCAGTTCGCCACCGTAATTCGCATGATTTCGCGGATTTGGTGAAGTGTCACCGCAATTTTTGAGGGGGCGCGTATCATAAGGGATGGAAATGTCGCTTTTCTACACGAAGAAGTTTTATCTGCGTGACTATCAACGAACGTCGCGATCAGCGCAGGCGGTCATCCCGATCTTGATCGAGGCATTCGCCGGTGCCAGTCACGATCTGCATAGCGTGATTGATATCGGGTGTGGACGCGGTGTGTGGCTCGAGGAGTTCACCAAGCGTGGTGTCGGGCTTGTGAAGGGCCGCGATGGCGAGTGGGTCAAGAACGCTAACCCGCTCATCCGCGATGCTGAATTCGAGGCTACCGACCTGTCGCGGCCTTACAGCGAACCTCGCAAATACGACCTCGCCATGACGCTGGAGGTCGCCGAGCATATCGACGAAGAGAACGCCGACACGTTCATCGACAGCCTCACGCGGCTATCCGACTCGATCATGTTCTCGGCTGCGATCAAGGGTCAGGGCGGCCAGCACCACGTAAATGAGCGCGCCCTGGGCTACTGGATCGAGAAGTTCGCCGTGTTCGGCTTCAAGCCCTATGACGCGATCAGGCCGCGCGTGTGGCAAAACGACGAGGTTTGCTGGTGGTACCGCCAGAACATCGTGATTTTCTGCCGCGCAGGCTCACCGATGGAGCCGCGTTGGCAAGAACTGCATAACTCAGCGCCGCATATTTTCGACTTGTCGCATCCTGTCGGCTTTGCGGAGAAGGCCGCGCTGGCGAACTTGTTCTCACCTGAGGAATACATCGGCCTCTGGTTTGATCGGTTCAAGCGCAAGTTTGCGGGATCGCGGTGATACTTCACCAAGTCCCCACGTCCGCGGGGCAGCGTTGTGTTTGCCGCTCTGGATTCCCGCCTGCGCGGGAATGACGAAGGTTTGGGGGGAGGCTCGGGGCGGGGTTTGGGGATGCGAGGGCAGTGGCCCTTGCCCGCCGGCGGCATCTTGTGCCGGTTTACCCCTCCGTCAGCCCTGAGGGCTGCCACCTCCCCATTTACACTTCGTGAAAATGGGGAGGGCGTTTGAGGCTTACTTCTTGCCGCGCAGCTTGCGGTGGGCGCCGAGGTCGAAGACTTCGCTCGGGCCGCCGTCGTTTTCGAGCAGGCCGAGGCGGCGGGCGACTTCCTGGTAGGCTTCTTCCTCGCCGCCGAGATCGCGGCGGAAGCGGTCCTTGTCGAGCTTTTCGCCGGTGATCATGTCCCACAGGCGGCAGCCATCGGGGCTGATTTCGTCAGCGAGGATGACGCGGCTGTAGTCGCCGTCCCAGATGCGGCCGAACTCGAGCTTGAAATCGACGAGGCGGATGTTGATCGCGGCGAACAGGCCGACGAGGAAATCGTTCACGCGG
>CANGJI010000078.1 GCA_947454135.1 Sphingomonadaceae bacterium
CCTGCTGGATGCCGAACAGCGCCGCGTCTTCGGCATGCTGGCCGCCCGCATCGAACCCGTTGCGGCTGCGCCTTGCCCAGCGCATCGACATTTCCATGCTGCGCGCGATGACGTCACGCGGCTGGTCGATCTTCGGGCACTCGTCGAAGGCCATTACGATGTCGCTGCCGAGCAGCCGCTGGATTTCCATGCTGCGTTCCGGCGTCAGATGATGCCGCGATCCGTCGATATGGCTGGCGAAGGTCACGCCTTCCTCGGTGATCTTGCGCAGCTCCGAGAGGCTCATCACCTGATAGCCGCCGCTGTCCGTCAGGATCGGCTTGTCCCAGCGCATGAAGTTGTGCAGCCCGCCCAGCCGCGACATCCGCTCGGCGCCCGGGCGCAGCATCAGGTGGTAGGTGTTGCCGAGGATGATGTCCGCCCCCGTCGCCGCGACATCCTCCACCTTCATCGCCTTGACCGTCCCCGCCGTGCCCACCGGCATGAACGCGGGCGTGCGGATCGTGCCGCGCTTCATCGTGATCGCACCGGTGCGGGCACGGCCATCGGTGGCATGGACGGTGAAGGAAAAGCGGGTCATCGTGGGCATTCCGGGGGATGAGGAGGTTGTGCGCCTTACGCACAAACGCCATGGGGCGCAAATGCATGAAGCCTTCGCCCTCGCCCCCTGGCTCTATCCCGCGCTCACCGGCCTTGCCGTGCTGACGGGCTGCATCGACGCCATCGCGGGCGGCGGCGGCCTACTCACCCTGCCCGCGCTGATCTACGCCGGCCTGCCGCCGCATCTGATGCTCGGCACCAACAAGCTGCAATCCGCGATGGGCGCCACCGTCGCCACCACCCGCTATCACCGCGCCGGGCTCTTCGCGCTGCGCCCCAACCTGCCCGCGACAATCGCCGCGTTCCTTGGCGCAGGCGCAGGCGCGCTCGTCATCCAGCACTTCGATGCGCATGTGCTGCGGCTCGTCGTGCCGCTCCTCCTGATGGGCGCGGCGCTCTACACCCTGCTTTCGCCGCGCATGGACGATACCCCGGGCGAACCGCGCCTGTCCGCGCGCGCCTATCTTCCCGTCGCGGGCGGGATCGGCTTCTACGACGGGTTCTTCGGCCCCGGCACCGGCCAGTTCTTCGCCGCAACGCTGGTTGCCTTGCGCGGCCTCGGCCTCACCCGCGCGACCGGCCTCACCAAGCTGCTCAACCTTGCGAGCAACGCCGCCAGCCTTGTCGTGTTCGCGGCTGGCGGGCAGGTCATCTGGCTGCTCGGCCTGTGCATGGGCGCGGGCTCGATGGTGGGCGCGATGATCGGCACGCGGCTCGCCACCCGCTACGGCGCAAGCCTGATCCGCCCGCTGCTGGTCACGGCCAGCCTCCTCCTCACCGGCAAGCTGGTGTGGAGCTGGTTCGCAAATTGATGGCCAGATTGATAGACCGCAATTCGCTGGGTTCAACCCGCTGCTAGGCTCCTCCCGTACACGACAGAGGAGACCACAGCATGAGCCATTCCGCTCACGATCTCGCCGCCGCTTTCCCCGGCGCCGCCGCCAGGCTGCACGAACTCAAGCTCGGCGATGCGCATTTCCGCAAGCTGAGCGATGACTACTACGAGCTCGACAAGGCCATCCACCGCGCCGAAACCGGGATCGAGCCGACCTCCGACCAACACCTCGAAGACCTCAAGAAACAGCGCCTCACCGTGCTCGATGCGGTGGCAGAGATGGTCGCCGCCTAGGGGATCAGCAGGCTCGAATCGCCATAACTGTAGAACCGGTACTCGTTCGCGATGGCGTAGGCATAGGCTTCCTGCATCCGCTCCAGCCCCATCAGCGCGCTGACCAGCATCATCAGCGTTGATTTGGGCAGGTGGAAATTGGTCATCAGCCCGTCGATCGCGCGGAAGCGGTAGCCCGGCGTGATGAAGATGCTCGTATCCCCCGCAAAGGGATGGATCACGCGCGCTTCGTCCGCCGCGCTTTCCAGCAAGCGCAGGCTTGTCGTGCCGACCGCGATGATCCGCCCGCCCGCCGCGCGCACCGCGTTGAGCCGCGCCGCCGTCTCGGGCTCGATCCGGCCCCATTCGGCATGCATCGCGTGGTCGTCGGTATCGTCCGCCTTGACGGGCAGGAACGTGCCCGCGCCCACGTGCAGCGTCAGCGTCTCGTGGCCGATACCCGCTTGGGCCAGCGCCGCCATCAGTTCGGGCGTGAAATGCAGCGCCGCCGTCGGTGCGGCCACCGCGCCGTCCTCTGCGGCGAACATCGTCTGATAATCCTGCCGGTCCCGCTCATCGACCGCGCGCTTGCCGGCGATGTAAGGCGGCAGCGGCATCGTCCCTGCGCGCTCCAGCAGCACTTCGACCGGTTCGTCCCCGCCGAACGCCAGCGTCCAGCTGCCATCGGCGAAGCGCTCTTCGGCGACCGCTGTGACGCCAGCGCCGAAGGTGACTACCACACCCGGCTTCAGCCGCCGCCCATTGCGCACGAAGGCCTGCCAGCGGCGCAAGTCGATACGCTTGTGCAAGGTCGCACCGATCCGCGCGTTGCCTACTTCGCCCTCAAGCTGGGCCGGGATCACCCGCGTATCGTTGAACACCAGCACATCGCCTGCGCGCAGCAGCGAGGGCAGATCGCGCACGATGGCATCCGTGAACGGCCCTTCAGCCCCCACGCGCAGCAGCCGCGCCGAATCGCGCGGAGAAGCGGGGCGCAGCGCAATGCGCTCGGGCGGAAGCTCGAAATCGAACAGGTCTACACGCATGGGACACGCCGCTAGCGCGGTGTACGTGCTTCGACAAGCTTGGCGCGCGTGAGCCTAGGGGGCATGCCCCCAAGCGCTCAGTTCGACTTGGAGTTGCTGAGCATATCCGCGGTGAACGTCGCCGGAGCTGCGGGCGCGGGCGGCGGCGGCGGAGCCTTGTTTTCCGAAGCGAGGCTCGCCTGCACGATCTTCGTCGGGTTCTTGGGCGGTTCACCGCGCACGATGGCATCGACGATGTCCATGCCTGCGATCACCCGGCCGAAGTTCGTGTACTTATGGTCGAGCGCGAAGCGCGGGTAGAACACGATGAAGAACTGGCTGTTCGCCGAATTCGGCTCATCCGTGCGCGCCATCGAGACGGTGCCGCGCAAGTGCGGGATGTCGTTGAACTCCGCGTTGAGGTCCGGGAGCTTCGATCCGCCCTGGCCGGTGCCGGTCGGATCGCCCGTCTGCGCCATGAAGCCATCGATCACGCGGTGGAAGATCACCCCGTTGTAGAAGCCTTCCTTGGTCAGCGTCTTGATCCGCTCTACATGGTGCGGCGCCCATTCCGGCATGAGCCGGATCGCCACGCGTCCGCCGTTGGAAAGATCGAGCAGCAGCACGTTGTCGGGATCGTGCGAGATGTCAGGATCGACCGCGTAGTTGATCGTCTGCGCATGCTTGATCGGATCGATCTTGATCGGCTTGACCGGATCCTTCTGGGGCGGCCGCTGCGCCAGCGCAGGAGAAATCGGAGCCACCATCGCGCCGAGCGCGAGCCCGAGCATGATCTTGTTGAACAAACGCGAAGCCATCAAACCGAATTCCTGCCTAATCTTGGACCGAGATTACCAGCCGTAAGGCCGGCGGATAGGCCCCCGGCGATGACGCCGCAATGAACAATTGCCAGCCCGAACGCTTCGGAGCCTCAGTAATCGCCGAGCCGGCCAAGCCGCTGCACCCGCTCCACCACCTCGTCGCGCACCTGCGGCGTCACGAACCGGGTGATTTCCCCGCCGAACAGCGCGATTTCCTTGACCAGCTTCGAGGCAATCGGCTGCAGGCTGACGTCGGCCATCAGGAACACCGTCTCGATGCCGTCGTTGAGCTGCTGGTTCATGCCGGCCATCTGGTATTCGTATTCGAAGTCGGCCACGGCGCGCAGCCCGCGCACGATCACGCTTGCGCCCTGCTTCTCGGCAAACTTCATCAGCAGCGCATGGAAGCCCATGACGGTGACGTTCTCGATTCCCTGCGCCGCGACCTCACGGGTCACCATCGCCATGCGCTCTTCAGGCGTGAACATCGGGTTCTTCGAAGGGTTGGTTGTCACGCCGATGATCAGCTTGTCGACCAGCTTCGCCCCCCGGCGAATGATATCGAGGTGCCCCAGCGTAATCGGGTCAAACGTGCCGGGGTATACCCCGATCCTTTCCTGTGCCCCCGCTCCCATTCAACGATCCCTTTCGACAATGAACCACGCCAGCGCCCGCAGGAGGTCCGCCTCCTCGCCATAGGAAGCGAGGTACCGCACCGCCTGTTCCACCAGCATCTGCGCCTGTTCGCGCGCCCGTTCGGGGCCGAGCAGCGAGAGGAAGGTTTCCTTGCCCGCTGTCTCGTCCTTGCGCAGCGCCTTGCCAGCCGCTTCCTCGTCGCCCTCGGCATCGAGAAGGTCGTCGGCAATCTGGAAGGCAAGGCCGATGTCGCGCGCATAGCCGCGCAGATGCGAGCGCCCTTCGGACGGCAAACGCCCGATGATCGCGCCCATTTCCACCGCAGCGCTCAGCAGCGCCCCGGTCTTCAATTGCTGCAACCGGGTCACCGTCGGGAGGTCGAACGAGGCGGTTTCCGCCGCCATGTCCATCATCTGCCCACCGGCCATGCCGTTCATGCCGCTGGCCAGCGCCAACGTGCGGACCAGTTCGATCCGCACGAAGGGATCGCCGGACAGATTGGGGTCCGAGAGCACCTCGAAGGCAAAGTCATGCAGGGCATCGCCTGCCAGCACCGCCGTCGCCTCGTCGAAGGCGACATGGAGCGTGGGCTTGCCGTGGCGCAGCGCGTCGTCGTCCATGCACGGCAGATCGTCGTGGATCAGCGAATAGACGTGAATGGCCTCAAGCGCGGTGCCGACCCTGATCGCCATCGCACGGTCTGCGCCAAACAGGGTGGCAGTCGCCATCACGAGCAGCGGCCGCAAGCGCTTGCCGCCGCCAATCGCGGCATAGCGCATCGCCTCGATCAGGCGGTCGCGCGGATCATTCGCCAGCGGCAGAAGCGCATCGAAGCTGGCATCCACATCCTCGGCGATCCGCTGCAAGGCGGGGCGCAGCAGCTCCCGCCACGGACCGGTACGTTCCATTGCCGTCATGCCCTGTCGGCTCCGTCATCAAAGGGCCGGGTTCCCGTGGCACGTCCCACGCCGCCAGCAGCTCCGTCCGAAACGATTGCCTCGATCCGTGCCTGCGCGGCATCGAGCCGCTTCTGGCAATGCGCCCGCAGCGCATCGCCCCGCGCGTAGAGATCAATCGATTCGTCGAGGGGAGCCTCGCCGCTTTCCAGCCGGCGGACAATATCCTCCAGCGCTTTCAAGGCTTCCTCGAAACTCAGAGAGCCGATGTCGGTATCGTGTGCCATCGCCCAGCAGCATTGACGGGCGAGCCGCAGCCGGTCAAGCTTCGAGACAGGGAGCCGGTGCATGCAGTTGATAATCGCCTATATCGTTGCCGCCGTGGTGTTCGGCGGACTTGATGCGCTCTGGCTGGGCTGGGCCGGTCCAAACCTCTACCGGCCCGCGCTGGGAGACCTCCTCGCACCGACCTTCCGGCTCGCGCCCGCAGGCATTTTCTACCTCGCCTATCTCGCCGGGATGGTCTGGTTCGCGATCCGTCCCGGCATTACCGGCGGCCTCGGCGCTGCCGCGCTCAACGGCGCGCTCCTCGGCGCGCTGTGCTATGCGACTTATGATTTCACCAACCAGGCCACCCTCGCCCGCTGGCCGAGCTACGTCACCGCGATCGACGTCTGCTGGGGCGCCTTCGCCACGATGACCGCCGCCGTCGCCGCGACATATGCGGCCCGCGCCTTCGCGGGCTGAGCGGCTCATGTTCATCGGCCACTACGCCCCTGCGTTCATCGCCGCCACGCACCGCAAGGCCCCGCCGCTCGCCGTGCTGATGATCGGCACGCAGCTGATCGACTTTGGCTTCTTCACCTTCGCGCTCATCGGGATTGAGCACTTCCGCCTCGTGCCGGGGGCCACCGCCAGCAACTGGCTCGATCTCTACGACATGCCCTACACGCACAGCCTGCTAGGCGCCTGCGTCTGGGCAACCGGATTCGCATTGCTGGTCTGGCTCTTCACCCGCCGCCCTGCTGCCGCATGGCTCGCTGCGATGGCGGTCGTCTCGCATTGGCTGGTCGATCTCATCGTCCACCGGCCGGACCTCACCCTCGCCGGATCACCGCCGCTTCTTGGTCTTGGCCTGTGGAACCGGCCACTGATCGAAAAGCCGTTCGAACTCGCGATGGCCTTCGGCGGTCTCGCCTTCTACGCCGCCAGCACCCGCCCAAAGCGCCTTCCGCTTGGTGTCCTCGCGCTCGTTCTCGGCCTGTGTCAGGCGATCGACTGGTTCGGCCCCCGCACCACCGAAGTAACGCCCGCTCAGCCGATCACGGCGCTTGCCGCCTATTCGGTGATCGCGCTGCTTGCTGTCTGGGTGCAATCAACCCGGGCAAAGCCTGCCTCTTGAGACTCGCCTTGCCCGCGCGGCAACGCTAAGGGCGCATCCATGGCCGAGATCACTGCAGAAACCGTCGCCGCCCACGGGCTGTCCGAAGAAGAATATGCCCGCGTCCTCCACGCGCTCGGGCGCGAGCCGAACCTTGTCGAGCTCGGCATCTTTTCGGTCATGTGGTCGGAGCATTGTTCGTACAAGTCGAGCCGCATCCACCTCAAGAAGCTGCCCACCGAGGCGCCTTGGGTGATCTGCGGCCCCGGCGAGAATGCGGGCGTGATCGACATCGGCGACGGGCCGGACGGCACCAAGCTGGCCGCCATCTTCAAGATGGAAAGCCACAACCACCCCTCCTACATCGAGCCCTATCAGGGCGCGGCAACCGGCGTTGGCGGCATTCTGCGCGACGTCTTCACGATGGGCGCGCGCCCCGTCGCCAACATGAACGCGCTGCGCTTCGGCCGGCCCGATCACCCCAAGATGAAGCACCTCGTGCAGGGCGTGGTCGCGGGCATCGGCGGCTATGGCAACTGCGTCGGCGTGCCGACCGTTGGCGGCGAGACCAACTTCCACAAGGCCTATGACGGCAACATCCTCGTCAACGCGATGACCGTCGGCGTCGCCGATCAGGACAAGATCTTCTATTCGGCCGCGACCGGCATCGGCAATCCGATCGTCTACGTCGGCTCCAAGACCGGGCGCGACGGCATCCATGGCGCCACGATGGCGAGCGCGGACTTCGACGAGAAGTCCGAGGAAAAGCGCCCCACCGTGCAGGTCGGCGATCCCTTTACCGAAAAGCTCCTCATCGAAGCCTGCCTCGAACTGATGGCCACCGACGCCATCGTCGCGATTCAGGACATGGGCGCGGCGGGCCTCACCTCCTCCTCGGTCGAAATGGCGACCAACGGCAAGGCCGGCATCGTGCTCGACATGGACAAGGTGCCCTGCCGCGAAGAGGGCATGACGCCTTACGAGATGATGCTCTCGGAAAGCCAGGAGCGCATGCTCATGGTCTTGAAGCCCGGCAAGGAAGCCATGGCCGAGGCGATCTTCCGCAAGTGGGAGCTCGATTTCGCGGTGATCGGCGAAGTGACCGACACCGGCAACATGGTCCTCACCTTCCAGGGCGAGACCGTGTGCAACATCCCGCTCGGGCCGCTGGCCGAAGACGCCCCGCTCTATGACCGCCCGGCGATGAGCCTTGCGGACTACAAGGCCTGGGCCGGGGTAAAGCCGCTGGGCGACGTCCCCGCCAGCTCCGATCTCGGCGCGGACCTCCTGGGGCTCATCGGCTGCCCCGATCTCGCCAGCCGCCGCTGGATCTGGGAGCAGTACGATTCGCAGGTCGGTGCGGACACTTTGCAGAAGTCGGGCGGCGACGCTGCCGTCGTGCGCATCCACGGCACGCACAAGGCGCTCGCCATGAGCACCGACTGCACCCCGCGCTACTGCTACGCCGACCCCTACGAAGGCGGCAAGCAGGCGGTGGCCGAGACCTACCGCAACATCTCGGCTGTCGGCGCGACCCCGCTCGCGATCACCAACTGCCTCAACTTCGCCAACCCGCAGCGGCCTGAAATCATGGCGCAGATCGTCGAAGCCCTGCGCGGCATGGGCGATGCCTGCCGCGCGCTCGACTACCCGATCGTCTCGGGCAACGTCTCGCTCTACAACGAAAGCAAGGCGACCGGCGGCGGCTCGGCCATCCTGCCCACGCCTGCCATCGGCGGCGTCGGGCTGATGGAAAACCATGAGACGATGGCCAAGATCGGCTTCAAGGCCGAAGGCGAGGCGATCTTCGTGATCGGTCAGAGCAACGGCCACCTCGGCCAGTCGCTATGGCTGCGCGAAATCCACGGCCGCGAGGAAGGCGCTCCCCCGCCGGTCGATCTCGCCGCAGAACGCGCCCACGCCGAGTTCGTCCGCAAGCTGATTGCCGAGGGCAAGGTCAGCGCTGTCCACGACGTTTCGGACGGCGGTCTCCTCGTAGCTCTCGCCGAAATGGCGATGGCAAGCGGCATCGGCTGCCAGCTCGAGGACATCGGCGATCACTTCACCGCATTCGGCGAAGACCAGGCCCGCTATGTCGTGACGAGCGCCGTTGCCGAAACGATCCAGGCAGCCGGCATCCCGATGACGCGCATCGGCACCACCGGCGGCTCCGCAGTCAGCGGCCCGGGCTTCGCCGTGGAAATCGCGGCCTTGCGCGAGGCCAACGAAGCGTTCTTCAAGGATTGGATGGAAGGGTAGCGCCAAACTCGCAGCATCTCCCTCTGGCCCTCCCCATTTTTGCGCAGCACAAATGGGGAGGTGGCTCGCGAAGCGAGACGGAGGGGTTCTTTGCCAAGGCCGAAGCAACCACGCGACGTACCCTTGGCGCGCAAACTGCGAGGTGAGCCGAGCCTCCCTGAGACGCTGCTTTGGCGGCATCTGCGCCTACAGCCGGACGGTGTGAAAATTCGCCGACAGCATCCGGTCGGGGCATGGGTACTCGACTTCTACTGCGCTGCGATCAAGATTGCGTTCGAGATAGATGGAATTGCGCATGACATGGGCAATCGTCCAGAGCGTGATCAAGCACGCGCTATTTCACTTGCCGAACTTGGAATCGAGGTAGTCCGCATTCCTGCAAGCGATGTTCTCCGCTCACCCGAACTGGTAGCCGAAGCTATAGTGCGACATTGCCAGCGCCGATAACCCCTCCGACCTACCTGCGGCAGGCCACCTCCCCATTTGCACTTCGTGAAAATGGGGAGGGTCTTTTTTGGTCCTCCCCATTTTCACGAAGTGCAAATGGGGAGGTGGCAGCGCGAAGCGCTGACGGAGGGGTTCTTCAGGCCGCCTTCTTGCCCAGCAGATCGTAGGGATCGACGCCCATCGACTGCCACACCGCATGCGCCGCGCGGTAGTGCATCGCGGGCGTGATATTGAGGCGGCGGCGCACTTCCTGCAGCGGCAGCGGCAGCAGTTCGGTGATCGCAAGTTCGGCCACGCGCGGGCAGGCCTTGCCCAGCCCCTGCGCCTCGCGGATCGCGCGCAGCACCGGGGCGCTGCTCTTGACCTGCTTGCCGATATTGAGCCCGGCCATGTAGCCGATGAACAGATGCGCCGGCGAAGGCTGCTGGCTGTAGGTGAACGCCAGCACGCAGGCCTCGCCCAGCGCGTCGCGGCCATAGCCGGTCAGAACATGAAGCATATCATGCACATCGCGCATGCGGTTCATGTACCACTGGAACTGGTCGTTATACTTCGGCTTGTCCGCGGCGAAGCGGTTGAACTCTTCGACCAGCCCGTGCGCCGTCAGCCCTTCCTTCTCCATGAAGTCGCAGTAGGCATGCGCAAGCGAGCCTTCCGGCATCCGGCGCAGCGCGGCGTGGTCATCGAGGATCGTGGGCAGGAACGGCTCCTTCACGCGCACGTCCATGCCCCGTTCCGAGGTCAGGAACCGCTCGCCCGCCTTGCGCAGATCACGCCAGGGCAGCGCCTCGAAGATATAGAACACCTCCTCGGTGTTTTCCTTGTTCTTCAGCAGTTCGCGGAAGTGATGCATCGCCTTGGCCGGACGCAGCTTGAGCTGCGGGCGGCTTTCATCGAACAGCGGCAGCTGCAGGAAATCGCGAGACGTATCGGCTTCGAACTTGGCAGTGAGGGCGTTCACGAAAGGCCTCCGCAGAATCAGATGCTGCGGACCTACTAACACCAGTGTTAATATCGCGTCAAGCCGCCACCCAGTGCTCCCGCGCAATCCCGTAAAGCGAGAGGATCGCGGTCAGATCGCCGCGCTCGATCCACCCGTCCGCCGCCGCGCGGGCCTTGGGCTTGGCGCGATAGGCGATGCCGTGGGTCGCCGCCTCCAGCATCGGAATGTCGTTCGCGCCGTCGCCCGTCGCGAGGCTGCCGATACCCTCGCCCAGCAGCGCGGCTTCATCGAGCAAAACCTTGCGTTTGACCGAGCTGTCGACGATCCCGCCGACCACATCGCCGGTCAGCGCGCCGCCTTCCACGGCAAGCCGGTTCGCCACGACACGCTCGAAGCCCAGCATCTGCGCCACCGGATCGGCAAAGCCATGGAAGCCGCCGGTCACCAGCACGGTGCGGCAGCCCTGCGCCTTCAGCGTCGCGACCAGCGTGCGCGCGCCGTCCATCGGACGGATGCGCTCTTCAAGGCACTGCGCGATTGCGCCTTCGGAAAGCCCCTTCAGCAACCCCACGCGTTCCCGCAGCGCCGCCTCGAAATCGAGCTGCCCAAGCATCGCCCGCTCGGTGATCGCAGCGATTCGCTCCTTCAACCCGGCAAAATCCGCCAGCTCATCGATGCATTCCTGCCCGATCATCGTCGAATCCATGTCGGACACGAAGAGGCGCGGAAGCTCGATGGCTTGCGCGGAAAGCAGGAGATCGCACGAAGGGAAGCACCGTTCGAGAATACGCCGAACTGCGCCGACATCAGGCGCCTTGTCCTCCTCGATCAGCTCCATCTCGAGCACGTCGTCCGCCTCGGGCAGCATGCCGGCTCCGGCCACTTCCCAGCCCTCGCCCTCAATCTGTTCCATGGCGAGCGCAAGATTGTCACCAAGCGTCTCGGGCTCTGCTATCAGCCGTGCGATGAGCACAGATCATTCCCCTTGCATCACGGCCAGCCAGTCCGTTTCTGGGCCGCCGCTGGCGCTCATTGCAGGGCCGACGGCGAGCGGCAAGAGCGATCTCGCGGTGCGGGCTACACTGGCGGCCGAGGCCAGGGGCGGCAAGGCCGTCGTAATCAACGCTGATAGCGCGCAAGTCTATGCAGACCTCGCGGTGCTCAGCGCGCGCCCTACCGAGGCCGAGATGCAAGGCGTCCCCCACCGTCTGTTCGGCGCATGGGATGGCAGCACGGCCTGTTCCGCCGCAGACTGGGCCACCGCCGCCAGCGCCGAGATTGCCGCCGCGCATGCAGCAGGCGCGCTGCCCATTCTGGTCGGCGGCACTGGCCTTTATATACGCACGCTGCTCGATGGCATCGCGCCGGTTCCCGCCATCGATCCCGATGTGCGCGCCGCCGTCCGCGCCCTGCCCGTGGCCGAGGCCCATGCCGCCCTTGCGCAGGAAGACCCGGCCCGCGCCGCCGCCCTCGCCCCGAACGACGCCGCGCGGATCGCCCGCGCGCTCGAAGTGATCCGTTCCACCGGCCGCTCCCTCGCGGCATGGCAAGTCGAACGCACCGGCGGGATCGGCCATGCCGTTTCGCTGCGCCCCCTCATTCTGATGCCCGAGCGTGCGTGGCTCTATCAGCGCTGCGATCTGCGCTTCGCCGGGATGTGGCACGGCGGCGCAATTGCCGAGGTCGAGGCCCTGCTCGCCCGCAATCTCGATCCCGCGCTTCCCGTCATGCGGGCCATCGGCGTACCCGAAGTCACTGATTTCCTTGCTGGTCGTTGCAGCGAGGCAGAGGCAATCGCAGCAGGAAGCCAGGCGACACGGCGCTATGCGAAACGGCAGTACACTTGGCTGAGGCACCAGCCCCCGGCAGAATGGCCGCGCATCACGTTGCAAAATTCCCCGCCAGACAGCCTCATTGAAGCATTATTACGCGATTAGCGGTTGACACAGCATTTTATGTCGCCTACCCCAAGCTCACCGACGGGCAAGGATTCCAGTCCCTCCCGCGGCTTCTATGGCCCGGTGCAGTCTGGATCTGCCCCGGGCCGCATTTTTTAAGGGGTTGGGCGGAATCGGCCCATTCTCCGGCGGTTTTTGATTTGAAGGATCGGGACAGCGCGGCTAACGCGCCCCATCGCAGCGGCCTCCGGGGCAAGACCTAGAAGGGTTCACCGGGCCGGAAAGGAACGACACGTGAAGAACGAGCGCAGCGGCGCGGAAATCCTGGTCGAAAGCCTGGTCGCTCAGGGAGTCGAATGCGTATTCGGCTATCCCGGTGGTGCCGTGCTGCCGATTTACGATGCCCTGTTCGGTGACGAGCGGATCCGTCACATCCTCGTCCGCCACGAAGCCGGAGCGGCCCACGCTGCCGAAGGCTATGCGCGTGCCACCGGCAAGCCCGGCGTCGTGCTCGTCACCTCGGGCCCGGGCGCGACCAACGCCGTCACCGGCATTGCCGATGCCTTCATGGATTCGATTCCGCTCGTCGTCATCACCGGTCAGGTCCCCACCGCGCTGATCGGGTCCGATGCGTTCCAGGAATGCGATACCGTCGGCATCACGCGCCACTGCACCAAGCACAACTACCTCGTGAAGGATCCCGACCAGCTGGGCGAGATCGTCGAGGAGGCGTTCCGCATCGCCACCGAGGGCCGCCCCGGCCCGGTCGTGATCGACATCCCCAAGGACGTGCAGATCGGCATGGCCCGCTGGACGGGCAAGCCGGCGCGGACACGCACCCGCTACAACCCGCAGCTCGAAGGCTCGCGCGAGGATATCGCGCAGGCCGTGCAGATGATTGCAGCCGCGCAGGCGCCGATCTTCTACACCGGCGGCGGCGTGATCAATTCGGGCCCGGAAGCGGCCGCCCTGCTGCGCGAACTGCAAACCCTGACCGGCGCGCCCGTGACCTCGACCCTGATGGGCCTCGGCGCCTTCCCGGCGGACCATCCCGCGTGGCTCGGCATGCTGGGCATGCACGGCACTTACGAAGCCAACATGGCGATGAACCGCGCCGATCTCATCGTCGCCGTCGGCGCACGCTTCGATGACCGCGTGACGGGGCGTCTCGATGCCTTCTCGCCGAATTCCAAGCGCATCCACATCGATATCGACCGCGCCTCGATCAACAAGACCGTGCGCGCCGATCTGCCTATCGTCGGCGATTGCGGGCGTGTTCTCAAGCAGCTCATCGCCGCATGGCATGAAGCCAAGCACGAAGCGGCGGAACTGGGTGACTGGTTCGCCCGGATCGACGGTTGGCGTGCCCGCCAGTCGCTCGCCTATCCGCACCGCAGTGAAGCGATCATGCCGCAATACGCGGTCGAGCGGCTCTATGCCCTCACCCGCCAGCGCGATCCGATCATCACGACCGAAGTCGGCCAGCACCAGATGTGGGCGGCGCAGTACTTCCACTTCATGGGCCCCAACAAGTGGCTCACCTCGGGCGGCCTCGGCACGATGGGCTACGGCCTTCCCGCCGCCATCGGCGCCCAGGTCGGCTGCCCCGATGCGCTCGTGGTCGATATCGCGGGCGATGCCTCGATCCAGATGAACATCCAGGAACTCGGCACCGCCACGCAGTACCGCCTGCCGGTCAAGGTCTTCGTGCTCAACAACGAATGGATGGGCATGGTCCGCCAGTGGCAGGAACTGACCTACGAGAGCCGCTATTCGAACTCCTATTCGGACAGCCTGCCCGATTTCGTGAAGCTTGCCGAAGCCTATGGCTGGAAGGGCATCCGCATCACGCAGGAAAGCGAGCTTGACGCCGGCATTCAGGCGATGATCGACCACCCGGGTCCGGTCTTCGTCGATTGCCTCGTTGCCAAGGAAGCGAACTGCTACCCGATGATCCCCTCGGGCGCGGCGCACACCGACATGATCCTCTACGGCGATCAGGTCTCCGGCACGATGGACGATGCCGCCAAGGCGCTGGTCTGAGGAGGCCGACACGATGACCGCCGAAACCACGATTCCCGCCGCAGAGCGCCATGTTCTCACCATCACCGTCGACAACGAGGCGGGCATTCTCGCCAAGATCGCCGGCCTGTTCACCGCGCGCGGCTACAACATCGACAGCCTGACGGTGGCCGACATCACCGATGGCCACGATGTCAGCCGCATAACCATCGTCACTCACGGCCCGCCCGAAGTGATCGACCAGATCCGCGCCCAGCTTGAACGGCTCGTGCCGGTCCACAAGGTCGTAGATCTCACCGAAGTCGGCCCCTACGTCGAGCGCGAGCTGGCGCTGATCAAGGTGGCGGGCAAGGGCGAGAACCGCGTCGAGGCGCTGCGCCTTGCCGATGTGTTCCGCGCCAAGGTCGTCGATACGACCACCGCCAGCTTCGTCTTCGAACTGACCGGCGCGCCCGAAAAGATCGACAGCTTCGTCAGCCTGATGAAGGAGCTCGGCCTCGTCGAAGTCGGCCGCACCGGCATCGTCGGCATGATCCGCGGCGCCGAAGCCGCCTAACACCCTATTCCTTTTCAACGACATAGAGAACGGAACTGAGAATGAAGGTCTATTACGACGCCGATTGCGATCTGAACCTGATCAAGGACAAGAAGATCGCTGTCCTCGGCTATGGCTCGCAGGGCCACGCCCATGCCCAGAACCTGCGTGACAGCGGCGTCAAGGACGTCGCCATCGCGCTGCGTGCCGGTTCCGCCACCGCGAAGAAGGCCGAAGCCGCCGGCTTCAAGGTGCTCTCGAACGCCGAAGCCGCCTCGTGGGCCGACATCCTCATGATCCTCGCGCCCGACGAGCATCAGGCCGCGATCTACGCCGAGGACATCCACGCCAACATGAAGCCGGGCGCCGCGCTCGCCTTCGCCCACGGCCTCAACGTCCACTTCGGCCTGATCGAGCCGCGCGCCGATATCGACGTGATCATGATCGCGCCCAAGGGCCCGGGCCACACCGTCCGCAGCGAATACGTGCGCGGCGGCGGC